>DATEHZ010000099.1:0-4653 GCA_035279385.1 Vulcanimicrobiaceae bacterium | reverse complement strand
CGCCGAATCGGGCGGCGTGCTCGTTCGTGCCGGGCAAACTGAAGCGGCCGTCGATCTGGCGCGGATCGCCGGGCTGTATCCGGCCGGCGTCATCTGCGAGATCATGGCCGAGGACGGCACGATGGAGCGCCTGGACGGCCTGATCGAATTCGCCAAGCGACACAATCTCAAACTGATAACCGTCAAAGATCTCATCGCGTACCGCTGGCGTACGGAAAAACTTCTGAACCGCATTGCGGAGTTCAAACTGCCGACGGAAGACGGCACGTGGAACGGCTATGCGTACGAGAACACGATCGACGGCAACACGCACGTCGCGCTGGTCATGGGCGAGATCGGCGACGGCCGCGATCTGCTCGTGCGCGTGCATTCCGAATGTCTGACCGGCGACGCGCTGCATTCGCTTCGCTGCGACTGCGCGGCACAGCGCGACGGCGCGATGCAGATTATCGCAAGCGAGGGGCGCGGCATCTTCCTGTACTTGCGTCAGGAAGGGCGCGGAATCGGCCTTGCCAACAAACTGCGCGCGTACGCGCTGCAGGACAAAGGCGCGGACACCGTCGAGGCCAACATCGCGCTCGGCTTGCCGGTCGATAAGCGCGACTACGGCATCGGCTCGCAGATCCTGGCGGATCTCGGCGTCAAAGAACTGCGCATCATCACGAACAATCCGCGAAAGATCTTCGGCCTGGAAGGCTACGGCATGAAGATCGTCGGCCGCGTGCCGCTGCAGACCGAGCCTACGCAGTACAACAAGCGCTATATCGCGACCAAACGCAGCAAACTCGGGCACATGTTCGAAGGCGCCGCTGCGGCCGGCGGCCCGCTTCCGCACGGCGATCATCCATGAAAACGGAATCCTTCGACAAAGCGAAGATGGTGATTCCCGATTGCTCCGGGAAGCGTTTCACCATCGTCGCGGCGCGGTTTTACGAGCAGCTTTCGGATTGGCTCGAAAACGGCGCGCGTCGCGCGCTCGCCGATTGCGGCGTGCGTGGCGAGCACGTCACCGTCTATCACGTGCCGGGCTGCTTCGAACTGCCTCTTGCGGCAAAGCGGATCATCGCTGCGGACGAGCGGCTCGACGCAGTCGTTGCGCTCGGCGTGGTGGTGCGCGGAGAGACGCCCCATTTCGACTATGTTGCGGGCGAATGCGCCCGCGGAATCATGACCGTACAGCTCGCCACGGGCGTTCCGATCGGCTTCGGCGTCCTGACGACGGAGACGCTCGAACAGGCGCACGAACGGGCGGACCCGGAGCGCGGGGACAAGGGCTACGAAGCCGCCATCGCGGCGGCCTCACTGCTGCACGTTCCCAGGGAGGCCGCAAAAGAGGCACTCGGCTTCCGGAGGGGCTAGGCCAGGCGGCTCAGCGGGTCAACCAAGCGAGGATTCCATCCGACACAAGTCGGATAAAACGGGTCTGCTACTTTTGTGGAGGCCCAGATCCTTGGAAGACAAGAGCATTACCTGTAAAGAATGCGGCCGGCCATTTGTGTTTACCGTTCGCGATCAGCAGTTTTACGCCGAAAAAGGCTTTCAAAACGAACCGCAGCGGTGTCGCGATTGCCGCCAATCACGCAAAGGCCAGGGTGGTGGAGCGCCTTCGGCCGGTGCGGCTCGCCCCAGCTATGAAGCCGTTTGTGCGGAATGCGGTACGAATACCACGGTGCCGTTCCGCCCGCGCGGCGATCGGCCGGTGTACTGCCGCGCATGCTACACCGCTCATCAGCCCGCGGCGGTCTAACCTCCACAACCCTCGTCCTTTTTGAACGAGCAACGAGCCGCGCGAATCTCGCGCGGCTTTTTGCATGCCTTCGGCGAACCTTGGCCGCGACATGAACGAATCGTTGGATGCGGTGCGCTGGGCCGGAGATGCGGTCGAATACGTCGATCAGCGACTATTGCCGCATGAAACGCGCGTGTGCCGCGCGTGCACGCCCGAAGAGTTGGAAGACGCGATTCGCACGCTCGCGGTTCGCGGCGCGCCGTGCATCGGCGTCTTCGGCGCCTACGGAGTCGCGCTGCTGCGCGATCGCATCGCGGATGAGGCCGCGTTTCAGGCAGCGGCGCAGCGCGTACGCGGCGCGCGCCCGACCGCGGTAAATTTGATGTGGGCGGTCGATCGCGTTCTCCGCTCGGAAGACATGCTCGCGGAAGCGCAGGCTATTCACGAGGAGCAGCGCTCGATGGACGAGCGGATCGCGCAAGCCGGCGCCGATCTCATTCGGAGCGGTGCGCACATTCTCACGCACTGCAACACGGGTCCCATTGCAACGGCGGGAGGCGGCACGGCACTCGGGGTCATCATTGCCGCGCAGCGCGCCGGAAAACGCCCGCACGTTTTCGTTGACGAAACGCGTCCGCTGCTGCAGGGCGCGCGTCTGACGTCCTACGAGCTCGCTCGAGCGGGCGTCGATGCCACGCTGCTGGTCGATGCTGCGGCCGCGATCGCGATGCAGCGCAAAGCGATCGATCTCGTGATCGTCGGCGCGGATCGCATCGCGCGTAACGGCGATACGGCGAACAAGATCGGCACCTACGGTCTGGCCATCGCCGCCGCCCATCACCGGATTCCGTTCTACGTCGCCGCGCCGCGGTCGACGTTCGACTTCTCGCTCCAGAGCGGCGCGCAGATTCCCATCGAAGAGCGGCCGGCGGAGGAAGTCGTCTCGTTCGGCGGCGTGCGCACTGCGCAAGAGGGAGCGCGGGCGTATAATCCGGCGTTCGACGTCACACCGGGGCATCTCATCACCGCGTTCGTCACCGAATACGGCGTGCTGCGCGCGCCGTATCCGGAGTCGATCGCCGACTTGGAACTGCGTCCGAACCTGCAGGGCGTTATTTCGCGATAAACGCACCCATAGCGCCGAGATCGGCGTCGCCGAAAGAGTGCGTGACGAACGGGTAGCGTCCCGATTGCGCAACCGTGAACTCCACGAGCGCGCCGTCGCCGGGAGCGATCGACATCGTCTGCAGGCCGTGCAGTTCGTTATCGGGATTGCCGCCGGTCCATGCGCGATCGAAAATCGTGCCGATCACGTGGAACGCGGAAAAGTGGCTGGGACCCGCATTCACGACGAACAAATGCACCGGTTGATTCACCGAAATCGGCAGCGGCTTGCGCATGTATTGCATCGCAGAACCGTTCCACTCGACGTAGTCCGGCATCGCCCTGCGCGCTTTCTCCATGTCGCCTTGATAGACGTCCCGGAGCCCTGGAACGGGCCTGGTGTAAAACTCGCTCTGCACGAGCACGTACGACTGCACGTTTCCGCCGGGCCAGCCGTCCTTCGGATCCACCACGACCGCGCCGTACATGCCGTTGCTGATGTGCATGAGCACCGGCGGCGTTCCACAGTGATAGAGGAAAACGCCCGGATACTTCGCGACCCACGAATAGTGAATCGACTCGCCCGGAGGGATCGTTTGATAGGCGACGTCGGGCGGTGCGAGCGCGGAGTGAAAGTCGATGGAATGCCCCATGCCGGATTTATTCGTGAGCGTCACGTCGATGGTCTGACCGACTTTTGCATGAATGACCGGGCCGGGAAGCGTGCCGTTGAACGTCCACGTCCGGTATTTGATGCCCGGTGCGATCTCGAGCGTCTTGTCGAGCAGCACCAGGTTCACTTTCACCACGTCGCCGGCCGGAAGCGGCGGCAGCACCGACGGATCGGTCGGGGCCGGCGCTCCGACATCGTCCGCAGCAGTTACCGAGGCGGCTATCTGCGGCACGCGTACGGCTGATGCGACTTTCGTCGAGCAGGCTGCAAGCAGCAGCGAACCTGTTAAAACCGCAAATGTAAGAAAAAGTCGCACGTTCATACAACCAGCATACGCGAACGCTCCCCGCAAACTGCAGACTTGGCCGAGAACAAGTTAGGAACTAAGGAACGTCCAAAGTATGTCCGTTCACCGGAGCGCGGGACTTCGGGAAAACCTCTGGAAATAGGCCGCCGTGAAGTTTTACGACTTCGTCGACAAGGCGCCGTCCATCGGCAAACTGGTGATTATCGAGGGCACGGAACGGGTGCTGGCCGATCGTGCGCTCGACCTCGTCATCGAGCGCGTGCTGCCGCCCGACATGCGTGACATGAATCTCGAACGTTTCGCACCCTCGCAGATCGATGGAACCGCGCGTATACGCGAAGCCGTGCAGGCGATGCCGTTTCTTGCCAGTTCGCGCGTCGTCGCCATTACCGACGCGCAAACGCTCAAAGCCGCCATGCGGCGCGAAGTTTGGGCGGTGGCTGAAAGCGTGCCCGAAGGCAATACGCTCGTCATTTGCGATCTGCTCTCGCCGCGCTCGAAGCGTCCGGAGCCGTTCGGCGCCATCGCCGGACGAAGCGCTCTGCGCATCGATACGACCTCGAACGAAGACACGCGCGCGCGTTTCATTCAAGAAACGCTGCAGGAGCTCGGTGCGAGCGCCGATGCGCGCGTCGTCGATACGCTCGCTCGCAGTGAAGCCGATCTTGCATCCGTCCGCAACGACTTGCAAAAACTCGCGATTGCCGGCAAGAAAATCGCCTATAAAGATTTGGAACGGGAGTCGCTGAGCGTCGAAGATCCGAAGGCCTATCAGTATGCCGGTGCGCTCGTTGAAGGGCGCGTCGGCGACGCGCTCGGCATCGCGCGCGAGTTGTTCTC
>DATEHZ010000098.1:0-17126 GCA_035279385.1 Vulcanimicrobiaceae bacterium | reverse complement strand
GGCTGCGGCGACACGTGGCTTGCGGCCGCGAAAGATCGCGCGCGCAATTATCCGCGCAGCTTCATCGGCGCGCAGCTGCAGCGCATCGAGTACGAATCGAGTTTCGAGCCGCTCGCGCGTCTGACGCCGCGTCAGCGCGACGTCGTACGGCTTCTCGCGCAGGGCGATACCGTCGTCGACGTGGCTGCCGCGTTGAAGACGAGTCCCGGAACCGTGCGCGTGCACCTCAAGCACATCCATCGCGCACTCGGCGTGCGCAACCGCGTCGAACTGCTGCGCGCCGTCAGGCGCAGCGCATAGTCAGCCGGACGCGAGCCGCGCGACGACCTGCCCGACGTACGCGGCGAAGAATCCGCTGATCACGCTGCCCGCAGCGTATGCGAGTGCGACGGGAGCCGCGCCGTCACCGACCAGCACGACCGAATCGAGCGAGAACGTCGAAAACGTCGTGTACCCGCCGAGCACGCCGGTTGCCGCGAAAATGCGCACCATCGGCGTCACGCCGAACGAACGCGTGAACGCGAGCTGTGCGATGACGCCGATGAAAAAACTTCCCGTGACGTTGATGAAAAAGGTGCCCCACGGAAAGCCGGGACCGAAGCGCTGCAAAAACGCCGATCCGACCAGGTAGCGCAATACTGCGCCGAGCGCGCCGCCGAGTGCTACGGCAACAATCGCTTTTGAATCCATGCGCTACGCCTCGTCCTTCGAAAGCTGCACGATCTGCACGTTTTCGAGCGTAATGAGGCCTTCTTGCATCATCTCGCGCAGCGTTGGAAGAAAGGCGAGTATTTTCTCTTCGCGTTCGAACACTTCGATGACGACGGGGAGATTCGTCGAGAAGTCGATGACGCGCGCGGAGTGCACCGTTTTACGGCGGCCGAAGCCTTCGATGCCCTTGAGAACGGTTGCGCCGGCGAAGCCCGCCGCTTTGAGCGCGTCGACGATTTCCGTGTAGAGCGGTTTGCCGTGCCGGCGGTCGTCTTCATCGACGAAGATGCGCAGCAGTTTCCCGGTGATTGCCTCAGGCGTATTCAAAATATATAGCTCCTGTTCAGACGTTTATATCGACAGGAGCCATCAGCCGGTTCCGGCGGTTGAAGGGGAGCTCCATCCCTTTGCAGGCGCGATTCGGCGCGCCGTATTACGGTCCTTTTGAAAGACGCAGGTACTGCGCGGCTTCGACCGTCAGCAGTCCGCCGCCCACCATCTCGCGCAGTTGCGGCAGAAGCGGCTCGATGACGCTCCACTCGTCCACCACTTCGATGACGATCGGCAAGTTGGGCACCCAAGCGAAGACTTTGGCGATGTGAATCTGATGATGGCTGCCGAAGCCTTCGATGCCTCGAAAAACCGTCGCGCCGGCGACACCTTCCTTGCGCAGCAGCTCCACGATTGCGGTATAGAGCGGCTGCGCTCCCGCACGGTCGTTTTCGTCGACGAAGATACGCAGCAGTTTGCCGTCTTGAAAATCCACTACGAACTGCTTTCGCCGACGATCGACCGCATCCGCGTGCGCTTGGGCAGCATCCGCAAGGCGTACCGTACGAGCGCCGGCACGACCCGCGGGCGCAGCAGGCGCGGATCGAAGGCTTCCATGTAGCGATCGTTTTCCTCCAGACACGTTCGTAAGAATCGTTCGAGCGTGAGGCCTGCGAAGACGTCGAGAGCGACGGCCATGCCGCGGCCCTGCGCGTTCGCGCTCTTACCGCGCCGGATCGTTTTGAACAGCGCTTGTGCGTAGCCGAAGGCGGTCGGAGGTGCTTGAAGTATCTCGGCACCCAGGCCCCGCTTCGCGCGATCGTAGGCGATCCAGTTCACAAAAAACACGATGTGCCGCGCTTCTTCGATCAAGACCCGCGCGAACACGTTTATCAGCGCTTCGCTGACCACGTTTGCTTCGCGTGCGATCCGGAAGATGCCGAACCCGAAGAACGAATCCAAGCATTCGTCGTAGCCGAACGAGACGAATGCCGACTTGCCGGAGCGTATCGATGGGTCTACGCGCGAGATACGAATGCTTGCGCGTTCGAAGAGCGTGGAAAGCATCACACCGTGCCGCGTCTCTTCGTGGCCTTGCAATTCCAGCGCTTCGCGAACGAGCGGGTCCCGCTGCGTCGCGGCAAACGTTTCGAGCATGTTGCCGGCATTGACCTCGACTTCAAACGCACTCCCCCATACCGGCACAGCGTGCAGAAATGCCAGCGAGCGATCGTCGAGATCCGGCCACGCCAACTCGCGCGGATCGTAGGCGAGATGCGAGTCGATGAACGAGCGGCAAAAAAGTTCTTTATGTTCGTCGGAGCCGATCTTCACGACGAAATCGTACGCTCGTGATACTGGCCAGTCAAACGGGACAAGCGGGCACCAGCCGCGTTGTCCGCCGTTTGCGGGGATATATTGAACGACTGTTCAAGATATGGTATTCTACGGGCGGACAAGGCAACCGATGGGCCCCTTGCCGGTCGGCCGAGCTCGGCGCTCGAAAGGAAGAACCTGCGTGCATGACGGCGTGAGGTATGGTGTTGCAGCAGGGGTGCGGCATGGCGAGAACGCGTGACGACGCGCTTCGGGAAGACTTGCTCGAGCGCGCCGTAGACTATGTGTGCCGGCATGGACTCTCCGATCTATCGTTGCGTCCGCTCGCAAAAGCGCTCGGAACCAGCTCTAGTCTTCTGCTGTATCATTTCAAGTCGAAGGATGATTTGATCGCCGAGATCATCGGCATCGGGCGCGCGCGGCAGCAAGGCACGATGGCGCGGCTCGATGCAACGTCGGGCCTTTCGACCGGTGCGATTGGCCGCATGCTTTGGAAAGAGTACAGCAATCCGCGGTACGAGCCGATCGTGCGCCTTTTCTTTGAAGTCTATGCGCTCGCGCTGCAAGATCGATCGCGCTTTCCGGGGTTTTTGAAATCGTCCGTTGCGCAATGGCTCACCGCCATAGAGGAATCGTTTCCCGACGCGGGCTCACCGCAAGCGCGCGCAAGGGCAACCACCCTGCTCGCCGCATTCCGCGGATTTCTCTTGGACCTTTGCGCGACGCGCGATCGCAAGCGCATCGATGAAGCCGTCGATCAGTTTTTCGATCTGTTCGAAGACGCGGCGAATATGCGAGGCGCAGATGCAGCGAGCTAGTTTAGACTCGCGCTTCAAGAGCGGTGTGCTGCCTATCGCCACTGCGGCGCTTCTCGTGTTCTTCGCCTCGCCGTATACCACATGGCTCGTGCGCGGCTCGTCCGTGTCTGCGATTATTTTGCGCGAGCTGCTCTTCTGGGCGGGCGCGGCAACGATCGTGCTGTATGTGTTGTGCGTTGAGCGCCGGCCCCTTACCTCGATCGGATTGAACCGGCCAACGTGGAAAAGCCTGGTATACGCTTTGCCGGCAGCCGTCGTGTCGATCGCCGGCTTGGCGTTCCTGTATCTCTATGTTTTTCCGGCCTTTCATCTCGCCGACAACGCATCGGCGCTTTCGTCGCTCGCGCACGTTCCGCGATGGCTGATGGCGTCGATTGTGCTCCGTGCGGCAATCTTCGAAGAATTATTCTATCGAGGTTTTGCCATCGAGCGGTTGACGGAGATCCTACACATTCGCGCGATTGCCGCTGCCGCGTCGCTGGCAGCCTTCACGTGGGCCCACATGAGCTACTGGGGCGCGGGTCATCTGCTCGTTGCAGGTTTCGGCGGTCTGATTCTCACGCTGCTGTACGTCTGGCGGCGTGATCTGATTAGCAACATGCTCGCGCATTTTATCACCGATGCGGTGGGATTCTTACTCGCATAAAAGCCGAACCTCAAAAGCGGCTAGTCCCGCCAAGCACATTTAAAAGAAAACGCCCGCGAAGGCGAGCGTTTCTTTATAAATTGGTAAATTGGTAGCCCCAGCGGGATTCGAATCCACGCAGCGCGTTACTGAATGGTCCTGGGCAGGCCGCGTGGTTGCGAAAATAGTCACTAAATCAAGCGTTTTCGTGCCGACCCAATACTGAGCGATACGGCGCGATCCGAACCAGTCTGCTGCACATGCGCTGCACGCCTTATCGGCGTGTAAGAGGGATGGGGTTAAGTTTGCCTTACAGCTCGTCCGTCTCGCGAACGAGGTTGCGTTTCACCGCATCCCGGAAAGCCACTGCGTTGATTCCATAGCCCGCAAGTATGTGTGCCACGCGGCCACCCTTCTCGCTCGCAAGGCCGAGGAGCAGTGTTCCGACGTTGAGGACCGATGTAGCGCCGCGTTCGTTTCCGTGTGCAATGGCTTCGCCAAACACTGCGCTTGACTCAGGTGATAGCAAACCACTTGGGCCGGGGGCTGCAGTTTGGGCTTGGCTGTGGGCGTCTACGAACGACTCAACGTGTGAGCGAAACCCGAATGGGTCCAGCATCATATCCCTGATTACGGCCCTCCACAGCGGACCGTTCTGGTAACTCACCGCCAGGAGCAGGTGGTCTGTTCCCACTTCCTCGCGTGCCTTGGTTGCGAGTGCATCGGCGGCAGAAAGTACCATCTTGAAGTGATTGGAGACTGTATCGTCCCAACGAGCAGTCGTCATGCTTTCCCTCCGTCCGCAGGTACGGCTTGAACGACGCCTTTGTTTCGGGCGTCGCGGCGAAGGCCAGGCCCTCGGACGACGACCCTGCGGCAGGCAGTCGAGCGGCCAACCGAAATATATCACCTAATCGCAAGATATCATATAAGCGGGAGCCTTTTAAGTCTCCCCTTTGACGAATCGATTAGGCGGACGAGATGGCAGTTTACCGGCCAGCGGACAAACGGATTCGCGGTTTCCTTGAGTACCTTCTGTACGACGAAAAAATCCAGGAGAAGGTAGCGATAGAATATGCGCGCGAGATTGAAAACTTCGGCAAGCGTTTAGAGCCTCGGCACAAAGACGACTTCGTAAGAGTTCATGAGGCGTCCAGAGGTGACGTTCGCTCGTACCTGGACTACTTAACACGTGATCGCAAGTGCCAACCTACGACGATCCGCAGAAAGATGTCTTTTCTTCGGAAGTACTACCAGTACGAAATCAGTGAAGGCAGGCTCGAAGAGGATCCGACGGAAGACGCTCCTTTGCCGGACAGACCACCGCGCAAACCAAAGATTCTGACTACCGATGAGATCGCACGGTTGTTCCAGGCCGTTCAAGTGGTTCGCGGAGGGCTCGGGCCACGTGGCGTAGCGCTGTTTCAAGCGTTGTATTGCGGGCTGAAACTAATCGAAACGGTGAAACTAGTCGTTAGCGATTATGATCGGCGCACTGGAACGCTCTACACGTCTCAAAGCCGGAAGCCGCGTAAGTTGAGCCTTTCTCCTGCTGCAATCGAGGCGTTCAATACCTACTTAGCGACACGGCACAAGTTGGCTCGGGCGAACAAGCCGACTGAGGCAATGTTCTTGACGCTTAGAGGCGACGGAATCACGTACAGGCAGATATGGTGCCTTATAAAAAGCGCAAGCAAGAAGGCAGGTATTACGACGTCCCTGAGTCCCGCATCTTTCCGTGACTCCTTCGCGATTCATACGCTCATGGACGATCCCAGCGCAACGCTGATGGTGAAGAACGCCTTCGGCCATCGCAGTCTTCACAACACGCAAGCCTTGCTTGAAAAAGCGACTGAACTGAGGCGGGCGCAAGAGGAACAGACCGCGTTATCGGGTCCGACCGACGAACTGCTCGACGCAGTTGGCATCGCGAAGGTGAAGCGGCAATGGCACAAGGCCAAGCAGCGCTTGGCGAGCGATCCCGATGGTGCGATCACTATGACGCGCTCACTGCTCGAAACCGTAGGTAAGGCACTGCTGAAACACAACGGCGAACGCTACGAAGGATTGGAACTCGCTCCGCTTTGCAGGCGCGCCGTTGCGGCCGTGCTGCCCCAGTCAGTCGTGGGCCGTGAGAACTTTTCCCGGTTCGCCCAAAGTGCAGCGAACCTAGTGGAAAACATTCGCGGATACCGCAACGTAGCCGGTGACGCGCATGGCAGCGAAAAGGAAGCAGAGATAGCACGGCATCATGCCGAGTATGCGGTCAGTCTCGCCGGAGCGACCGCGAACTTTCTGTTGGAATGCCACGAGACGCAGAAGAAGGCGAAGATAAAGAAGTCTGAGACGCTCGAAGCCGACGAAGCCTCGGCGCCGCTCACGCTCCTTGTCGCACCGACGATCCGGTAACGGGCAGAACGATGCGGTGAGCGTTTGCTGCACATCTGCTGCACGAGACTTCTGGTTGTCGCGAAAACGCTTGATTTACAACGACAAAAAAATCTAGCCCCAGCGGGAGTCGAACCCGCGTTACCGCCGTGAGAGGGCGGCGTCCTAGGCCACTAGACGATAGGGCCGTGCTCCGGGTGATGGATTCGAACCACCGAAATGCCTGATTCAGAGTCAGGTGCCTTACCAGACTTGGCTAACCCGGACAGCAGCGACGGTTATACTACACTGCCGAGCCCCCATCTTGCAAGCGGCTTGGACGCCGCTTTGCGTTTCGACCGCCGTAAGTCGGCGTCTGACTATGGCAGTTCGGGCACAGCATGCGCAAGTTTTCCAAGCGATGGTCGTCGTTCACGCCATTGATATGGTCGATGTGCATAACGATCGGGTTGCCGAGCCACTCGTTTAGCCCACAAATTGAGCACTCGTTCCTCAGCAGCCCTTCGTTGAGTAAGCGTCGCCTGACGGCCGCTCGCGATTTGGTGGTCAAAAGCAGTACCGGAATAGGCAACGAGCGTGCTCGTGCCCGTAGCTCGCCACGTCGCACCGCTTTTCCCCAAGCCTCGGCGCAAAAGCCGAAGTGGGCCTTACATTCGCGGTAGGTGTGCCCGGCGTCATAATACTCCTGGACCTCCGCCCAATCGTACCGACGTCGACGATCCCGAAAAGGCACGTCGGCGGTTCGCAGTTCGCCGCGTTTTATCGCCTTAACCCACGCTGTATGACTGAAGCCGAAGCGTTTCCGGCACTCGACGAAGCCGTGGCCCTCATCGTGATAGCGTTGAATCTCAGTCCAATTCCACACCCGTTTCATGCGAACATACGTTCGATTAAGGCGCCGCAGTTCCTTTGCCTGGCAGGCGAGCGTGTGGGTTTCTAAACTGGCATTAAATCCGCGTCGATTCCAACGACGCTCGAGCGCGTTTTTCGAAACTGCGCGAAGGGAATACCGAAGGTGAGAGGCGCAAGACGCTTCCCTGGTTCCACATTGATCGTTTGGTAAGGAGACGTACGTGCAGGCAATCGTTCTGGTCGGCGGTGAGGGAACGCGGCTTCGGCCGCTGACGTTTGGTACACCCAAACCGATGGTGCCGATCATGAACGTGCCGTTCCTGGCGCGCACGCTGGAACGGCTCTACGACGCCGGCATTCGCGACGTCATCCTGCCCGCCGGCTACATGCCGCAAGCCATCACCGAGTACTTCGGCGACGGCTCGGCGTTCGGCATGAAGATTACCTACGTGATCGAGGACGAACCGCTCGGCACGGCCGGCGCAATCAAGAACGTCGAACAGTATATTCACGGTCCGTTCTTCGTGCTCAACGGCGACGTGCTCACGAGCCTCGATCTGCAGGCCATGATCGCGTATCACGAGGCCAAAGGCGGCCTCGGGGTCCTGCATTTGATCACCGTCGAGGATCCCTCGGCATTCGGCTGCGTCGTGCACGATGAAAGCGGCCGCATCTCGCAATTCGTCGAGAAACCGCCGAAGGGCACGGAGCCGACGAACGAGGTGAACGCCGGCACGTACCTGCTGGAAAAATCCGTGCTCGAACTCATTCCGCCGGGCCGCAACGTCTCCATCGAACGCGAAACCTTTCCCAAGATTCTTGGCGACGGTCACGCGCTGTACGCGTACACGACCGCCGACTACTGGATCGATCTCGGCCGTCCCGAGCACTATCTGAACGCGCACCGGGACATCCTCTCGGGCGCGATGCCGCTCAAACTCGCACCCGGCGTCAACGGGCCCGGCTCGCGTGCCGTGCATCCCGAGAACATCATTCAACCAGTGCACGTCGGTGAAGGCGTGCAGATCGATCCGTCCGCCAAAGTGGGACCGAACGTCGTGCTCGGCGACGGCTGTAAAGTCGGCGCCCGTGCGCGTTTGATGGACTCGGTACTTTGGGATGCGGTCGTCGTTGAAGAAGGCGCGGTCATCGACGAATCGATCATCGCGAGCGGCGCGCGCGTCGGCGCCGGCGCCATTGTCAGCCGCGGCTGCGTCGTCGGTCACGACGCCGTAATCGACGCCAATAGCGTGCTTGAGGAAGGCGCGCGTGTAGGTCCCACGGCGCCAATCGCAGCGCGCTAGCTTAACTCACAATAGAAGCGAGCGCAACCCTTGTCGGCTCGCAAGGTTTATCCTTTTAGGACCAGCGGGTATAAACTGCTCGTCCGCTGCAGGGGGGTAGCCGCCAGCTTTGCCCGCCTGATGAGCTAGTCTTTCTCCCAGCTGGCGTTTGGAGATCTTGGTGATTGGCAGACCCTCAGACACGCTCGCCGTGGTCTCTGTTCCGCGCACCCTCTTCCTGGGTTCGTTCCCGCCGCGGGAATGCGGAATTGCGACCTTTACGAAGGACGTCGTCGATTCGTTCGACCGCACCTTCGCGACAAGCAGCGAGATTATCGCAATCGACGAACCCGGCGGTGAGGTACGCACCTACGGCCCGGAAGTCGTCGCTCGTCTGAGACAGAATTCGCGCGACTCGTACACGGATGTAGCGGCGATCGTCAACGCGCACCCCGCGCAAGTGCTCAACATTCAACACGAATACGGGCTCTTCGGCGGTGAACGCGGCGAATGGTTGATCGATCTCTTGCAGGCAAGCGAAAAACCGGTTGTCCTCACGCTGCACACCGTGCTGCCGGATCCCGACGAAATCATGCTGCGCGTAACGCGCGATCTCTGCCGCTACGCAAACAGCATCGTCGTACTCTCCGAAACGGGGCGAGATCTGCTGGATCGCGTCTATCACATCGACCTCTCGCGCGTTCGCGTGATCCATCACGGCGTTCCCGACATTGCGTTCCGCGACACCGGCCCGTTCAAAGCCTCGTTCGGCATCGGCGAGCGCACCGTGATCTCGACATTCGGTCTGATCAATCGCGGCAAAGGTTTGGAGTACGCGATCGAAGCGATGCGCGACGTGGTGAAGCGCCACCCGGAAACGCTCTATCTCATTTTGGGTGAAACGCATCCGGTGGTGCGCCGTCAAGAAGGCGAATCATATCGTGAATCGCTGCAGCAGATGGTGCGCGAGATGGGATTGCAGCACAACGTGCAGCTCATCGACAAGTATCTGGATTTCGACGAACTCGTCAGCTACCTCGAAGCAACGGACATTTATCTCACGCCGTACTTGAACCCGACGCAGATCGTCAGCGGCACGCTCGCCTACGCGGTGGGCTGCGGCAAGGCGATCGTGTCGACGCCGTATCTGTACGCGCGGGAAGTGCTTGCGAACCATCGCGGGTTCTTGTGCAACTTCCGCGACGCCTCATCGATCGCGCGGCTCGTCAACGGGCTGCTCGACGATCCGGCGTTACGCCGCGCCACCGAGCGCCGTGCGTACCGTTTCGGACGCCAGATGACGTGGCCGCACGTGGCCGCTGAATACGGCAAACTCTTTGCGGAACTGGCGCCGCAAGAACTGGAGCTCATCCATTCTGCCTGATCTGACTCACCTGATCGCGCTGACCGACGACGTCGGCGTGATTCAGCATGCGGTCGAAGACATTCCGAACCGATCGACCGGATACTGCACGGACGACGTTTCGCGCGCGTTCATGGTGGTGCTCGCGAAACTCGAGATCGATCCCGCCGATGCAATGGCGCAGCGGATGGCCGGCGTGTATCTCTCATACTTGCACGACGCCCAGCTCGACGACGGCCGCTTCCACAACTTCATGAGCTACGAACGCACGTGGCTCGACGCGGTCGGCACGCACGATTCCGTCGGGCGCGCGCTCTGGTCGCTCGGGTACGGCATGCGCTACGCGCAGCGCGGGTCGTGGCGCCGCATCTCCAAAAAACTCTTCGGCAAAGGCTTGCGAGCCGTGGACTGGCTGCAATGGCCGCGCGCGCAAGCGTATGCCGCAATCGGCCTCTCGCATGCATGTGAATCGTCGATTGCCGACGGCGAGCTTTCGCAGTATCGCGAACTGCTGAGCAAGCTGGCGCAGCAGCTCAAAGAACGCTATATGGAAGTGCGCGACGCCGACTGGCACTGGTTCGAAAATCTGATGACCTACGACAACGCGCGGTTGCCGGAAGCGCTGCTGCGCGCCGGTCTTGCGCTTGCGGACGACGGGCTCGTCACTATCGGTCTGCGCACGTTCGAGTTCTACAAGAACGTGACGGTGGAAGACGGCGTGTTCGTGCCGATCGGCAATGAAGGCTGGTATCATCGCGGCGGTCCGCGTCCGAGATATTGCCAACAGCCGCTCGAAGCGGTCTCGCTCGTTGATGCCGCGCTCATGGCATATGATGCAACCGGCGATCCGGCGTATCGGGCTACGGCGCAAATCGGTCTGGATTGGTATCACGGCCGCAATACGCGCGGCATCGTCATGGCCCGAAACGGCGGCTGCCTCGACGGGCTGAACGAGACGTCGGTCAACATGAACATGGGCGCCGAATCCACGCTTGCGTATTTGGCCGGCGCGTACGCGCTGGCGGCGCGCCCCGCGGCCGCCCTTACCATCGCGCGCTAGCGCGACCGGCTGCTACATTTATCGCTCCCTGAGCTCGCGTTCGGCGCGTCGAGAAGTCCAGGGGGCGATTTTTGTACGCGCGGCGAAGATACGCGGGATGATCTTGGAGACCGAAGCCCTCAACGACGTACAAGCCGCAGCCGTTCGCCATGCGAACGGTCCCTGCCTGATTTTTGCGGGCGCCGGGAGCGGAAAGACGCGCGTGCTCACGCACCGCATCGCGTATTTGCTCGGCGATCTCGACGTCGCGCCGGATCGCATTCTTTCCGTGACGTTCACCAACAAAGCCGCGGGCGAGATGAAAACGCGCCTGGAACGCATGGTCGGATCGCAGGCGCGCGATTTGTGGGTCGGCACGTTCCATTCGATGTGCGTGCGCATGCTGCGCCGCGACGGCGGACGCGCGGGAATCTCTTCGAACTTCGCGATCATCGACGACGCGGATCAGCGTTCGCTCGTCAAAGAGATTATCGCCGATCTCGATTACGACGAGCGGCAGATGACCGCGGGCGCGTGCCTGTCCGAGATCAGCAAGGCGAAGAACGCGCTGATTTGGCCCGAGCAGTATCACGAGAAGAACACCTCGTTCCTGGGCGAGCGCTTCGGCAACGTCTATGCGGAGTACCAGCGCCGCCTCGCCGAATCGAACAGTTTGGATTTCGACGATCTGATCGTTCGCACGATCGATCTGTTCGAAAAGGACGAAGCCACGCGCACGAAGTGGCAGAAGAAGTTCCAGTACATCCTGGTGGACGAGTACCAGGACGTGAACTTCGCGCAGTACCGCCTCATCGCGCTGCTGGGCGATAAGCACAAGAACGTCACGGTCGTCGGCGACGACGATCAGTCGATCTATTCCTGGCGCGGCAGCGACTACCGCATGATCCTGCGCTTCGAACAGGATTTTCCGGGCGCGAAAGTCTTCACGCTCGAAGAAAACTACCGCAGCACGCAGACGATTTTGGACGCGGCGAACGCGCTGGTCGCCAACAATAAGCACCGTCAGACGAAGAAACTTTTCACGAGCCGCGCGGAAGGCGAGAAGATCACGGCGTTCGGCGCGGACACCGAGCGTTCCGAAGCGCGCTATGTCGTCGAGAAGATCAAGGAACTCGTTCGCGAGGGCGCGGCCTACCGGGACTTCCTGGTACTCTACCGCACCAACGCGCAGTCGCGCGTCTACGAAGAAGCGCTGATTGCCGAAGGCATTCCGTATCGCGTCGTCGGCGGCGTCGGCTTCTACGCGCGCGCGGAAATCAAGGACGTCATCGCGTATCTGCGCTACATCGAAAATCCGTCCGACGCGATCGCGTTCAAACGTATCGTCAACGTACCGCGCCGCAGCATCGGCCAGCAAACCCTTGCGAGCCTGGTGACGGCCGCGAACCAATCCCACATTTCGGTCGGCGAGGCGATCTTCGATAAAGATCTGCTCAAGCGCGCCGTACCGAAGAAGACGAAAGAGCTCGAGCGTTTCGCGGAACTCGTCGAGACGCTGCGCGCCCGAGCGAAAGAGTTCTCGATCGCGGATCTGCTCGTCGCAGTGATGGAAGAGTCGGGCTACGTGCGCGAACTTCGCAACGAAGATACTGCGGATGCCCGTACGCGCCTGGAGAACCTGCAAGAACTCGTCGGCGTCGCGCGCGAGTATCAGCAGAACGAGCCGGATGCCACGCTTGCGGCGTTCCTGGCGAACATCGCGCTGATCAGCGATCTCGACGCTTTGGACGCCGAGTCGTCCTACGTGACGCTGATGACGCTGCACGGCGCCAAAGGCCTGGAGTTTCCGAACGTCTTTTTGACCGGTTTGGAAGAAGGCGTCTTTCCGCACTCGCGCGCGCTCGTCGACATGACGGAACTCGAAGAAGAGCGCCGCCTCGCGTACGTCGGCGTCACCCGGGCGATGGACCGGCTGTATCTCTCCTACGCGGAACGGCGCACGCTCTTCGGCAACACGTTCGCGCATCCGAAGTCGCGCTTCTTGGAAGAGATGCCGGACGTCGAGATGCTCGGCGGCGTCGTGCTGCCGCGTCCCGCGGGCGGCCGCTGGCGTGAAGTCTCGATTCACGAGAGCGCGGGCGCCGGCGTGACCATGAACCTGAAAAAAGGCGACCGCGTTCGACATCCCAAGTGGGGCGAGGGCACCATCGGCGACGTCGTCGGCGCCGGCGGAGATGGCCTGGTGACCATCGACTTTCCGAACGTAGGTCAGAAGATGGTCATGCTCAAATACGCACCCCTCGAAAAAGTCTAGTGTGATACGAGTAGCCGTTTCCGGAGCGCTGGGTCGCATGGGGCGGCTGGCGTGCGAAACGGTGAAATCGGCATCCGATCTTCAGTACGCCGGCGGCTTTGCGCGAACGCGCCTTCCCGAAGAACAGATCGACGACGACCTCGGGCGTTTGCTCGTAGAGCACAAGCCCGACGTCCTTGTCGATTTCACGACGCGCCCCGCGACGCAGGATGCGGCGCGCGTCGCGCTCGAGCACGGCGTTTTTCCGGTCATCGGCTCGAGCGAGTGGAACGACGAAGAACGCGCGAACCTTGGCGCGCTGTGCGACGCGCTCTCGATGGGCGCGCTGCTCGTTCCGAACTTTGCGATCGGCGCCGTCCTGATGATGCGTTTTGCCGAACTCGCGGCGCAATTTTTCCCGACCATCGAGATCGTCGAGCTGCATCGTGCGCAGAAGCGCGACAAGCCCAGCGGCACCGCGGCGGCGACGGCGGCGCGCATCAAGGCGAACGGCGGCCCCGCAGAGGTGCCGATTCACAGCGTACGCCTGCAGGGGCTGCTCTCGCACCAGGAAGTGCTGTGCGGCAGTGCCGGCGAGCTGCTCACGATTCGCCACGATTCGCTCTCGCACGAATCGTTCGCGGCAGGTATACTCTTTGCAATCCGGCACGTACGCGATTTGAAAGGTTTGCACGTGGGCTTAGATGCGGTCCTGAACGGTCCCGCAGGGGAACGAGCGTGAAGGTCGCGGTCGTCGGGGCCACCGGCGTCGTCGGTGAAACGATTTTGCGCGTGCTCGAGGAACGCCGCGTGCCGGTAGACGGCGTCGGCAGATTCGCCTCGCGTACGCGCGGCGACGTGCAGGAGACGACGGCGGACGCGCTGGCACAGTACGATGCCATCTTTTTCGCGAGTTCCGAAGATGCGAGCGAGAAGTACGCGCCGCCGCTGCTCGAACGCGGAGCCGTCGTCATCGACAACAGTTCGACGTTCCGCATGCGCGAGGGCGTGCCGCTCATCGTACCGGAGGTCAACGCGCACGCGCTGCGCGCCGAGCACCGGCTTTTTCCCGTCGGCAACTGCACGGCAATCATTCTCTGCGTCGCGCTCGCGCCGGTTCGGGATACCGCCGGCCTGGCAGCGGTGAACGTGGCGACGTACCAAGCCATCAGCGGCGCGGGCCGCGCGGCGCTCGAAGAGTTCGATCGCGGCGAGGGCAACGTCGTGCGCAACGTCGTTCCGCACATCGGCGGTTTCGGCGAGGACGGGTACACCGGAGAAGAACTCAAAGTCGCCGCGGAAGCGCGCAAGATTTTGGAATTACCCGATCTGCCGGTCTTCGCGACGTGCGTGCGCGTGCCGGTGCGCACGACGCACTCGGAAGCGGTGTTCTTCCAAACGCAGCGCGAGACGAGCGTGGAAGAGCTCTCCGCTGCGTTTGAACGCGCGCCCGGTGTGGTCTTCCACGGCGAGGGCATCGTGACGCCGCGCGAGGTCGAAGGCACCGACCTGGTCCACGTCGCGCGCCTGCGGCACTGTGAGGGGCGTTTGTTCCAAATGTGGATCGTCGGCGATCAATTGCGCAAGGGCGCGGCGACGAACGGCGTGCAGATTCTCGAGCTGCTCCTGCAGCAGCGTGCATTGTGAAGACCGTCGTCTTAAAATTCGGCGGTACGTCGGTGGCGACGCCGGAGCTGCGCGATTTGGCCATCTTGCGCCTGCGTGAGGAGATCGAACGCGGGTACGCGCCCGTTGCCGTCGTTTCCGCGATGGGCCGCGCGCCGGAGCCCTATGCGACCGATACGTTTCTTTCACTCGTCGGCGGACGCAGCGGTACGCGCAACGGCGATGCGCTGCTCGCGTGCGCCGAGCTGATTTCGGCGGCGATCTTCGCGGACACGCTCGAAGAGCACGGACTGCGCGCGAGCGCGTTGAGCGGTGCGCAAGCGGGCGTCGTCACGAACGGCAGACACGGCGATGCGAAGATTCTGCGCGTCGAACCGGGACGCGTGCGTGAAATACTCGAGGCCGGCGGCATCCCCGTCGTCGCGGGCTTTCAGGGCGTCGCGGAAAACGGCGACGTCACCACGCTCGGACGCGGCGGCAGCGATTTGACGGCGATCGCACTCGGCCATGCGCTGGACGCGGAGCGCGTCGACATCTACACGGACGTGAGCGGCGCGATGACCGGCGATCCGCGGCGCATCGAGGGCGCGCACACGATCGAGCGCGCCAGTCTGGAAGAGATGACCGAACTTGCCGAGCACGGCGCGAAGGTGATGCATCATAAAGCCGCCGACTTCGCGCAGCGCACGAACACGCCGTACGCGATCAAAGGCTTGCGCACCGGGAAAGGCACGATCGTCGACGAGGGCGTCGAACACGAGAAGCCGGTTACGGGCGTGACGGCCTCGGGGCGCGTGACGTGGATTCGCGTGATTCGCGGCGACATCGAAGATCAGGCGCGGCGCATGGCCGTGGAACTGCAGATGTTCCAGCGCATCGCGGATGCAGGCATTTCGATCGATCAGGTGACGATCAACCAAGCCGGCGTCATGTTCGTCGTCGAAGGCGATCGCGGCAGCGAGATACGCCAACTGCTCGGCGATCTCAACCTCGCGGTCCGCGTGCGCGAAGCGTGTTCCAAACTCTCGGTCGTCGGCGCCGCAATGCGCTATACGCCCGGCGTCATCAACGGTATCGTTCAAGCGCTCTCGCACGCGAACGTCGAGATCATTCACTGCACCGACAGCAACATCACCGTTTCGGTGCTCGTGCCCTCGACCGATGCGCACCGCGCCGAGCAAGCCGTGCACGACAAATTTCATTTGGAAGACTCGCGTGAGGTACGTGTATGAACCTCGGCAGCATTCTTACCGCAATGATTACCCCGTTCGACGCGAGCGGCGTAGTGGATACGGGCGAAGCCGCACGCATCGCGGCGTGGCTGATCGATCGCGGAAACGACGGGCTGGTCGTCGCGGGCTCGACCGGCGAAGGGCAGACGCTCGCGCGTGAGGAGCGCGCCGCGCTAATCGCGGCCGTCAAAGAGGCCGCCGCCGGCCGCGCCGCGGTGATCGCGAATGCGGGCAGTAACGATACGCGCGACTCCGTCGCCTCGGTGCGGGAAGCGCAGAAAGCCGGCGCCGACGCAATCCTCGCGGTCGTTCCGTATTACAACAAGCCGACGCAGCGCGGCATGATCGCCCATTTCAGCGCCGTCGCGCAAGCGACGCCGCTTCCGGTCGTGATCTACAACATACCGGGGCGAACCGGCGCGAACATGCTGCCCGAAACGCTTCTCGAACTCGCACGAGCCAATAAGAACATCGCTGGCGTGAAAGAGTCCAGCGGCGATCTGCTGCAGATTGGGACGATTTTGGCCGAGCGCGGCTCGAACTTCGCCGTGTACAGCGGCGACGATCATCTCTTCTTGCCGTGCCTGGCGATGGGGGCGGACGGCGTTGTCGGCGTCGCATCGCACCTGTGCTCGCCGCAGTACCGCGCAATGCTCGACGCGTACCGTTCGGGCAACACGGCAGAGGCGGCGCGCCTGCATCTTTCATTGCTGCCGCTCATTCGCGGGCTCTTTGCGACGACGAATCCCATACCCGTGAAGTGGGCGATGCGGCAACTCGGATTCAAGACGGGCGAATGCCGCTTGCCGCTCGATGCCATGCCGGACGCGCTGGCCGACCGGCTGCGTCCGCTGCTCGAATCCTACCGGGAACCGGCACTCTCTTGAAATCGGTGACGATACTCGGCTGCCGGCTCGACGCGCTCGATGCCGGCGCGGCGACCGATGCCGTCATGCGTTTCGCGCACGAAGGCGCCGGCGCGCAAATCGTCACGCTGGGAACCGAGATGGTCGTGCACGCGCAGCGCGACGAACGGTATCGCGAGGTGGTGAACGCGTGCGCGCTTTCGTTGTGCGACACCGTTGGGTTGCTCGCGGTCGCGCGCTTGCGCGGCGCGGATCTGCACGATCGCGCGACGGGCGTCGAACTGCTCGAGCACCTTTGCGCGCGCGCCGCAAACGAAGGGGTGAGCGTTTTTCTGTTCGGCGGTGCGCCGGACGTCGCGCAGCGCGCGGCCGCGGAATTGCAGCGCCGTTATCCCGGTTTGAAGATTGCCGGAACGCGTAACGGCTATTTCTCGCCGGACGAGTCGGCGCGTATCGCGCAA
>DATEHZ010000097.1:0-9192 GCA_035279385.1 Vulcanimicrobiaceae bacterium | reverse complement strand
CAGCCGTACGCGGACCCGCGCGACGCGACGACCGGCGGCTACGCCGGCTGGCGCCCCGGCCCGGCGACGGGCCTGGAAAAGCCGCCCTCGCCTCCGGACGTTCGATAAATAAAAGCGGCCCGCCTTAGCGGGCCGTTTTTTCGCTGCACTTATCCCTGTATCGGAGGGTTCACTTGCAACTGACCAGGGCGATTGCCCATCCAGCCGCAGTTCTCGTGCGGACGAGATAACCGTCCGAAGTCCGGTCATACACTTGATAGCCCGCTCTGAGCGCGTCGGCTAACGATTTGAAGACCATTAGACCTGCCATTTTATGTGGACCCTCCTTTCCGATATTTGTCGTTTCTATACCCTATAACGGCTGAACGTGAGAAGAAGTTCAGTCAAAGGTCGCAGGCTTAATTAAAAATTCTGTTACGGCAGTATGTCGCATTTTTGGCGAGAATGCCCAGAGCCGATGCCAGCAGTGCACGAAGTTGTCGTATCGGATGCAACGCAGCTCGCGCCCGGCGTGTTCCTCCTTGGTTTTCACGCTCCGGCGCTCGTTGACGTGACGCGGCCCGGTCAATTTTTGATGGCGATTCCGCCGGGCGGCCGGCAATGCGCCACCGCCCTTGGCATCTATGAAGCGCAAGGTGAGCGCGCCAGCATTCTGTTCTTCGTCTGCGGACCGAGAACGCGTGAATTGGCCGAACTGCGCGCGGGCGATCATTTTGCCGTTTCAGCTCCTCTCGGTAATGGTTTCACGTTCGGCGAGGCGCGGGACGTGGCGATCGTCGCAGGCGGTGTGGGGATTGCGTCCGTCCTTCTTCCGGCCCAAGCGTTAGTGCGGATGGGCCGCCGGGTGCGCTTGTTTTACGGCGCTCGCAGCGCGGAGTTGCTGGTTGAAAAGGACCGGTTCGCCGGCGAAGGCTGCGAGGTCGTCTGCGCCACCGACGACGGAAGTTTCGGGCATCACGGGTTCGTCACCGAGGCGCTCGCGTGCGCGCAGCGCAAACCCGATCTGATCCTCGCCTGCGGTCCCTCGCCGATGCTGCGCGCGACCGCGATCGTTGCAAAGGATCTCGGCGTGCCCGCGCAGCTCTCGCTTGAAGAAACGTTCGCATGCGGCGTCGGCGGGTGCTGGGGCTGCGTCGTACCGCTGGACCGCAGCAGCGCGCAAGCACCCGGATTTCCCGGTTCGAACGCGGGCGGCAGCGAGGTCGTGCACGCGCGCATTTGCAAGGAGGGCCCGGTCTTTTGGGCGCACGAGCTGCGATGGTAGATCTGAGCGTCCGCATCGGCAAGCTCGATCTTGCGTATCCCACGCTGATGGCCAGCGGCTGTTACGGCTCGGGCGAAGAGTTCGAACCGTTCGTCGATCTTTCGCAGATCGGCGGCGTCGTTCTCAAGAGCGTCACGCGCGCACCGCGCCTGGGCAATCCGACCCCGCGTTTGGTGCAGACGCCGGCGGGTTTGCTCAACGCGATCGGACTGCAGAATCCGGGCATCGACTGGTACCTGGAACACGACGTGAAGAAATTCGCGCAGCGTCCGTGCAAAATCGTGGGCAGCGTCGCCGGTTTCTCCGTCGACGATTACGCCTACGTGGCGGAGCGCCTCGGCGCGCGCGACGAAATTCACGCACTCGAGGTGAACATCTCGTGCCCCAACGTCGCGCACGAAGGTGAAACGTTTGCCTGCGATCCGCAGCTCACCGCGCGCGTCGTCAAAGCCGTACGCGCGGCGACGGACAAGACCATCATCGTCAAACTCTCGCCGAACGTCACGGACATCGCGTCGATCGCGCGCGAAGCGCAAGACGCCGGCGCGGATGCGCTCGCCGTCATCAACACGGTGCGCGGCATGGCCATCGACGTGGGTGCGTGGAAGCCGCGGCTCGGCAACGTCACCGGCGGCCTTTCGGGGCCGGCGATCCGCCCCATAGCCGTGCTTGCCGTGTACGAGGTGGCGCGCGCCGTGACGATTCCGATCGTCGGGCAGGGCGGCATCGAAACGACCGGCGACGCCCTCGAGTTTTTTCTGGCGGGCGCAAGCGCCGTCTGCATCGGCACGGCAAATTTCACCGACCCGCGTATCCCCGTACGCATGCTCGAAGAATTGCGCGTATATCTCGAGCAGCGGGGGCTTTCGTCGGTGCGCGAGATCGTCGGCAAAGCGAACGTCGGTTTCGCCAATCCGTTTCAATACGAAGGAGATGAAGGATAGTGCCGCAACTCGTCGTCGCGCTCGACGTCGACAACCCCGATGATGCCGAGCGGCTCATCGACGAACTCTACGAACTCGACCTCGTCTACAAAGTCGGCATGGAGTCGCTCTACGGCTACGGCGAGCGCATTTTTTCCTACATGGAAGCGCGCGACGTGCGCCACTTCATCGATGCGAAGGTGCACGACATACCGCGCACGGTCGGCGCCGCGGTAAAGCAGCTCGTGCGATACGGCACGCACATCATCAACATCCACGCACTCGGCGGCAGCGAGATGATGCGCGCGGCGGTGCACGCCGCAAACGAACGCGCGGACGAACTCGGCATGACGCGTCCGCACGTGTTTGCGGTAACGATCCTCACCAGTATGAGTCAGGACGATCTGCTCGACGTCGGGCTTGCCGGCGATGCGGTTGAAAATGCGATGCGGCTCGCGCGGCTTTCGAAAGAAGCGGGATGTTCCGGCGTCGTGTGCAGCCCGCACGAATCGCGCGACATCAAGACCGCGCTCGGAAGCGGCTTCCTCACGCTCACGCCCGGCATACGTCCCGCCGGCGCGGCACACGGCGATCAGAAGCGCGTAACGACGCCCGCGGATGCCGTGCGCGCCGGCGCGGACTATCTCGTTGTCGGACGCCCAATCACGCAAGCGCCCGATGCCTTAGCCGCAGCGCGCGCGATACTGCAAGAAATGAACGGTGCAGCCGTATAGCGGGTATAACTCCGCACGATGTTTCGCGGTGCTTTCGTGTGCGCGTTATGCGCGTTGCTCGCACTTTGGGGATGCGGCGCATCGAGCCGCGATCTCGCGCCTGCGCCGGGCTCTGCCGGTTCGAGCGCGTCTGCCGGCAAGTGCGGCGGTTATCGCTGGCCGGTGAAAGTCGCCGAAGACCCGACCGCGTCTCAAATACGATCGGTGCCCACGCAAACGTCCATCGCGGCGCTCGTCGCGCTGCCGGCTCCCTCTTCGCCGCCGCAAGACGCACGCGCTGACGCCGTCGAGCGAACGACCTACCGGCTAACGGATGTCGTCGTGTCGAGCGTATATCCGGAAGACGATCGCGATCTGCATTTATCGCTGCGCGACGCCCAAGGCCGCACGATGATCGTGGAGAGTCCGGACCCAGCCTGCGGCGCACAGAGCCGTTTTGCTTCGCAAATGCAAGCCGTACGGGCGGCCATCATCCAAGAATACGGTTCGAATCCGAACCGGACGCCGGGCACCGTCGTGAGCGTCGAAGGCGTCGGTTTTTTCGATTTCTACCACTCGCAGCCGGGGCAAGCGCGCAATGCCGTCGAGTTGCATCCGCTCACGTCCATTTGCTTCGGAGCGGGCTGTGCGCTGCCGTAACGCGGTAAGAGTTTTCATCGCGTGCGGCGTCGAAAAGGGCGCGCATGCCGACGCTCGATCTCCAGCAAGAACTCAAGGCGCGCGGCGCGGTGCTCGATGGACATTTTCGTTTGAGCTCCGGGCGCCACAGCAACCGCTTCATTCAGAAATTCCGCATTCTTGAAGATCCGACGATCCTCGAACCGCTTGCACGCGACATCGCCGATGCGTTCCGCGACGCGAAACCGACGATCGTGGTGAGCGCGGCCGTCGGCGGCATCATTCTGGGGTACGAAGTCGCGCGCGCGCTGGGCACGAAGGCGATCTTCGTCGAGAAACAGGACGGCGTGCCGGTCTTGCGCCGGAACTTCGCACTGGGTGCGGCCGATCGCGTGCTCGTCGTGGAGGACGTCGTTACGACCGGCGGTTCCGTGAAAGAAGTGCTCGACGTCGTGCGCAAAAGCGGCGCGCACGCCGTGGGCGTCGGCGTTATCGTGCGCCGCGGTGAAGCGGACTTAGGCGTGCCCACGCACGCGCTGCTCGACATGCCGATCGTATCTCACGATCCCGGCGCTTGCCCGCAGTGCGCCGGCGGTGAGCCGATTACGGATCCGGGTTCTCGCAGAGCATGAGCCGTCCGGCGGTTCGCAAACTCGCGCCGTACGTTCCCGGCAAGACGATCGAGGAAGTGCAGCGCGATCTGGGGCTGCAGCGCATCATCAAACTGGCTTCGAACGAAAATCCGCTGGGCAGTTCGCCCAAAGCGATGGCGGCGCTGCGCCGCATCGACCGTCTGCATCTGTACCTCGACGACACGTATCCCGAGTTGAAAGAAAAAATCGCAAAACCGTACGGACTGCACGCGCAGAACGTCGTGCTCGGCCACGGCAGCAACGAACTCGTGAACATCGTCTGCGAGACGCTGCTGGAGAGCGGCGACGAGGCGATTATGGCTTCCCCGAGTTTCGCATTGTACAAATTGGCGGCGGCGCTGCAGGGCGCGACGCCCGTGGAGGTGCCGCTGCGCGAGGGCGTACACGACCTCGAAGCGATGCTGCAGGCGATCACGCCGCGAACGAAGCTCGTCTTCATCTGCGATCCCAACAATCCGACGGGCACGGCGATTACGCCGGAGGACTGGCGCGCCTTCATCGCGCGCGTTCCGGAGAACGTCGCGCTCCTGGTCGATCAAGCGTATCGCGAATACATGGGCGGCAATACCTGCGACGCGGTCGACCTGCTGCGCGAACGCCCGAATGCGATCGTGCTGCGCACGATGTCGAAGATCTACGGGCTCGCATCGCTGCGCTTCGGCTACGGATTTGCCGATGCCGAGATGACCGGCTGGCTCAATCGCGTGCGGCTGCCGTTCAACATTTCGCGCCCCGCCGCACTGGGCGCGCAGGGCGCGCTGGACGACGAGGAGTTCGTCGCGAAGAGCGTCGCATCGAATCTGGCGGGTAAGACGTTCGTCGTCAACCATCTGGAGCGGCTCGGTTTGCACGTGTATCCGAGCGAAGCAAATTTTTACGCCGTGCAGATGCCGTGCACGGCGACGCGCGCGTACACCGATCTGCTGCATCGCGGCATCATCGTGCGTTCGGGCGATGCGCTCTCGATGCCGGGCCGTCTGCGGATCACGATCGGCGCGCCCGAAGAGAACGGCGCGCTCATCGAAGCCTTCGAGGATTTTTTGCCGGTATGGCGCGCAGCGGCCTAGAGTTCGTCATCCGCGACGGACGCGTCGACGACCGTCCCTTCGTGGAGGATCTCGGCAAACGCACCATGGGCGACTCCGTCGCGAAATTCCGTTACGTCAACGAGGCGATGCTCGAAGCGAGCTACGAGGGGCTGCTCGATTTCGTCTGGCGTCAATCGCACGTGCTGCTCGTCGCCGAGCATCGGGGAAAACGGGCGGGCTTCGTGCTCATGCTCGACACGATGCCTGACGAAGTCACCCGTATGCCCCAGGGCTTCGTCGCCTACATGGCGGTGGAACCTTCGGTGCGCACCCGCGGTATAGGAAGTCGTCTGCTGGCCGCCGCCGAAGATGAGGCTCGCAGGCGAGGATTGCCGTATATGGGATTGATGGTCACCGAAGAGAACGCCGCCGCCCGCGCGCTCTACGAGCGCGCCGGGTACCTCACGGAGCGGCGGCTGCTGTGCAAACCGCTGTAGATCTCGCCGGACGCCGGCGCGTGTGGATGACGATCGCACTTATCGTCATCGCGGGATTCGCCCTGTGGTTTGCGACGCGCATCCCCAAGACCATCGCGATTTTCGTTATCGCCGCGTTCATTGCGTCGGCGGTCTACCCCGTGGCCGAGTGGCTCTCGCATCGCCGCGTGCCGCGCTTGTGGGCCATCGCTCTCGTCTATGCCGTGCTCGTGCTCGTCACGATCGTGCTGCTGGTGATCATCGTGCCGATGACAATCGACCAAATGCAGGTGCTCGTGCAGAGCGCGCCGGTGTATCTGCACGACACGCAGTCGTGGCTCGAGGGCGCGCAATCCACGCTGCGCACGCATTTACCGGAAGCGCACATTCCGCCCGAGCTGCTCAACGTGCAGCAAATCGGCTCGCAGCGCATCAGCGATCTGCTCACGCTTACGGTCACCTCGCTCGGGACGTTCGCGCTCAACATTGCGACGGGCTTTTTCATCGCGTTTTCGGCGCTGATACTCTCCTTTTTCTTTCTGCTCAATCCGCAGAAATTAGCCGATGGTTTTTCCGGCTTCTTCCCGCCGAGCAAACGCGCGACCGCGCGAAAACTCTCAAGCGAAGCGGCTGCCGTGTTCGGCGGTTACATTGCGGGCCAAGTCATGGTGAGCGCGGTTACGGGCATCGTGATCGCGGCAATCACGGCGCTGCTCGGTTTCAAGTTCGCGCTGCTCGTCGGCATCATCAGCGCGATCGGATACGCCGTCCCGATCATCGGCATGCTGGTGGCGCAGGTCGTCGCGCTGGCGCTCTCGGCACCGCAGGGGCCGTTCATGCTGGTCTTCGTGCAGATCGTGATGTTCGCCGTCGCGCGCATCAGCGACAACGTGCTCGTGCCGAAGATCATGGGCGGCACCGTCGGCGTCTCGCCCATCACCGTGATGTTTGCCGTATTCGCCGGGGGCGAACTGTTCGGCTTGCCGGGGTTGATTCTGGGCATTCCGGCGGCTGCGATCGCCAAACTCGTATGGAAGTATTTCCTCGGACCCTGGCTGCATGGCCAAATCGACGCCGTGGACGAAGCGCCGCAGCCGGAACCGCTCACGATGATGGAAAACCCCATCCCCGAACCCATCGCCGTGCCGGCGCCCCTGTCGCCTTGAATAAGCGCTCCGTCGCCGAACCGCCGTATACAATCGCATCATGAATTACGACCATACGGACTTTCCGCACGTCGAGAAACACATCGCGGAGATTCTCGCCTCGAACGAATCGCGGGAAGAGCGCGCTCGCGCAGTAGCGGCGGAGATTCACGCCGCCGGCGAGTACCGCTGGGTCGGCATCTACGAGGTTACGCCGCAAGCCGTGCGCATCGTCTCGTACAGCGGCCCGGGCGCGCCGGCATATCCGACGTTTCCCCGTGACCAAGGCCTCACCGGACAGATGCTGCGCACCGGCCGGAGCGTCGCGGTGGGCGACGTCACGAAAGACCCGAACTTTCTCGCCGCCTTCAGCACGACCCGTTCGGAGATGATCGTTCCCGTGCGGGTGCAGGGCGAGATCGTCGGGACCATCGACGTCGAAAGCGAGCGCATCAATGCATTCCACGATGCGGACCGCACGTGGCTCGAACGGATCGCCGCAAAGCTGACCCCGCTCTTTCGCGGTCCGTAGTTACATCGAGTCCGGCGCGCTTACTCCTATGAGGTCGAGTACGCGTGCGAGGACCGTCTTCGTCGCGATGCACAGGCCCAGGCGCGCGAGGCGCTGCTCGCGGTTTTCGACCAGAATGCGGCATTCGTGGTAAAACTGGTGGAAATCCGAGGCAATGTCGCGCGCGTAACGCGTGAGACGGTGCGGGGCGAGTTGATCGACGACGTTTTGCGCGACGCGCGGCAGTTCGGCCAGCCGGCGCGCCAACGCGATCTCCGCGGGATGCTCGAGCGCACCGAGTGCCGGATGCGCGCGCGCTTCTTCGACGTCGGCCACATCGGCGTTCTTGAAAACGGAGGCGATCCGTGCGTGCCCGTACTGCACGTAGTAGACGGGATTCTCGTTACTCTGCTCTTTCGCCAGTTCCAGATCGAACGTGAGCGGCGACTCGGGCGAGAGCATGACGAAGAAGAAGCGCGCCGCATCGAGGCCCACTTCGTCGATGATGTCGTCGAGCGTGACGATGTGGCCGGCACGTTTGCTCATGCTCACTTGCTCCGTGCCGCGCATGAGGGTAATCTGCTGCGCGATGAGCACGTCGAGCGAGTCGCGGCTGAAGCCGAGCGCTTCGGCCAGGCCCTTGAGGCGCCCGATGTAGCCGTGATGGTCCGGACCGAGAATATCGATGACGCGATCGGCGCGCTGCAGCTTTTCGTAATGGTAGGCGACGTCGTTGGCAAAGTACGTCGGCCGGCCGTCGCGCCGCACGAGCACGCGGTCCTTGTCGTCGGCGAACTGCGTCGCTTTGAAGAAGACGGCGCCGTCTTGTTCGTACGTGTGTCCCGCGTCTTTGAGACGGTCGAGTCCCGAGCGGATGCGCCCGGTGTCGTGCAGCTCTTTCTCGCTCTGCCACAGATCGTAGTGCACGCCGAATCGCGCGACGGTGCGCATCTGTTCGGCGACGAGCGTATCGCGTCCGAACTTGGAGAAGTAGGGCAGCCACGCGGATTCCTGCGCGCCGATCCATTTTTCACCGTCGGTATCCGCGATCTGCCGCGCGATCGGCGGAAGATAATCGCCCGGATAACTTTCTTCCGGGAATGGAAACGACGGATCGAAGATCTGCCGGTAGCGCGCATAGAGCGAACGTCCGAGCGTGTCGAGTTGTCCGCCCGCGTCGTTGATGATCCATTCGACGAAGACGTCGTATCCGCAGTAGCGCATCGTGTTCGCGAGCGTGGCGCCGATGCTGCACGTACGTCCTTGTACGACGACCAGCGGCCCGGTGGGGTTCGCGCTGCCGAATTCGAGCGAGATGCGCGCCGCTTGTTTTTTGCGCGCTCCGAATTGCGGACCGTCGCGTAGTATTTGCGCCACGACGGAGTGCCATACGGCCGGCGCAAGACGCAGATTGATGAACCCTGCGGTGGGCGTTACGTCGCTGAAGAGATCGCGCAGGCCTGGCTCGCGCTGCAGCACGGCGGCGACGAGCGCGCTCGCGATGTCTTGCGGGGAGCGCTTCGCGATGCGCGTGAGCGCAAAGGCCGCGTTGGTCGCAAAGTCACCGAACTCCGGCCGGCGCGGCGCTTCGAAGGCGATCTCCGCGCGCGGTGCATCCGCGTATGCGGCGCCGATGGCGTCTTGCAGCGCTGCCGCAAATGTCGCAAGCGCGTCCTCGGGCAATGCGGCGTCAGTGGTGATAGGGTTCATTCCGGTCGATCTTCGCCGCTCGATAGAGTTGTTCCAGCACGATCATGCGCGCCCACTCGTGCAGAAGCGTGAGTTTGGAGAGCGACCAGACGAAGTCCGCGCGCTCGCGCAGGCTGTCCGCGGCGCCGTA
>DATEHZ010000096.1:0-18348 GCA_035279385.1 Vulcanimicrobiaceae bacterium | reverse complement strand
CAGGCAAAGACGCCGCGGGCGACTGCTCAGTTCACGATTAAGTGGAGCAGCGCAACGAAAGCGCCGGCCGTACGAAAACCCCTCTTCATCTCACCGAGCGCGCAGAGCATCCGCGTCGACACCGCGCCGGCGGGATCGACGGATCTTTCACAGCGCGTAACGACCATCGTCAACAACACCGGCACTTCGACCAGCACCGTCGGCATCGACGCACCGATCGGGAACGACACGTTCACGTTTACGGTTTTCGACCAAGCCAATGCGCAAGGCACGAATCTCGGCGGCGGCATGGTGACGCAGACGATCGCCGCCGGCACCGCAAACGTCGTTAAAGCGACGCTCGACGGGTATTTGGCGGGTCTCGCGATTTCATCGAACGATACGCGCCTGGTCAAAACCAGCGGCTTTGCCGGCGGTCTACCGATCTACGCGATCGTCGGAACGAGCCCCATCACGTTCACGGTCGCGCCGCTCGACGCCGACGGCAACGTGATTCTCTCCGGCGCGCCCACAATAACCGCACAGAGCGATTCGTCCGCCTTTTCGCTTGCACCGGTAGCGGGTTCCAGCACGAGCTTCACGATTCAAGCCGTTGGGCCGATGCCTGCCGGTGTCGCGGCTCGTATGACGTTTTCGGCTCCGAGCGCAACGCGGACGTTCTCCGCGACGTACACACTCATGCAACTGGGCTTACTCTATGCGACCGGCGGAACCGGTACGAGCGCGCACGTTTTTGCGTTCGACACCACCGGAAAGCAATACACGCTGTCCGGATCGTTCCCGGGGCTGCAAACACCGATCGGTATAGCGTTCGATAACGTCAATCAACGACTTTACGTCGCAGATTCGGGTGCATCGAGTATTCTCGCCTACGACATGAACGGCAACGCTGCAACGGGTTGGACACCTCCGTCCGTGCCGCAGCCGACCGGAATCGCCTATTCAGCTTCGGCGAACCACGTGTTGGTGACGTCGAAGGCCGGAACGGGTGCCGTGCTCGTATTCGACAAGAGCGGCGCCCCCGTCGCAAACCCCGGTTTCACGGGGCTGCACGGCCTACCCGTCGGTATCGCAGACGGCGCAACCGATTCGTTGATTGCGGTCGTCGATGCGGGAAATCCGGGATATCTCGACGTGTTCACCACCGCGGGCGCAGCACTGACCGCGAATTCATCCTCGCTCGTCGACGGAAACAACTTACCATTCTCGCCGGCCGGCGTGGGCGCCGCTGACGGAAACGCGTCGCTTAGCGATCGCTTCTGGGTAAGCGGGACCGACGCGTCAAACGGTCCCGAAACCGCACTTTATTGGCCGATAACGCCAAACGCTCCGCTGTTCTTCTACGCGGCGCTCTATTTCGCTGGTGAAATTTGGACGCCCCGCGTCACCGGCCCCACGACGAGCGCGTACAACATCGCAACGAACGAGTTTTACATCGTCGATAGCGGACAGCTGCGCGGATTCTCCTGCGCGCAGTCGCCATGCGATGGGGGCTACCCACCGAGTCTGCGGCCGCCCGAAGCCGCGTTAATCGCACCACCCAACGGCATCACGTTCACCGCCGCGGCTTTCGCGCACTACTAACATCACGACAATGTTGAGGAATAACTACGTGAATATCTCTCGCATGCTCGCAGGTACGCTCGCGGCATTGCTGGCGACGGCCTCCGCAGTGCCGGCAGCTCCGCGCTTCCAGTGGTTCCGCCAACTCCCGCCGACCACTGCGAAACCGGCGATCGTCAAGCGCCTCGCCACCCACGCTGGAATCGTGACGGTCTACGCAAACGGGATCGAAACGCTCACCGATACGAAAGGCAAGGTCAGGCGCCGCGCGCTCGTGCCGCTCGACACAATCGAGAGCAACTCGAACGACCTCGCGACATCGCAGGGCGAGATGCTAAAACCGCTCGTACTCTCCCCGCGCCCGTCGCGCCCATACGCTCCGAACGAGCTCATCGTTGTGTTCTCCCCCGGCGGCGCACCGGCGGCTAACGTCACCAAGGTTTCTCCTCAGGCGGTCAGACTCGGCCAAATTCAATCGCTTTCCAACAACTACGCTGCAAACAAAGTGTTTGCAAAGATCGGTGCCGATTCGCTCACGCGCATTGCGTCGAAGGTCGACCGGGGAACGATCTCGCGTATGCGCCAGTCGACCGGAGGCGCGCTTCACGTGCCGGCGCTCGACCTGGCGAATGCATTCGTGATGCATTTCACCGGTGCGCCGCTGCCGAAAGCCCTGGAACAGCTGCGCAAGACCTCCGGTATCGCGTACGTGTCGCCGAATTTCTACGTCTCGACGATGAACGTAACGCCGCGGGAGCTCGCGCCCGGTCTTATGGCCGCAAGTCGCGCGCGTGCCGCCGTTCGCGCAACGCGGAGCGCGGTAACTCGCTCCACGCAGGGTTTCGCTCCACACACCATCCCGACGAACTATGCAATCTCCGCAGGCGCGCAGAGCATGCTCGACGCATCGTCGCTCAATGACGTGAGCGGGTTCGACCTCATCGAACAGAACTTCAATCAACTCCCGGGGCAAGGCGAACGCATCGCGAACATCTCGATTGGCGACGTGAATGATGCGACGAGCGCCGGCGACCCGTGCCAAATTTACGCGGAGTTGTTTGGGCCGACCGTTCACACGATTAACGGTCAGCACTATATCGATTGGCCGTCGATGCCGCTCATTCCGACCTACGTCGTCGACGCAAGCGGGAACGCAAGCGGCACGGCTAACGCCTGCGGAGCGGACCCAAGTCTCGGCGAAGTCGGGCTCGATTTCTCGATGATGGCTCCCCTTCCGCACGATCTGCAGCGCCCGGGCGAAACGGGGGCCGGTTACACGGATCTGCTCGGCATCGCACCGGGTGCGCAGTATTCCCTCTACGTTCCGGCAACCACCGACGGGTACGTGACAATGACCCAAGTCGCGGCTACCATGCTGGCCGCGGCAACCGCGCCGGCCGGCCAGCGACCCGACGTCATTACCGCAAGCCTTGGCTTCGGGTTCGACGCGTATGGATTCCCCGGGCGCTATCTTGAGGACGACCCTCTAATCGGTTCGGCAATTTCATCGATCGTCAACGGCCAAGGAATCGTGGTATGCGTTTCGGCAAACGACGGCACGCGAACCTATACGCCGACAGCCATCGGTCCCTCGGGCGGATCCGCCGCCACAAACGTTATACCCAACACGGCAACGCCGACGAATGTAAACGATGTCATGCTTTCGACGATTCCGTCGCAAGACTACGATTACGGCTCGATTGACGTAGGCGGAACGACGCTGAACGATACCCTTGCCGCATCGCCGACGGATAGCGCGAACGCCTCCGTGAAGAGCCAGCTCGCGTGGCCTGAAGTGCGCTGGACCGGCTTCGGAGATTTCTCGAGCGGTTTCGGTTCTCGGGTCAACGTCTCGGCGCCGTCAGACAACGTCCTGGCGATATCGCACACGTTCGATGGAACATCCGCCTACGATTACGATCACGTAGATGTCGGGCTGAGCGGCGGAACGTCAGCGTCCGCGCCGGAAGCGGCCGCCGCCGCCGCGATCATGCTCCAAGTCGGAAAACTCACGGGTCATCCTTTTGCAAGTCCGCTCGCGGTGCGGCAATTCCTTATCCAGACGGGACGTCCGGTTCCGAACGTGCCGCAAGCCGACGAGCCAATCAACGTCGGCCCGCAAATCGACATCGGCAATGCCGTTAGCTCGCTCATCGCGCAGAACGGCAAACACATCGCGATGGCTGTGCCGCGGGTGTCCTTGACGCAACGCCGCTCGCTGAATCAAAACGGAACCGCATTCGTAACCGACACGACACCATGGCAGATCGACTTGCAAGGCAGAGACGGCGACGACCGCGCCCAATTTGCGCCCATCACGATCTCCCCTGATTGGGAAGGTCTGCCTGCCGATACGAAATTCGCGCTCACGCTCGCGAACAAGCCGTCCGTCGTTCTTGCGACGACACCGTTCGCGCGCTTGCTCCCGGCGGACGTTTTACAGGCAGCAGGTCTGCCGCTCGTCGCGAGCGGCCAGCGCACGGTTCAATTGCAGTACACCGCAAGTGCGGGTTTGCGCGCGGTCTCGACCTCGTTCTCGCTCGTCTTTGGCGCTGCCGACGCCACCATCGACGGTGGCGCGCCGCCCCATGTAGCGCCGGTGACGACCGGAACGACGATGAGCGTCAGCTACGACATCTCGCGCTCACGCAACGTGCAAAATCCGCAGCTCGTCATTACCGAACCGGGCCGCGTTCTTCCGTCCACGTCGATACGCAGCCTGTTCCACTTCTCGTACACGGTGCCGCTCACCCAACTCCAAGGAACGGTGCAAGTGCCCGTATCTGCGCTGCAGGGTGCAGGCGTGTACGGTGTCGGCGTTCAGTACGGCGCCACCCCGTTGTACGGCGGGGGATCGCGTCCGAAGTACACCGAGTTCGCGTATACGCGCGTCGAAGCAGGCTCACCGACAAAAGCCAATCCGGTTACCCTCTCGACCGACGGCGTCAATTACAACCATTTCAGCTACGTCGACGCCGGTGGCCGGTACACCGTAAAGTGGGACGTTTCGAACGTCTCGGGCGCGAACGGCGCACTCATCGAGATCGGGCCCAGCGCGCCGAGCCTATGGGGAAGCTACAACACCGTAAACAATCCGAACGGCTCGATTCAAGACAACAACGGATACGATTCGCCCTCGGTGTACACACAGGCGGTGAGCGGCGCAACCGGAACGATCGCTCTCCCGGCATCCTCCACGCTCACGCCGACGCTCTACAACCAAGTGCGCGTCATTCCAATGAACGGCAGCACTCCGGCCGGTGAGGCCAGCGACACAAGCATGATCGGGCTGAACGGATTCATGCCGCCCGACGGAAATCCAATCGCCGCCTTCACTGCCGGAAACGGCGGCACGGGTGAAGTGACGACGCTGGTCACGAGCGGCGGAACGGTTTGGGCAAACGGCGTCTTCCCGTTCGACACCAAAACCGGCGTAATGGGGCCCGATGCCGGCGAGTCGTTCCTTCCCTACGGCTTAGATTTCCCGTACGGTACGGTATCGGCAAGCAATTACCAGGTCTTCGAACAGTACTCGCTACCCTCGCTGGTCAGTTCGCAGATCCAGTCCGCGGGATTCCCGAAAATCGGCGTACTCCAACCCGCATCGACGCCGGCATTCAACTTTTGGACGAGTCTCCCGAACGGAGAGCAGGTATATGGTGTAGCGTACGCGCGCCAAACCGACACGTCCCTGATCGCGCTGTACAACTCGTCGACAGGCGCATACACCCTCACGACGATGCAGTTGCCGAATACCGCCTTCGGCACGCAATACACCGCAACGACGGCATTCACGTCGAGCACCGTACCAGCGTTCGGAACCAGTCCTCTTTCGTTCGATCCGCAACTCAACTTGGGCATCGTGGAAGGCGGAAGTGCGGCTTACCTCGACTCGTGCTCCTCTGCAAGCAGCACGCACACGATCTCGACCGTATCGATGACGTCCGGAGCGATTCAACAATATCCCGGCGCCGGCCACGGCCTCGATACGACGTCGTACGATAGCGTTCACCACGTCCTTGCGAGTGCCGATTTATGCGGAAATCTCACGTTCTACGACATGGTTGCGCACACGTCGAGAACGATTGCCCTGCCAATCGGCTACTGGCCCGACATGCTCTCCGTCGATGCAAAGAACGGCCTCGTACTCGTGGGCGATGCGCTCGACCCGGACTTCCTCACGAACAACGATGTGCAAAGCGCGATCTTCGTCTACGACGAACAGGGCAATCTGCAGAAAACACTGCACAATATGAACTTCCGCGGCGGACTGGGCTTCCCGTATTACCTAGAACTCGACGAAAACACCCGAGAACTGCTCGTCCCCGACTACACCGCTACCCAGATAGAAGCGGTGAACTACTAGCGCAAAGACCTAGGCAAACGCCGCCGAGATCTTGGATGTGAGCTCGGCGGCGAGCGCCACGTGCTTCGCGTTGCCGGTCAACTCTCCGGAAACGCGGTACGCGCTCGCGAGCGCGGCTTTCGTTCCGTGTGATTCGAGAAGTTCTACGGCGTTTCCAATAGCGTCACGCGCATCGTCGACGCGTCCCGCGCGCACATAAATCTCCGCACGGTGCACCTCGGTGCGGCCAAGATAGCGCAGGAGGCCATCACGCCGCAGCGTATCGCTCGTCTTCTCCACCAGCGATACCGCCTCGGGTATTCGACCCGTGCGCGACAGCGCTGCCGCCATGACGGTGTCGTCCAGCGACTGTGTAAAACGATTGTGCGGGTAACTGCGCCGGGTTCGCTTTAGCAAAGCTATCGCCTGGACCGGATGCTTCGACTCGAGTTCGATCCAAGCCAGAATGCCCATGGTCGTGGCAATCTGGAACGGATTGCCAATCGCGTCGGCAAGCAGGAGCGCATTTCGCCCGTGTTCGCGAGCTGCGGAATAGTCCTCGGCAGTAATTTGCACGGAAGCAATGCTGCGCGCGGCTCGCAGACGGAGCGTCGGTAAATTTGCATCGCGAGCAATCGCAAGACACTCGTTGAGATGAATCATCGCCTCACGGTACGCGCCCCGCAATGTCGCAGCCGCTCCGGCAACTTGTGCCAGTTGCGCGCGGCGCAGCCCAAAACCGGGACGGTGAGACAGGCGCGCGCGAGCGGCTTCACCGTAATGATCCGCGGCATCCGCATCCCCCAGAGCGATGTGCGCTTCCGCAAGGTCGATCGTCCCCTCGAGGTACACGTCGATGGCGCGAAACGTTGTCGGAGCGGCCATGGCGCGTACCTGGGCACGCCGCAACGACTCGATCTGCCCCGGGAGGTCGTTGCACGACGCCGCGTAGATCGACTCGGCAAGATGCACGTAGGCTTCCATGAGCGGGTCTCCGGTCGCAGTCGGCCCATAACAGAGCGTGTGCGCCGATTCAATGAGGGGCCCAATCTCCCGCGCGCGCCCCAAATCGAAATAAATACGACTCAGTTCTGCGATCGCGACGAGCCGTTGCGCCGACTCGGGGGCGGAACTTGCGATATCGAGCAGCCGCGCCGCGGCATCCGTTCCTCGCCCATGTTGGTGCATGCTGCGGGCAAGGTCGATCCCAAGTTCAGCCGTCGATGGAACGTACTGCGTAGATCTGTTCAGGTTTTCGAACTCGTGAAAAATCGTCTCGCGCAGCAACTCGTGCATCCGCCGTCGCACCCGGTAGAACTGCCGGCTTCCCAAACCGAGATCGGCCGCGACGTTCGCGTGCAGCTCGCCCTGAAGATCGCAGCGCCGTATGATGCTTTGCCAACGAGAGGCACTGTCGGGACCATCGTTGCCGTGGTCGCGCGCCAGCGCTTCTACGGCCTGCAGCACGATGCGGCGAATCTGAGCGTGGAGTTCGTGATCGCCGACGTCGCCGCGTGCAAAGAGCGGCGAAACGAGTGCGTTTTTGCGTAAGCCCGTCAAATCGTTGAGGTGGCGCAGAAGGTGTTGGACCTCGGCTAAGTCGTCCATACAGTGAGTCTCCAGCAAACTCCGGACAGCCGCACCCCGATTACGGCTCAGGTTGAAACGTGTAACCCCTTCCCCGTATGCTTAGGATGCAGGTGGGAAGGCTCGCGTTTCTCTCTATCTTTCGGCGTAAGTCCCGCACGTGTGCACGGAGCGCCTGCATCGTCGCAGGAACCCCGAGGGGCCACGCGTCGTTGAGCAGCACCTCGGCGGAGACGACGGTACCCGGCTCGCGCATCAATCGCGCGAGAATCGCACATTCGATCGCCGTGAGCGCTACAGCGCGCCCCTGTACCGATACCGTCATGCCTATCTCGTCGAGGACTATCCCGGGCGCTCGATGTACGTGGGGTGCCGTCCCGACGGCGTCCCCCGCTGCCCGTACCGCTGCCGCGAACTCGCGCGTGGCGTGCGGCGGGCGCACGTATTCCCGGGCCCCGGCCATCAGCAGGTATTCGATCTCGCGCGAACTCTCGCGGTGCCCGAGGGCGAGAATCGGCACGAGGGGATAACGCAGCCGCGCGACCCGAATCGTCTGCATCGCGGCGACGACCGACGGCAGGGTATACACGAGCACCGCATGAGGTGTCGCGCGATCGTCGCCCGTCTCGTCGCCGTGGACGAGCGTTTGAACGCGGAGTCCTTGTTCCGCGAGCACCCGCTCCAAGGCAACCATCGCGGGCGACCCGGTAACCGGGCCGACGATCACTACAGCCTGCGTAATGGAACGGAGCACGCGTCCCCCTTGCGCGTCGGCGGCGAGCATCCCGCCAAGAAGTCACATCGAGGACAGGTTTTGCGAAAAGGCGCTCACGCACAAATAATCGCGAACAGTTCGCCGGCGGCTGCACGATGGCGCGTGTTGCCGGTGAGGCGTGCGGAAACCTCATACGCCTGCGCTAGCGAAAACATGTGACCGCGCCGTTCGAGCACTTCCACCGCGCTGCCGATCGCCGCGGCAGCATCCCGCTGGTTTCCGAGGGCGGCGAGCGCCTCGGCTTCGATGCGCAGCGCCGAGCCCAAATACCGTTCCATCCCCAGGCCGCCGAAGCGCAGCGCACAGCGTGCCGCCAAGTCCGCGACGCGCTTGTACGCGCGCTTCGAGAGCAGCGCTTCCGCCTCGCTCATATCGGCAAAGATCGACAGGGTCGCGTCGCCTTCGACGCGCGAGCGTACCTCCGCGATGAGCGAGAGCGCCTGCTGGGCGTGCCCGAGCACGGCTTCAATCCGCGAAACATTGAGCGCGCAATACGCAAAATCTTCCGCGCTTGAAATCGTGCGCGCAAGCGCGAGCGCTGAGCGGCCGTATGCGAGCGCCGCTTCAAACGCGCGGCGCTGCACGTAGATCAGGCAGAGTGTCGAAAGCGCGTCGACGGCTTCGCGCTGCAGATTGTGGCGGCGGGCGAACTGCAATTGTTCGTTGAGCTGCGTGAGCGCGACGGGTATGCCGCCAGCCGTGAGCGCGTAGGTCGTGGCGATATTTCCCGTCAAACTGGCGCGCAGTTCGGGCGAGGGGTCGTGGAGATACGAAATAAGGTCGCGGGCCTCTTGCAGCAGGCCCAGAGATGCAGCGCCGCCCATCTCGCGGTACTGCGTGGCAAGCGCGATTGTGAGCAGGGCCGCGAGCTCGACGCCCCGTTCGAGCGTGATCCCGGGTCCGCCCCGCAACGACGCGACGGCGCGCTCGTTGATCTCTATCGCCTCGCGCAGACGGCCCCCGGCCCATTCGAGCATCGCGGCCACGCGATCGATCTCCGCGGCGCACACCGCGCGCGGCGCGTCCTCCAGTTGCACGGCCAAAAACGCTTTACGAGCGCGAACGAGTCCCTCGCGCCCCTGCTGCACGCGCCCGGCGTCGCAGAGCGCGGCGGCACGCTCGCAAAACGCCCGAACGCGATCGACCGGCGATTGAACTTCCGAACAGAGCGTGTCCAGGAGCGCAAGAGCCGCGTCGACTTGCCCATAGTTGCGCAGGCCCACCGCGCACCCCAGACGCAGTTCGAATTCACTGGCAAGCGTGCGCGCCGGTGCCGGTTCCTGCGGTACCTGCATCAGAAACTCTGAGAGCTTCCCGCACGCACGCAAGCGTTCGCGATAGAACTGGCGGTGCGAAAGTCCCAGCTCCGCTGCGACGACGCGATGCAGTTCGCTGCCGAGATCGCAGCGCACGACGATTTCATACTGGCGCCTTGCGGCGGCGTGCGCACGCTTGCTTTCGGCTTGTTCGGTGAGCAGCATCTTGGCTGCGGTCAGCACTTTCGTGCGAATGTGCGCCAGCGCCGAGCGCTGAGCAAAGGGCTCGTCGCCCATTGCATGCTCGTCGAAAATCCGTGCGGCAATGGCATTTTCGCGCAGCGCCGCAACATCGTTCAGGTGCCGCAGCAAATGCTGCACCAAACGGACGCCGTCCCGATCTCCCTCGCGCATGAACGCCCCCTTGCCTGACGTACATACGTTATAGCACGTTCTCGAACGGCCAGGGAGTCTGCGGCGCGTTCGCTGTGAAACAAACGCGCCGCATGGTGTCATCGAATTGGCGTAACCTTCGTCTTTAATAGCCGAAAGGTACCAGTTGCTGCGCGAACGGGCCGATCATGTATCCGTTGCGCCGTGCGGGGTTGACCTGCAGATAATGCGCTTGAATCGTCAAAAACGCATTGAACAGATCGAACTGCTCTTTCACCGCGAGCAGATCCCCCGACTCGTCGTAGACCAGTACGCGGCTGAGCGAGTTATTGTTGCTTCCGAAGTTCGGTGCGACCGTTTGCGCTACGAGAAATTCGCCGTGCGCGGGATCGGCTTCGGTGTAGAAGCCGTTGAAATTGCCCGGCAGGAAGACTTCGTTTGCGCTCTTCGACGCGAGGTCGTAGATGGAGAATCCGCCGTCGCACAGCGTCGGTATCGCAGCCTTGTTGGTCTTGGAATCCACCGCGATGCCGTACGGGAAGCCCGCGCCCGTACCCAGGAACGAACCGACGTTCCCCGTTCCGAGGTCTACCGTGATGAGCGTGGGCGCCGCGCAGTTCGCGAAGAAATCTTCGGCCGGCAAGATGCCTTGATTCGTCGCGGTGTTCTCGGCAATGCCCCAGACGTTGGGCAGGCCCATACTCTGCAACGGCGCCGAGATGTCGTAGATCGAACCGAAGGTGTTATGAACGATGTCCGAGGTGAATAAGCGGTAGTTGTCGTTGTGCGCTCCGCTGGGATCGTATCCGTAGAAGGCGGCGACGTCGTTCGCGCCGTTCTCCGCCGCCTCCCCGAGATACAAGTTGTTGATGGCCGCGGTCGGCGTCCATGCGGAACCGATCGTGCCGCTGCTCACCGTATCGAGCAGGTTAAACGTCGAGTTGTACGTGGACTGATCTTGCAATCCGAAGAGGGCGATGTCGTTGCCGAACAGACCGGCAAATCCGGGCGTGTAGTACAGGCTGTTCGATGCTGACGCGACCGTTTGCGCGATGTGGTTGCTCGTTTGATCGAACGTTTCGAGCGACGTGAGAATCTGGCCGGACGCCGTGAGTTGACCCGAGGTGATAAACCCGTCCGTACCGCTCTGACTCACGCCGAAACCGTTTTGGACGCCGCCGCCGTCGCTGGCCAATACGCCGTCCATGGTGATCGAGCTTACTTCGCCGGCTTCACCGGCCGCCGACATGCCTTTGAGCGGAATCACGCGCACGACTTCGTTGAGCGTCGGAAGCAAACCGACGTCCTTCGCATGCAGCGTCACGACGCCCGACGTACCCATGACCGGCTGGCAATATACGGAGCCCGTGTCCACGCCGTTCTTGTCGCAAATCGAACCGCTCGGATTATTGAACGGATTGTAGATGTTCCATGCACCCGGCCCGGCCGCGCTGATTTCGAGAATCGCACCGGTGGCTCCGGGAATGTCGCCCACGTTGTACGCGACTTGGAACGATCCGCCGTACGGAATTTCGAGATAGTGTCCGGGCGTCGCCGTTCCGGTTGAGAGCAGCGGCGCATCGGCTTGCAGGGCAACCGCGCTTGACGGCTGCACGCGCGTGAATGCCGGATCGCTGTGCCGGCCGATCGCGCTGTCGTAAATGACGTCTACGCCGTACATGCCGCCGCCCTGCAGCGCAGAGACCGGCACGTAGACCGTTCCGTGCAAGTTGGGAAGCGGCGCTTTGTAGAGCGTATGAAACAGATTGCCTGTTGCCGGGCTCATGCGCCCCGGTTCGGAGACCACCACTTCCGGCGCGTTCGTTCCGCGGATTGCCCGCAGATCGTAGCTCACCGGAATCGTGCTGCCCGTGACGACGGGCGGAACGTCGGGCGCGAGGACGCCGTAGTGCGTATCCCGCGTTGGTCCGAACGTCAGCGAGAACGACGCGCTCGCAAGCGTTTTGGTGCCTTTGCTCGCTTCGTAGGTGAGATTCACCGTCCGCGTCGTCGTCGACGCGAGCGGCAATCCGGCCGCACTCAGCAGCGTGAGCGGCAGCGCGCGCGCCCATGGCGTGTTGGCAATGGCTGAATTCGGATGACCGGTTACAAACAAGCGGTATTGCGTCCCCAAGGGCATCCACTCCCAGTCGGGCGCAATCGTAATCCATGAGGTCTGATACCGATCCTGATCCGACGGATCGTCCAGCACGATATTGCCGGGATCGGTGTTCGAAAGAAATGCGCCGTCGAGATTTGCGAAGTTCCGCCGTTGTTCCACCGCAACGCGCGCTACGGACGGCGTGCCGATCGTGCCGGCCATCGCGAGAATCTTCTCGACGGCGGCGCGCAGATCGATCTGCGGCCCGACGTGCGGATTGACGTCGGCTTGAGGCACGCCGAACACCGGCGAGCCCGTCTTTGTCAGAAAATCACGCACGTCGAGCGGGCTCATCGTTCGCCCGGTCAATCGCGCCAGCTGAAGCACCACCGCGGCTGCGGCAGCGGTTTCCGGCGCCGATGCCGACGTACCGCCGCTCAGCACGACGTTGACGCCGTCCGGCGCTCCGCCGAATGCATGCGTGAGCGCGATGATATTGTCGGACGGCGCCGAGACGTTTACGCGCGAGCCGTCACCGCTGGAGAAGTTCGTGAACCCGGTCCAGCGGGTCTCGGCATAGGCATGCTGAGCGGTGAACGGACCACCCGCATATTGCGGCGGGCGTGCGAAGAGATCGTCGAGCGTGCTTCCGCCCACGTCGATCGATCCGCTGTCGAGATCGCTCGATGGAACGCCGGAGAAAGCGACGTCGTTCAGATCGGTGAGTTGCGAAGAGTTCCTCGCCACGTTCGTCGGAGCGGATCCGCCGTTTGCACCGATTGCAACCGTCGTGTACGTACGTACCCCGTCACCCGCGGCGATCGTCATCACGATTCCGAGATTTTGCACGATCGAAGCAACGACCGATTCCGCAAGCGGATCGTCCTCGAAATACCGGCCTGAAAAACCATAAACGTCCAGGCCGAAGCCGAGGCTTGCGTTGATGACGTTGGGATGCGGCTGCTGCATCGCCGCTCCCAGCATCGCCGCCAAAATGTCGCTGTTCGACGGCGAAGATGATTGCGGTACCACAAGCCGGTAGCTCGCGCCCGGAGCGACGCCGAGCAGATCAGTCATCCCGCTGCCTTGCTCGCCGGGGCGCTGAACGTCGTCGGGCAAGGGCGCCATCACGGAGAAGTCCAAACCGATCTCGTCGAGAAACGGATCGATGCCGCACACTTCGTTCGTTCCGCTCAAATTGCCGGACGAGTCGGAAGTGTACGCCGGGATTAGCGGCATTGAGGGAAAGTCCAGATAGCGCTGGCCTCCCGTCACGATCGTCGTGGGCCCGTACACGCTGGCCCAGAAGTTGCACCGGTCCGACGAACTCGTCGTAGCGCTCGCGTCGTCCAGATCCCCCAGAGAGACGTTCGTGATGATTTCACCGGTGCCGGGCAACTGATGGTACTTCGTTTGAATTTCGTCGAACGCGGCCGCCGCATCCAGACTCGGCGTATTCAGCATGCTCTGCAAGCTGGATTGAACCGCGTAATTCGCCGGCACGGCCGACGGTGTGAGGCCCAGACGCATGGCCGAACGCATCCGCATACCGCCGTACTGCTGCGTGCGCGCACGCGCGACGTCCGCGGCTCCGACGGAAATCGGCGGTGCCGCCATGCTCTGCACGCGCCAGTCCGGCGCGACGTACGCAACGCTCGAGAGCGCGCGCAGGTCCGAAACGGCTTTGAGCAGCGGCTCGCCCGTCACGTGCACGCGATAGGCGCCCGCGATATTGAGCAGCTGCCGTCCGAGGCGTGCTTGCGCGCCCGAGCGCATGTTTGCGAGCGTCGAGCGGTTGACGTTGCGGAACAAACGCTCCACGCGATCGGCGCCCATGACCGCAAGCGCGCGATTCACTATGGCGTCGTTCGTGTATTGCGGAACGTTGTACGAGAGCGTCTGCCGGTTCTTACGCAGCGACGCAAGCGTCGCTTTGCCGACGGTCGTGAGGTCGGACTGGGCGGCGATTCCATCGCGGAATACGACGATCAGTTCGTTCGAGCCGAACGGCTGATCGGGCGCGCGCAGCAATTGCATCGCCGCTTCCGTTTTGTCCGGAAGAACGGGATGGGTTGCGTCCGCGTCGCCGTAGCTGGGCAGCAGCACTTGCGTGCGCACGGACTTGCGATCCTTGCTATATACTTGCGCGACTCCATTCGAAAATACGACGGCGGTCTTTCCGCCGGGCAAGGACACCCGGTACAAAATCGTCTGCGCCGATGCAGCAAGCGGGGCGGCATTGGCGAGAAACGCAAAACACAGAACACCACAGACAAGGCGCCGAAGGGAACGCATGGACGAGACCTCCTTTTGCGTGAAGAATCGCCTCGCGCGCTTGTTCGGCCCTCTCGCAAACGTGCCCGAAAGGTGACGGTCAAACGCACGAAAGCAAGCGTGCGCCTGCAGTCTTTTTAGGGCGAACCGCCCGACATCATCGCATTCAGGTCGGCAAACGGTATGGCATCGTCCGCGAAATCGAACGTGCCGCGTTCGCGCATCTCGCGAGCCGCGCGCACGAACGCGCCGAGCGCAGCACGGCTGAGCGTCGAACCCACGCTGATACGGCGCACGCCGAGTGCGGCAAGTTCGGAAACCGAGAGCGAACGGCCGCGCAGGCCCATCACGGCGTTCACCGGTTTGCCGACGCTTTGGCAGATCGTTCGAATATCTTGCGCATCGGTGACGCCTGGAGCGTAGAGCGCGTCGGCGCCGGCGCGCTCGAAAGCCTGCAAACGGCGAATCGTGTCGTCGAGATCCGCCCGGCCGTGCAAGAAATTCTCTGCGCGTGCGACGAGCGTGAACGGAAAGGTCAGCGCACGAGCGGCCTGGGCGGCGGCGGCAATCCGCTCGACCGCGTGATTGAAATCGTAAATCGGCTTGGCCGGATCGCCGGTCGCGTCTTCAATCGACCCGCCGCAAAGACCGGCGCGCTGCGCGGCTAGACGAATCGTTTCCGCGGCTGCTTCCGGCGCGTCGCCGAAGCCGTTCTCTAAATCCGCGGCCACCGGAAGCTCCGTCGCGTCCGCGATCGCCTTCGCGTTGGCGAGCGTTTCGTCGCGCGTAATGAGTCCGGCCCCGTCGCGCCGTCCCAGCGAGAACGCGAGTCCCGCGCTCGTCGTCGTCAGTGCCGCAAAACCCATCGCGGTCAAGATTCTCGCCGTTCCCGCGTCCCACGGATTCGGAATGACGAATGCGCCCGGGCCCTCGTGCAGGGCGCGAAACCGGCGCGCTTTCTCGGCTTGTGTTGCATGCATTCCGCAGGCGTACGACAAACCTCCCTCACACCATTTCGCCCGCCATCGAAAGGACGTATCCGTGCGAACACTCCGGGTGATACTCGCGCTGTTTTTTTCGATCTCTTCGCTGCCGGCGGCGGCCGCGCAGCCCGCGCTCGGCCTGCATCTGCGGCCGTGCGCGCTGGGCAAAGCGAAAATGCCGGCGCGATGCGGCACGTTCGGCGTCTATGAAGATCGCCTGGCCCGCAGCGGCAAAATCATCGCGCTCAACCTCATCGTGATTCCGGCAAAGCATCCCTCGCATCACGCGGCCGCGGAGATTGGAGGCGGACCGGGCGAAGCGGCGACGGACTTCGCCGTGCCGATCGCCGACGGGGAGTTTTTTCCGCGAACGCTGGCGCTGCACGACGCCTACGACTTGATCTTCATGGACGATCGCGGCATGGGCAAATCCAATCCCTTCGCGTGCAACTTCGTGCCGGCAAACGATCCGGCGTCGTACTTCCGTTATCTGTTTCCGCCCAAACTCGTCGCGGATTGCCGGACGAAAAGCGCCGCTACGCATGCCGTACCGCTCTATAACACGAACGCCTCGACCGACGACCTCGACGATATTCGCGCCGCGCTCGGGTACGATAAGATTCTGCTCGACGGCGGTTCGTACGGCACGCTCTTCTCACTCGTCTATATGCGCCGGCATCCCGAACACGTCGAGAGCGCGATTCTGGACGGCGTCGCACCGCCCGGATTCCAGCCGCTTCCCGGCGAGCCGCTCGGGGCGCAAACTGCGCTCGACGACCTGATCGCAAAGTGCAGCGGCAATGGGGCATGCCGCGCGCATTTTCCGCTGCTCGCCGCTCATATTCATGCGCTGCTGCGGCGCTTCGATGCCGGCCCGCTTATGGTTCCCGCAAAGAACTTCGCAACGAAACGAACGCAGACCGTCGCGCTTTCCAAGGAAGTCTTCGTCGACTCACTGCGGCACATACTGTACAATCCGTTCGCCGCATCGTACGTTCCATACGTGGTCGAACGCGCGTACGTTCGCGACTACGTGCCGCTCGCGCGCGTGATGCAGACCGTCATCGTCGGCTTCGGAACGGATCTGAACGACGGCGCTTTTCTTTCGTATTCGTGCGCCGACATGATGCCGTTCATTTCGGAGCAGCAACTCAAAGACGCCGCGGCGCGTTCGTTTACAGGAGATTTGCGTATCCGCGCACAGCAAGAGGCTTGCCGGCAATGGAACGTTCCGGCAATGCCGCCTGCGTTCAACGAGCCGGTTCGCAGCGATGCGCCGGTACTCATGATTCTCGGATCCGACGATCCGGCTACGCCGGCGAAGTACGGCCAAGAGGCGCTCCGGTACTTGCCGAACGGCCGAGCCGTTCTGGTTACCGGCGGCGGACATGGAGCCGACACGCCGTGTACGGATGCCCTCGTCGAGGAGTTTGTGAAGACCGGCTCCGCCAAGGGCCTCGACTTGAACAAATGCAGCGCAACCTTCAAGTTGCCGCCGTTCGCAACGTCGATGAAGGGCTGGCCGTCCGACTAAACGCTCGGACGCGTGCAACCGCATCCAGGCTCGCGCGTTAACAGTTTTTTCATGAGTCGCGGGTAGCGTCTCGCGTGGCTCCGGTCGCGAGCCATGGAGAAGCACATGAAACACATACTCGTTTTGGGCGGCGCTGCGCTCGCAGCAGTTCTTGCCGCCTGCGGCGGCTACGGCGGCGGCAGTGGAACGTATACGCCGCCGGGCACGTCACCCGGCTCGACGCCGCCGCCGGTCGCCGCAATGACGATCGGTTTCGCACTGCCGAGCGGCGCAATCGGCACCATCACCACACCGTTCGGCCTCATCGGCGGCTACACGCAGAGCACCTATTCGCAAGTCATCGCGTTTCCGCCCGGCACGACCGTCACCCTGAAGAACCTTTCGAGCGGAACCACGCACACGCTCAACGTCCTGAGCATGAGCAGTTTTCCGGCGAATCCCACATTGGACACGTCGGCGTCCGGCGGCACGACGCTCGCTGCCGGATATCGAAGCGGGGCGATTCCGGGCGGCGGTACGGCAAGCCTTACGCTTTCGAACGCCGGAACGTATTTCATCGGCTGCGCCTTCCACTACATGCTAAACCCCAGCATGCGCGGCATTATCCAGGTAAGCTCCAGCGCGACACCCGGTCCGCAAGCATCGCCGCCGCCTTCGAGCGGTTCCGGGGGCACCGGCGGAGGGTACTAGGGCGGCTTCTAACTATTTTTTTAGTTGACCCGGGTGAAACATCGCTCTATACTACTAGTAAATTAGTTAGAACAACCCGGACCGCTAAAAGGAGACCCCATGAAAGACGTGCAGTTCGCCGCACAGCCCCCTCCGGAAGTCCGTCGGCCGACGGTCGCCCAGCCCACCTCACCCACCATCATCTTCTCGGGCTGGGGACCGCGACTGGGTGCCTAGCGCGCAAGCCTCACCCGGTCCAATTCGAGCCAGCGCGCCATGTTCTGCAGATCCTCCGCAAGGCGCGCTCTGACGGCTCGGCGGTCCACGCGGGGCTCGTAGTGAACGGCGTGGACGAGCAAGACGCCGGCCTCGCGATCGGCCTTGAGGTCGACGCGCGCGACGAGCGCTTCATCCATCAAATACGGCAAGACGTAGTATCCGTGAACGCGCTTGTGCGACGGCGTGTAAATCTCGATCCGGTAGTGAAAATCGAAGAGCCGTTTCGTGCGCTCGCGGTTCCACACGAGAGAGTCGAACGGCGAGACGAGCGCAGTGCATTCGATCCGGCGCGGAACGCGCGCCTGCGCGTGCAAATACGCCTGCTGCTTCCAGCCTTCGACGCGTACCGGCAGCAGCGTTCCGCGTTCGACGAGTTGCGCGACCGCGTTTCTCGATGCCGCAAGCGGTAAACGAAAGTAATCGCGCAGATCGCTCTCGATCGCGACGCCGTGCGCGCGCGCCGCGCGTTCGGTCAGCCGCCGATACGCCTCTTCTACATCCACGCGCGCCTCGAATGCATCGCGCGGAATGACGCGCTGCGTCAAGTCGTACACACGCTCGAAACTGCTGCGCCGCCGCAGCGGCGTGA
>DATEHZ010000095.1:0-5182 GCA_035279385.1 Vulcanimicrobiaceae bacterium | reverse complement strand
GTCGACGATCGTGACGTGCCGTTCGTCCAATCCGGGTACGCCGGCGGCGACGAAGGACCGAATGCCGTTCACGGCATCCGCGGAAAGCCGCGTGCCCGGCGTGAGCCGCAGCCGCACGCTCGCACTTGCGTCGCGAGAGGTATCGTCCGCAAAATAGCCGGGTTTTGCCGGTGCAATAATGACACGCGCATCTTCAACCCCGTCGATGCCGCGCAAGCCCAGCGCGACGTCACCGGCGAGCCCGTCGCGCGTCTGTGCATCGATGACGGCTTGCGGCGTGAGCGCGCCCAGTTTTCCGAGCACGTCGCTCGAGGCGTCGATGTGCGCGTGCGGCACGCCCGCCAGCGAGAGGCGCAGCAGCAGATCGTTGCGGCGGCGATTTTCCACGACCACGTTGTCGCTCGTGGGCGTAAAGGCGACGTTCCAACTTGCGAGGCGTTCCTCGACTTCCGCGAGCTGCTCGGGATGAAGCGCGCTTGCAAAGAGGGCGCTGCGCTGCGGATGCGCGAGCAGGCTTGCAAGAAGCGAAAGCACGACGATACCGCCGATCGCAGCCGCCGCAACGGTTTTCACCTTTGCGGGCAATGCATACCAGCGTGCAAGCAGTGCGGCGAGATCCATCCGTTACACCTGCATGTTCAGGATCGACTGCAGCGCCTGCGCCGTACGCTGCGCCGCCGCCGTGGCAACGGACAACGCCACGTCTGCACGCGCGCGCTCGTAGACGGCCGTTTGCAGAGCGCCGGCACCGGCGGCAAAGGCGTCTTCGGCGCGCTCGGCCCCTCCGAGCACCGCACCGAGACCGTCGAGCATCTTGCCGAACGCGTTGCCGTCCGGTGCGGTGCCGGATGCGGCACTCGCAGCGGTGTCCGGAATCAGCGCTTCAATCTTCATACGCGGCCCATCTCAATCGTGCGCTCCGCGAGGCGTTTGCCGATGTCGAAGATCGACGCGTTTGCCTCGTATGCGCGCGTGGCGTTGAGGACCGCGACCATTTCCGTCATGACGTCGACGCTCGAACCGCGCTGCACGTGCGATCCCGAGACGCGTATTTCCGGCGCCGCGCCGTCGTCTTGAACGAGTTCGAAATCGGGAACCAGGCGGGCGTACGAACCTTTGGGCCCGGCAGCCTGCGCGGCAGCGACGTTCCGCGCTTCGACGTCGAGCACTGCCCGCTGCGCGTCCATGCCGGCCGCGGCGGTTTTCAAGAGTCCAAGGCTATCCATGCGGCGCTCCTTAGATGGGTATATAACGATTTGCTCGATCGTAGGAGGGGCAGATGACCGAACGCAAGCAACGATTTTGCCGAATTATGAGCGGCGTGGCGCTCGCTGCCGCAGTTGTGCTGGTTCGCGGCGTTGCTTCCGCAGATCCGAATACCGGCACGATCTACGGGAAAGTGATGGTGCTCGGCACGCATCAGCCGATCTGTCCGATCACCGTAACCGCACGCTCGAACCGGCAACCGGAAATGAAGACGCACACCCTCGCGGACGGCACGTTTCATTTCTTTTCGGTGAGTCCAGGCCCGGTCAACGTGATCGTCGGACACGATCGATTCGCGCGAACCGTCATCGTTTCGGCGAACCTGCCGAATGAAGAGGCTCACGTGATTCCGATCTATTTGCCTCGTCTTCGCGCGGGGCATGGAGTTCGCGCGCAATACTGCGGCACGAGCGCGTATAGCGGATACGGATCGGACTACGATCGCACGCCGTAGCGCCGTTATCCGTGGGCGGCGCTCTTGATCTCGGCCAGGCGCGCGTGCATGGCGTTCAGCAGCGCTTCCTGAAAGATCGCCTTTTCCGCGACGCCCGCCATCGCAGCGTCGCTGCGTGCGGGACCGTACGGCGTCTGCGCGCGGGCCGTCTGGGAAGCAGCGGTTCCCAAACCGTCTCGTGACTGCGCGAGCGCGTTCATCAATGGTGCGGCAACGTCGAACATGCCGTTAGCCTACGGCGCCGCCGTTTCGAGGAAGCGGCGAAGATGTTGCCGCATGGTTACGCATGAACAGGTCGCGCTTTGAAAACGGTTCGGACGGCGTCTTCGCGATCGCCATTACGCTGCTCGTCCTCGGTCTTGCGGTTCCGGCGCTGAGCCGGCCGAGCGAACACGCTCTCACGAGCAGGCTGCTTGCGCTTTGGCCGAACTTCGTCGCGTACGCGCTCAGTTTCGCCGTCATCGGCATCATGTGGAACAACCATCACATGCTCTTTCGAACGGTGGATCGGCTCGATCGTACGACGTGGCTCATCAATCTCGTGCTGCTCGGCATCACCGCGTTCATTCCGTTCGCCACCGCCGTGCTCGGCGCGTATCCGACACTGCGTCCCGGAGCCGTGCTCTACGGGCTCACGCTGACGGCCGCTTCGATCACGTATAACGGCCTGCTGCACTATTTCATCCGGCGGCGCATGTTCAGGCCGTTCGTCACGCAAGCCGCGATCGGCGGCACGGTGTTTCATTACCGCGTCGGCTTGTCCGTGTATAGTTCCGCAACGATTATCGCGTTTTTCTTTCCGGTGCTCAGCGTCGCGCTCTACTGGGCGATTACGCTGTACTATTTGTTTCCGCGGGGCGTGGACGCGGATTTGCCCGAGGCGGCTGCAAGCGGCAGTCCCTGAGCATCCAGCGGAATACCGATGACCAGGCGCGTGACCTGGTTGTAGTTCTCCACGCCCGACGCGATGTGGTTCGTCTTGAGATAGCTGTTGTACAGACGCCACGAGAAACGCGAAAGATTCAGATTCACGAACTGCGCGTTGCGCTTGCGAATCGCCGCGAAGTCCGCCCACACTTCCGGCACGAATTCACGTTTGGCGTAATGCGCTTTCGGCGGCAGATACAGGAAGAGTTCGAGCCAACCGGAGTATTGCCCGGCGACGTCCCGGTCGCGCAGACAGGCGAGCACCGCGATATAATTCGCTTCATCTTCGCGATTGAAGCCGGCGACGTGTCCCCATTCGTGCGCCTGTGAGAACGGGCGCTCGAACCAGAGCAAATCCGGCGCGAGCTGCGTTTCGAGCGTAAACGGATTGGTGAAGCCGCTCGTGCCGCTCTTGTTCATGAACCAGCCGGCAGCCGCCGGTTTTGCCGCATGAACGTTCGGCGTCCAATCGTCGCCCAGACGCTGCACCACCGGCAGCCAGGCGGCGCGCAGATCCGCGATGTCGAAATCGCCGGCCTGCTGCTGTGCGTGCGCGAGCGGCGCGAGCCGGTTCATCTCGGCGATCGCACGAGCGCGCAACGCGTCGACTTGCGCGGTGCTGACGCGGGCGCTCGAATAAGCCATGCGCGCTTGCACCGGAGCGCGATCGTATCCGAAGCCCCACCCCGCGTAAAACCAGATGGCGTAGAAACCTGCGACCGCCGCGATGCCGACGATTGTGCGCCACCACGGGCGTCCGAAGAGCAGCGCGAGCACGATAATTGCGACGCCCGCCGCAATTACCGCATCTCCCGCGGCGAACGGGACTGCCGGCGTGAACGAAGACCAAAAATGCTGCCACGCCGGATAATAGCCGTTGGTGAAGCGCTGCTCGATCCACGTCGCCGACGGACGCCAGAACGCGGCGATCGCGCCGAACACAATCAGCGCGATGTCCAGCGGCAGGGTGTAAGACGTAAAAGAGCCGCGTCGCGCGGCTCTTTTCGTGGTCATTATTAGCGCTTGGAGAACTGGAAGCGTTTGCGGGCGCGTTTGCGGCCGTACTTCTTCGATTCTTTTTCGCGCGGGTCGCGGGTGAGCAGACCTTGTTTGCGCAGCACTTCGCGCAGCGATTCGTCCATCGAGACGAGTGCACGCGCGATGCCGTGACGAACGGCGCCGGCTTGACCGGTCGGACCGCCGCCTTCGGCTTTCACGTCGATGTCGAAGCGCGTGCCGCTCTGCGTTGCTTCGAGCGGCTGACGCACGATTTGCTGCAGCGTCGGACGCGGGAAGTATTCGTCGATCGGCTTCTTGTTGATCGTGATGACGCCCTGACCGAGCGAGATACGAACTCGCGCGATGGAGCGTTTACGACGGCCGGTGCCTTGAAAATTTTCGTTCACGAGAACTCCTACGCCAGCGGCTTCGGCTGCTGCGCGTCATGCGGATGAGCCGTTCCGGTAAAAACTTTGAGACGATTGAGTTGGACGTTGCGCATGCGGTTGGTGGGAAGCATGCCGCGTACGGCGCGCTCGATGAGGCGCTCGGGATGCTTGTCCTTCACCTGACGGGCGGTTTCGATTTTGAGTCCGCCGGGATAGCCGCTGTGGCGGTAGTACACCTTGTTGTCCCACTTCTTGCCGCCCAGTTCGATTTTGTCCGCGTTGATGACGACGACGTGATCGCCGTCGTCGATGTGCGGGGTCCAGGTCGGTTTGTGTTTGCCGGAAAGCGCACGCGCGATTCGCACCGCGAGCGTGCCCAGGCGCTGCCCGGCCGCATCGACGATGTACCAGTCGTGCTTGGTCTCGGCGGTCTTCTGTTGGTAGGTCCGCATAACTGGGCCAGTCTACGGGATTTTTCGGCGCACGTCAAGGATTTTACGCACGAATAAACTTGACAAGTACTTGAGTCGTCAAGTATCATGCCTCCCATGCTCACCGAAAACGTCGCCATAGCCTTGGGCGTGGCCCGCATCGACGCCTGGCTGCGCAAGCGGGTGGAGTCCGTTCTGCCCGGTATCGGTTTCACCGACTTCGTGATTCTGAACGAACTCGCATCCGTCGTGGGCGGCCGCCTGCGCCCGGTAGACCTGGCGAACCGCCTGCAGATGACCGCCTCCGGCGTCACGCGCGCCATCTTACCGCTCTCCAAAATCGGCTTGGTCGAACGCGCCTCGCACGAACGAGACGCCCGCGCAAGCTACGTATCGATCACGGAGGCCGGCCGCGAGCGCCTAGAGGAAGCCCTCGACGACGTCGACCGCGTCGTCGGCGAAACGCTCGCATCCACCATCACCCGCACCGACCGAATCGCCCTCCTAGGCCTCTTCGAACGCTTAGGATACTAGCGCGCACGCACGCTCTTGGGTATTAGCACGCGTACGAACCCCTCGTCATCCTGAGCGCGTCCTCTCTCGTCATCCTGAGCTTGTCGAAGGGCGGGCCGAGCGAAGGCGAGGCGCACCAGCATTCACGCAGGCCAGCCTCGACGGGGTTCGGCGCGTCCTTCGACAAGCTCAGGATGACGAGG
>DATEHZ010000094.1:0-2748 GCA_035279385.1 Vulcanimicrobiaceae bacterium | reverse complement strand
AGCAGCGCCTTCGCCGCTTCGGTCGCGTAGCCGTGTCCCCACGACTCGACCGGCAGCCGCCATCCGATCTCGCGCAGCGGTCGAAACGGCAACTCGTAGCGGATATCATCGAGCGCGGCGACGCCCGCGAATCCCGGCCGGTCTTTGCGTTCCATCACGAGCCAGCCGTAGCCGTGCTCTTCCACGCCGGCGCGCATCGCCGCGGCTTGTTCGCGCGATTTCTCACGCGCCGTTACGCCGGGAAAGAATTCCATGACGCGCGGATCTGCGTTCATGTCCGCCCAGGCTTCGACGTCGGCATCGTTCCATTGCCGCAGCAGCAGCCTGGGCGTTTCGAGGATCACTAATCTCCGGCCGGCAGTAAATACACCGGCGGCCGAACGACCGGCGTGCCGACTTCCAGCGTGATGCGCTGGTGCGAACGAAGCGGAATCGCGCGCGGATCGCCCTCGTAGGGCTGGCTGTTCACGAAGGCGGTTACGGGGCCTTTGAACGGGCCGACTTGGCTGCTCGCGAGCGGCTCGCCCCAAATATCGAAGAACATGCCGAGCGTATAGGGGCCGCCGCCGGGTGCGCTCACGCTGCCAGATTCGACGTGGATGACGCCGCTGGCATCGTGCGTGTGAATCCAGTACAAGCATCCGCTGTTGGGCGGAATGGGCTGCACGCCGATCGCTTCGGGAACCTGCACGAGCGAGCCGTGCACGAAGATCGCGAGATGGCTGTGAATGTGCAGCTGCACGCCTTCGTTCGTCTGACACGGGATGCCGTCGACGTCTTGCCCGTGGCCGCCTTGCGCGGTATCGGTCGGAACGTTGCGTTTGAAGTCGCCTTTGGGGAACGCGCCGGCTTTTCCGAGCGTTTGTCCCGCGGTGAGTTGAACGGGTTTGGCCGTCGGGCTCGGGCCCGGCGTCGGCGTATTGCTCGCAAACGCAAACGCATCCGAGCGGGCCTTGTTCTGCACGAAATTCGTAATGCCGAATCCGGCGAAGACCAAAATGACGATGACGGCGAGGCCGAGATAGATCGGCATCATGGGATCGCGTCGGGGCGGCGGCGCGTTACCGCCGCGCGTGCTTCTGCGCCGTTCGGCGCGCGACTGGCTCATCGGCTCTTACTTCACTCCTGCGGGTGCGTGCGCCGGGTCCAGCCGGCGATCGGGGATGAGATAGTTGCGGACGTAATCATCCACCGCGTCCGCAAGCGGCGTGACCGGCGCGTCATAGCCGGTCGCACGTAGGCGATCGATCGACGCGCACGTGCAATACTGATATTTATCGCGCAGCGCAGGCGGCATGTCGATGAACTCGATGCGCTCGGGAACGTCCATCGCGCGAAAGATCGGGCGCACGAGATCGAGCCACGTGTGCGCGGCGCCGGAGCCGACGTTGAAGAGACCGTTCGCGTCGTGCTGCGCGAGGTGCAGCGTCATCGCGACGGCGTCTTTGACGTAAATAAAATCGCGCTGCTGTTCGCCGTCCTTGTAGTCGCTTCGATGGCTCTTGAAGAGCCGGATCGATCCGCTCTCGCGAATCTGGTGAAACGCCTTGTCGACCAAACTGCGCATCTCGCCCTTGTGATGCTCGTTCGGGCCGAAAACGTTGAAGTATTTCAATCCGGCGATGTGCGAGAGCAGGCCGTGATCGCGCGCGTAGAGATCGAAGCGGTGCTTAGAATACGCGTACATGTTGAGCGGGCGCAGCGTATCGAGGTCCGCGTCGTCACGTAGGTCCCGTTCGAGCGCGCCGTACGTCGCGGCGGAGGACGCGTACACGAAGCGGATGCCGTGATCGACGGCCCAGTGCGCCACGTGCTTGGTGTACTCGTAATTGTTGCGCATCAGGTAGTCGGCGTCGGTTTCGGTGGTCGACGAGCACGCGCCCAGATGAATCACGGCCGAGACGTTCGCGAACGACGACGCGCGGGTGAGGACGCGGCTCTCGAACTCGTCCGCGTCGATGTAATCGCGATAGCGAAGCGGAACCAGGTTCTTCCACTTTTCCGATGTGTCGAGCCGGTCGACGACGAGGATGTCGTCGATGCCGCGAAGGTTGAGCGCCCAAATGACGGCGCTTCCAATGAGGCCCGCGCCGCCGGTAACGACGACGTGGCCGCGAGCAAGACTATGCATGGCCTAGGCGGCCTTTTCAGTCAAGGGCGGTAGACGACCTCCGTCATGAGGCCGTCCATCATGTGAATTTCGTTATGGCAATGCAGGAGCCAACGCCCGGCGGGTGAGTTCGCTTTGAATCTCCACGTCGCCGTGCCGCCGTTGCCGCGAACCAGCGTCGTGTCTTTGGCGAGCGGCCGCAGCAAGCGTTTGCCGTCGACTTCGACGAGATCGAAGGTGTGGCCGTGCAGATGCATCGGATGATCCATGTCCGTTTTGTTGAGGAAGCCGACCGTCACGTCGTCGCCGCGATGCACGTAGATTTTATCCGTGTTCGGATACGTCTTACCGTTCATCTCCCACTTGTTGCTGCCGTAGTCGCCGCCGCTGAGCGTAAAGTGATGCGTGGCTCTCTCCGGCGCGGCGCCGTCCACGCCGCAGGCTTTCTCGTACGTGAAATAGTCGACGCCGTCGAGCGTCTGCGGACTGCCCAGCGGCGGCGCGTTTTCCATGCCCTCCGTATAGATCACCGCGGCTTGCTGAAACGCCAGCGGAGCGCTCGAGAGTCCCTGCAGCAAAAACGCGCCGGGCTTCGTAACTTCGAAATACGCATCGTAGCGTTCGGCGACGCCGATGCG
>DATEHZ010000093.1:0-4374 GCA_035279385.1 Vulcanimicrobiaceae bacterium | reverse complement strand
AGGGCGTGCTTGCCGGCCAGGCGACGCGCCCGATAGGCGAGCGGCCCGATCGCGATGCGCTTGTGCTCCGCGCGCGCACCCGCGAGCACGCTGCCCGCAAGACCGGCGGCTCGCTCTTGGGCGAATGCTTCCACGTCGCTGCGATGCGCTTCGAGCTCGCGCTCGCTCACGATGAGCATCACGTTTGCCGTCGTATCGGTGAGGGGGTTGATCGCCGCATACGTGCTGCCGTCGACGAACATGTCGATGTAGTCGTCGAGATGCGCAAAACCGGCGTAGTGACCGCCGAGCGCGAAGCGAGCGGGACGGCGCGGCGAGGACGCAAAGCCGCACTTGCGCGCCACGAGGGAATGCATTCCGTCCGCGCCGACGATCGCGTGCGCGTGCGCGCTGCCGACGCTTCCGTCGGGAAAGCGAATCGCGATCGTCGCGCGGTCGTCGCGATCCGCGCAATCTTCCGCGCGCGCCTGCACGACGTGCGCGCCGGCTTGCAGTGCCGCACGCAGCAGCACGTCGTCGAGCACCGCGCGCGGCAGCGACCAGCCGGGCTGCGGGAAATCGATGCGCGCGTGCACGCCGTGCCCGTGCAATCGCACGCCGCAGATCCTGCGGGCGTGCGGCGCGAGCCGCGCGGCAACGCCCAATTCGTGCAGCAGCCGGACCGAGCCGGGACTGAGGTATTCGCCGCAGGCTTTGGTTCGCGGAAACGCGCTGCGTTCGTAGATGCAAACCGCCTTGCCCGCTCGCGCGAGCAGCAACGCGACGGTCGACCCAGCCGGACCGGCACCCGCAATCAGCGCCCCAAGCATCACGCGTTACCGTAAAGCGGAAACGTGAATGCTTTCTGAAACGCTAGTTTTTGAAATACTCCGCGTTGATTCCGATGAAGTTCTGCCACTTCTCGGGTACGTCCGAGTCCGCGTAGATTGCCTCTACCGGGCATGCGGACACACAAGCGCCGCAGTCGATGCAGACTTCGGGATCGATGTAGAGCATCTCGTCTTCATCCTTCCCGTGAATACAGTCGACGGGACAGACGTCCACGCACGACTTATCCTTGGTCCCAATGCACGGTTCGGTGATTACGTATGCCATGGGTGAGTGATATACAGGGCTACACCGTGGAACGCCTGCCCCCGACCGCTCTCAGGATGACGAGCAGGATGATGGCGCCGATGATTCCCCAGATGAAACTCCACAAGCCGCTCGTCGGCGCGTGGCCGAGCGCGCTGGCGAGCCAGCCGCCGATGAGCGCTCCGATAATTCCGACAATGATGTCGACAATAATCCCGCCCCCAACGGCTCCCGGCACGATTGCGCGCGCGATGAGTCCGATAATGAGGCCGATGATGATGAGCCAAACGATCCACATAACGTATTGCTTCCCCGTTCAAGCGATAGTACGGCGGCCGGCGGTCGCGCGAATGACCAGAATCAAGATGAACGCGCCCGCTGCCGCACTGACGATGCTCCAAGCGTTGTAGTCATCCAGCGGCGGCTTGTGCCCGAAGAGCTTGTAGACGAACCCGCCCAAGCCGCCGCCGACGATGCCCGCGAGGGTGTCTGCTCCCACGCCGGGCGAATCGGGAACGATGTAGCGGGCGATAACCCCGACGCACAAACCGACAACCGCTTCGACCAACATGCTTAATGGTTTCTTTCCCGCGCGGCGAAGGCTCAAGCACAGGAGGACCCGATGACTCGACTACTTGCCCTAGCCGCCCTCTTCATGCTCTTCGCCGCCCCGGCCGCCGCCGCCGCGCCGTCCGAGATCACGGTCACCGCCGAGGGGCGCTCCAGTACGATGCCGGACATGGCTTCGGCCAACTTCACGATTTCCACGAACGCCTCGAGCGCCGCGGCGGCAACCTCCGAGAACAACGCGCGCTACAACCGGCTGCTCGAAGCGCTCGCGCGTCTCGGGATAGCGAAAAGCGATATCCGCACCACCTCGTTCAGCCTGAACTTCAATCCGCCGCCGCGGCCGCCGGATGCCGCGCAGCCCGGCCAGCGCTACGGCTACTTCGTCTATCGCGGCGTGGGCGTCACGGTCCGCCAACTTTCGCTCGTCGGGAAAACGGTCGACGCCGCGGTCGGTGCGGGTGTTACCGACGTGAACGGCGTCTCGTTCGACACGAGCGACACCCGCGGCCAATTCGCGCAGGCGCTGCGGGACGCGATGGCCCAGGCGCGTACGCACGCGCAAGCGATGGCGTCGGCGGCCGGGCTGCACATCGTTCGGGTGAAGGTCATGCAAGAAGGCGTGCTCTCACACCCCATACCGCTGCTGCAGGCCGAAGTCTTTAAAGCAGCGCCCGCTCCGGTTCCTACGCAGATCGAGCCGAGCGCCGTCGAAACGCGCGCCACGGTAACCGTCACCTACGAGGCGCAATGAAACTGAGCGGCCGCGTCATGGGTAGCAGCTAACGTGACTACGACGTGCGAACTCTGCGGGCTGAATCCCGCCACGGTTGCCGATCCCGGTTCGCTGCAGGCTCGCTACTGCGCCGTCTGCGCCGCGAAGCGCCAGGCGACCAAAACGGCGCTGCCGCTTTTGGGTGCCGCCCTCACCGCCGCGGCGCTCCTGGCCGGCGGTGCGATCATCGTCGACAAAATGAGCGAACGCGAAGGCGGCCCCAAGCCTTTCGACGATTTCACGCGCCGCTTGCGAGGCGGAACGCCGACGCTGGCCGCGTTCTCACGCGATCTCACCGATCTCGCGCGCAGCGGTAAACTCGATCCCGTCATCGGACGCGATACGGAGGTCGAACGCGTGGTCTCCATTCTCGCGCGCCGCAGCAAGAACAATCCGGTACTCGTCGGCGAGCCCGGCGTCGGGAAAACCGCGATCGTCGAAGGGCTCGCGCAGCGTATCGTTGCGGGCAACGTTCCGGAGCCGCTGCGCACCAAACGGGTGCTCGCGCTCTCGCTCGGTCCGCTCATTGCCGGTACGAAGTATCGCGGCGAATTCGAAAGCCGCGTCAAGAAGATTCTCGACGAAGTCCGCAAAGCCGCGCGCGACGTCATTCTGTTCATCGACGAACTGCACACGCTCGTCGGCGCCGGCGCTGCCGAAGGCGCGCTCGACTTGAGTTCGATGATCAAGCCGGAACTGGCGCGCGGCGACCTGCAGTGCATCGGCGCGACGACCTTCGACGAATACCGCAAATACATCGAATCCGATGCCGCGCTCGAACGCCGCTTCCAGCCCGTCATGGTCGACGAGCCGTCTATCGAAGAGACGGTGAAGATTCTGCACGGCCTGCGCAAACGCTACGCGGAGCACCACAACGTCACAATCCAAGACGAAGCCGTGCACGCCTCCGCCGCGCTCTCCGCCCGCTATATCGCGGATCGGTTCTTGCCCGACAAAGCGATCGACTTGATGGACGAAGCGGCGGCGACGGTCGCGCTGAGAAATAAAGGCGCGCTCTCGCATCCGCACGTTACCGCGGACGACGTGGCCGCGGTCGTAACCAAATGGACGGGCATCCCGCAGTCGACGCTCTCGGAGTCGCAAGCCAACAATTTGCTCGCGCTCGAGGAAACGCTGAGCAAGCGCGTCATCGGTCAGGAGCACGCCATCGCGGCGGTGAGCGAAGCGATTCGCCGCGCCCGCGCCGGACTGCACGACCCGCGCAGACCGCTGGGCAGTTTTCTCTTCATGGGCAGCAGCGGCGTCGGAAAAACGGAACTTGCCAAGGCACTCGCGCAGGCGCTGTTCGGTACGGAAGAGGCGCTGGTGCGCATCGATCTCTCGGAGTTCACGGAAGCGCACACGATTTCGCGCCTGCTCGGCGCACCGCCGGGATATCAAGGACACGACGAGCCCGGACAACTCACCGAGCCCGTGCGGCGCCGTCCGTACTGCGTCGTGCTCTTCGACGAACTCGAGAAGGCGCATCCGGACGTGGCGGCGGTGCTGCTGCAGATTCTCGACGACGGACGCGTCACCGATGCGAAAGGCCGAACGGTCGACTTTCGTCACGCGCTGATCATCATGACGACGAATCTCGCCGACGACGAACTGCCGATGGCCTTCAGACCCGAGTTTCTCAATCGCATCGACGACGTCGTGCGCTTCAACGATTTGACGTTGCGTCACATCGAGCAGATCGTCGCCATCCACGTCGAGGCGCTCGCGCAGCGCCTAGGTGCGCGCGACGTGAACCTGCTGCTCGGAGAAGATGCCCGCCAATTTTTGGCTCGCGAAGCGATGGGCGCCGGAAGCGGCGCTCGATACGTGCACCGCATCGTCGCACGTCACGTCAGCACGCCACTCTCCACGGCGATACTGCGCGGAGAATTGCCCAAAGGCTCCCACGCGAAGGTGGAGTTGATCGGCGGAGGACTGGTCGTAAAGGCGGCTTAAGC
>DATEHZ010000092.1:0-2355 GCA_035279385.1 Vulcanimicrobiaceae bacterium | reverse complement strand
GATCGGCGTACGCAGCAGTCGCGCGCGATCGACGTGTGGCCCGAAGACGCGATGGGCTGGCCCGCAGCGCAGTTGAAATACCGCTTTCAGTGGACTTCGCCGCTCGCGATGTCTCCGGAGCATCCGCACCGGCTCTATATGGGCGGCAATAAGGTGTTCGCGACGGACGACGGCGGCGCACACTGGCGCGCCGTCAGCGGCGATCTGACGCGCAACAACAAGCGCTTTCAGCAGTTCTCCGGTGGGCTCACGCGCGACAACACGAGCGTCGAGTATTACGACACGGTGTTCAGCATCGCGGAATCGCCGCTGCGCGAGGGCGAGATCTGGGTCGGCACCGACGACGGACTCGTGCAGCTCACGCGCGACGGCGGCAAGCATTGGAGCAACGTGACGCCCGCCGCCATCGCGAACGATCCGCCGGGAGCGTGGGCGCGCATCGATTACGTCGATCCCTCACCGTTCGATCCGGCAACGGCGTATGCCGTCGCGGATTATCACAAGTCCGGCGGCCGGGCACCGCATCTCTATAAAACGCACGATTACGGGCGCACGTGGACGTCGATCTCCGGCGATTTGCCGCCGGACAGTTACGCGCGCATGATTAAAGCGGACCCCGTGCGGCGCGGCATGCTCTACGCCGGCACGGAGACCGCGCTGTGGCTCTCGTACGACGAAGGCGCGCATTGGATCTCGCTGCAGAACGATCTGCCGACGGTTCCCGTCTACGACTTCACGGTGCAAAAGCGCTTCGACGATCTGATCGTCGGCACGCACGGGCGCGCGCTGTGGATTCTCGACGATCTGCATCCGCTGCAGGAACTTACCGATACCGTCATCGCACAGCCGCTGCACCTCTTCACGATGCGCCCCGCGTACCGTTATCGCATCGGCAGTTTTACGGATGCCCCCGGTGCGGGAGAGAATCCGAAATACGGCGCCGATATCAACGTCTACCTCAAGAGCGAACCGGCCGCGAAGCAGAAGATCACCGCGGAAATTTTGGACGGCTCGCAGGTCATCCGTACGCTGACCTTCGAGAAACCGAAAGCCGGTATCAACCGCTTGTGGTGGGATCTGCGCTACGAATCGCTCCACCCGGTGAAAAACTACGTGCCGTGGGGAGCGGGCGGATTCGACGGGCCGCTGGTTCTGCCGGGACGGTACACCGTACGCGTGCGCGACGGCGCGCACACGGCGAGCGCGCATGTGGATGTACTCATGGATCCGCGCTCGCACGCGAGCGCGGCGGCGCTGCGCGAACAGCTGGCGTTTCTCCAGCGCGTGCGCGGCGATCTCTCGGCGCTCTCGAGCACGATCGACCGGCTGAACGCCGCCAAATCTACAAGCGGGTCGAGCGCGGCGAAGATCGACGCGTTACTTCACGAGATCTACGAACCGGAGGTCACGCAGGGCGAAGACGCGCTGCGCTACCCGCAGCAGGTCTACGGCAAACTGAGCTATCTTGCCGACGGCGTGGGCGGCGCGGATGCGGCGCCGACGGCCGCGCAGTACGCGGTGCTGCAGACGCTCGAGTCGCGCGCGAAGCAGCTCGAAGGAGAAGCGTCCCCGCTGTTACGCTGATCCGACCTTCTGCCAGCCGCGAACGATGGGGTATGCGGCGAACGCGAACTCCTGGTCGTCGTCTTTCTCACTGCGGAAGGTCGCCGCCCACGGCATGAATCCGTTGCGCAGACGGTAGTCGAAATCGAAGCCGCGCGCTTTTGCGGTTTGCTCCGCGGCGCCGTCTTCACCGTTGACGAACTGTGCGTTGCCGATGCGTTCGGGGCGCGTCTGCACATAGTCGCCCCACACGTGCCACGTACTCATGGTCAGTACGTCCCCGCGCGAGCGGCTAGCGAAACGACCGGCGCGGCCCGCCGAGCGCAATAGTCAGCTGCGCGACGCACCCTTCACGCGCGCGGACGATCAGACATCCACCGCCCTCGGGAATGTCCGCCCACGAAAACTCGGCGACGATCTCCCCGTCGCGGCGCTTCCATCGTTTGACGCGGATCGCGTCGTCCGGCGGATCGTCTTCCAAGTGCTGCGCGATCGCTTGTTTGCCCCGCAGCGGCGCGCGCTCCGAGACGCCTTCGAAATCCAGGACCGCATCGTCCGTGAGCAGCGCGAGCAGTCCGCTGAAGTCGCGTGTTTGCACGCCGGCATTGTAGAGGGAAATGATGCGCTCGAGCAGTTCGCCTGCTTCGTCGTGCGTCGAGGGACCTGCAATCATAACCTAAGTGTACGGTCCCTGGCGAAGGCTCGCAAGCGCCTGCGCGCGTATGATCATGCGTGCCCGTACTTCCCCTGCTTTTTGCATTTCTCGCGCAGGCGGCATCGCCCGCGCCATCC
>DATEHZ010000091.1:0-3160 GCA_035279385.1 Vulcanimicrobiaceae bacterium | reverse complement strand
TCCCCGGCAAAAAGCGTCCGACGCTCAATGAACGCCTCCAAAGCCTCATTCCGACCGCGGCGCCCTCCGTCTCGCCGGTACCGCCCACGCACTACAATCTGCTCGGGAAGATTCTGCCGACGCCCGCACCCGAACCGACGCCGCCTCCTGACGTAGTCGCGGCCACCAAGTTCCTCTACGTCGAGAACGTCGCCGGGCAGCGCTGGAAGCAGTCCTGGCTGGGCACGGCTCCGGAGGAGCGTTACGTGAAGGTCTACGTCACGTCCGTCAAACGCGTCGGTTTTATCAAATGGTGCACGGGCTGGGTGCTGCGCTCGCCCATCGCCGGCAACGAAAAATGGATCATCGAGCCCAATGAATCGTTCATTTGCGCGGGCCGTCTGGAGCCGTTTACACCGCCCGCGCCCCTGCCCACCAGCAGCCCATGAGTGGTGACGCCAGCTTCTTGTGACACCGGTTCCTCCGGCGTACAATCGAGGTGTCTCATGAGAGACCACAAGAGCGTTTGACATAAGGAGGGCGGTTGGAACCGCAAGATCCACCGGGCTACCACAGCTCGAAAGAGCGCGCCACACAGGAGCGCTAGACAAGCGCTCAGCGGCTGCCGGACGTCAACCGGCTCGTGCGTGCTCGACAACAAACGTAAGCAGAGCGAGGGGCCGGACCCACTGGGGTTGCGGCCCGTCGCATGTTCGGGTATCCTAAGGTACGGTAGTCGTAAAGCGTGGGCAGGTCCCGCGCTTCGTTGTTGATAGGGGTAATCGTTGCAACTCACGCTGGGCCAAGCATTCGAGCGCGCGATAAGCGATATCGCGCACGATGCGCGCTTTTCGGGCGTTGAAATCGTGCAGCACGGCGCGCGCGGCGGTAAGCGCAGCACGTCGCTTTCGGTAACGATCGATCGCGAAGGCGGTGTGGACGTTGCCACGTGCGAGCGTGTAGCCGCCGCGATTAACGCGCGGCTGGAACCCTACGACGATCCCTACACGCTCGAAGTGGAGTCGGCCGGGCTCAATCGCCCGCTCACCAAACCGGGCGACTACGAGCGCTTTTCGGGGCGCGACGCGAAAATCGTCACCTCCCTGCTCGTGCAGGGCGGCAAGACGCATCGCGGCGTCCTGCGCGGCGTTCGCGGAACGAACGTAATTCTCGAAACGAGCAAAGGCGAATTGCCGCTGCCGATCGCGACGATCGAACGCGCAAATCTCGAGTACGATATTCGATCCGACCTCAAACGCGACAAGAAAGAACGGAAGAATAGCAATGCCTGAAGCGACCGAAGAACGGCTTATCGACGTCCTGCAGTTCATCTCCAAGGAACGGAATATTCCGTTCGAGATGCTCATCGAAGCGTTGGAAGCGGCGCTGCTCACCGCGTACAAGCGGCACTTCGGCAGCGAAGCCAACGCGATCGTGACCGTGGACCGGCAGAGCGGCGAATACAAGGTGTTCCACCGCCGCACCGTTGTCGACGAAGTCGCCGATCCGAAGCTGGAAGTGACGCCGAAAGAAGCCGGATCGCAGTATCAAGTCGGCGACTACTTCGACGAAGAGGTCACGCCGAAAGACTTCGGGCGCATCGCGGCGCAGACGGCAAAGCAAGTCATCGTGCAGCGCATCCGTGAAGCCGAGCGCGACACGGTATACAATAAATACGCCGCGAAACTGAACGACATCGTCAAAGGCACGGTGCAGCGTTTCGAACAGCGCAACATGTACGTGCTGCTCGAAGGTAAAGACGAAGCGATGCTTCCGCTCTCCGAACAAGTGCCGCGCGAGAACTTCCGCATCAACGATTTCATTCGCGCGTACGTGCTGGACGTTCGCAAATCGCCCAAGGGCCCGAGCGTCATTCTCTCGCGCGCTGCCGAAGGCTTGGTGCAGCGTCTGCTCGAGTTCGAAGTGCCCGAGATCCAAGACGGCATCGTCGAGATCATGGCGATCGCGCGCGAAGCCGGAAGCCGCACGAAGGTCGCGGTGCGCAGCAATCGCGCCGAGATCGATCCGATCGGCGCGTGCCTTGGGCCGAAATCGAGCCGCATCGCCAACGTTTCGGACGAGCTGCGCGGCGAGAAGATCGACGTCATTCGCTGGGAAGCCGATCCGGTGGCGTTCATCATGAACGCACTGCAGCCGGCCAAAGTCCTGAACGTGGAACTGTTCGAAGACGACGGCGTCGCGCTCGTCGTCGTACCGGACTACCAGCTCTCGCTTGCAATCGGGCGCGAAGGGCAAAACGTGCGTCTCGCGGCGCGTTTGACGGGCTGGCGTCTGGATATCGCGAGCGAAACCGAAGCGGCGGAAGCGCGCGAGCGCTACATGGCGGAGCGGGTTGAAGCGCAAGCTGCGCCGGTGGAAGTCGTGGAAGAAGAAGAAACGCTCGCCGAGGAAGCCGTCGCGGAGGAAGAAGCCGGTATGGCGCCTGCGGGCATCGACGAAGAACTGATTCGCAAACTCGAGGAGTTCAAGCGCGAGCGCCTCGGCGGCGAGTAATCCACGGCCGCGATTACATCAAGTGATACCAAAGCGGCCGCCGGATATGGGGAGCACGGGTTCTCATCTCCCGATCCGTCAGTGCGCCGGCTGCCGCGAACGAAAGCCGCAGGCGGCGATGCGGCGCTTTATACGCACGGGGCCGCGTGCGTGGCAGGCGGATGCGGGCAAGCGCCAGCCGGGCCGGGGCGTCTACCTGTGTTCGGCGGATTGCGGACGGCGCGTGGAAAAAAATAAAAAGTTTCCGGGGCTTGCAGCTAGCGCCGGAGAATACGGGTTAGAACTAGGCTAACGGTTTGAATTTGTGACAGTTACATGTTGAACAAGACCAATGCGTAACGACCTGCGGCGTGGCGACCACGCTGGGGAAGGAGCGCGCCTATAAGGTGAGGGTACGTGCAGGCGCCCCCTTACCGGGAAGTATCGCGCCTGCAACGTGAAAGGCAGACTTTGGCTACCGGAAAAGTTCGGATATTTGAACTTGCGAAAGAGGTGGGTCTCACCTCAAAAGAGCTTATTACGCTCTTCAACGAGCGCTTAGGCGGTATTTTCGAGGCGAAAAACCAGCTCAGCGTCGTTCCCGATCACATCGCAGATTTGGTACGCAGCGTACTTCTCAAGCCCGCCGCGGCCCCGAAGCCGAAACCGGCAGAGCCTGCACCGGCCT
>DATEHZ010000090.1:0-15685 GCA_035279385.1 Vulcanimicrobiaceae bacterium | reverse complement strand
GCCGGCTGCGACGAACCCTCCGGTGAGAACGGCGCCGGTCATGACGTGAGCGAATTGCCACCACGCGAACGGTGAGAGCAGCACGGCTTCGATGCTGCGCAGTTCGATGACGCCGCCTTTTCCGATTGCGTACCCGACCGGATGCTGCATCCAGGCGTCCGTCGCGACGATGAAAAATCCGGAGAGCCACGAGCCCGCCCATATCGCAACGGCGGAAAATGCGTAGAATCCTCGCGAGAGGCGTCGTCCGCCGTAGAGAAAGACGCCCAGGAACACCGATTCCAGGAAGAACGCATAGACGCTCTCCATCGCGAGCGTTTGTCCGACGATGGAGCCTGCACGCGAAGAAAACACCGCCCAGTTCGTGCCGAACTGAAATTCCATCGGGATGCCGGTGACGACGCCGATCGCGAAATTGATCGTGAATATCTTCGTCAGAAAACGCGCCAGCGAGAGCGCCTGCTCGTCGTTTTTGCGAACGCCTTTGACCGTGTACCACGCGATGAACGGCCCGATTCCCATCGTGCCGATGGGAAACAGGTAATGAAACATGATCGTGAAGGCGAACTGGATCCGGTCCGCAATCACCGCGCCCTGCATACAGGCGTGCGTGCTAGATCAGCGAGATCGTTTCCTTCGGCTTCGGGTGCGCCTCGAGAGCGGCGAGCAGCGAATCCGCGAGCCGGTCGCAGATCGGGTCGTCGATCTCCTCGACGCGCCCCTGGTCGGCCAGCAGCGCCTTCGTCGGATCGATGGGAATGCGCGCGAGAACCGGCGCTTGCGCGAGTTCCGCAACGCGATCCGCGTAGGACGGCCCGAATACCTCGTACTTTTTGCCGGTGTCCGGCGCGACGAAGTACGACATGTTTTCGACGACGCCCAAGATCGGTTTCTTGAGCTGGTGCACCAGGTTCGCCGCTTTACGCACGATCATCGTCGCGAGGGCTTGCGGCATCGTTACCAGCACGACGCCGTCGATGGTGAGCGACTGCAGCACGGTAAGCGGCGCGTCGGACGTGCCCGGCGGAAGATCGATGAGCAGAAAATCGAGATCGCCCCAGAGCACCTGCTCGTAGAACTGACGGATGACGCCCGAGAGAATCGGACCGCGCCAGATCATCGCGGTGTCTTCTTTGTCGGTCAGCAGATTGGAACTGACGATTTCGATCGCGGTGCGCGACTGCGCCGGAATCATCAGCGGCTGCGGATTTCCCTGCGGCGTCTTGGGTGCGGACGGATCCGCTTCAATCACCAGCGGCTTGGAGAGACCGAAGAGCTTCGGAATGGACGGCCCGGTGATGTCGCCGTCCAGAATCCCCACGCGGAAATGTTTTCGCCGCAGACCCAGGGCGATGAGCGCGGTGACGAGCGATTTGCCGACGCCGCCTTTGCCCGACATGATCGGAACGACGTACGTGATGTTCGAGCGGCGCTTGAACTCGCCCGGCGCGCGGCGAACCGGCTGGCGATCCTCGGCAGCGATGTTCGGAACGAAACCCGAGAGGCGCGCCTGCGTGAGCGCGGCGACGATCGGTTCGATGCGCAGGCCGTGCGCCTTGGCGCCCTGCTCGATGGTTTCGTATTTATTGACGCCGCAGCCCGCGCAGTGCAGGCCGAATTTGCCCAGGACCTCCGCGGCAATGGGCAACTGCGCGACGAGTTCGTTGATGTTGGTGTTGGGAGCGATTTCCATCTCGATGTGGGGCATGAGCCGGTAATTCGCGGTGCGAACGAGACCTTACTATGCGAGTGATGTCGCACGACGATCTCACCCTGCTGGCGGCCGCCTACCTCCACGTACCGGCCCGGCGTTTGCGCGCGCTGGTGCGCGGCCACGAGCGCGATTTGAAGGAATGGGTCGCCGAGGACGGCGCCCGCAAAGTCGCGCACGCGCGGCACGAAGCCAAAGAGGCGGCGCAGCGCCTGCGCAAATTGGGCGCGCACCTGGTGACGATTCTCGACGAGGGCTACCCCGCGGGGCTGCTCGATCTCGAAGAACCGCCGGCATTCCTGTGCGTGCGGGGCTCGCTTCCTACGGGCGGCTTAGCCATCGTCGGAAGCCGCACGCCGCCGCCGCAGGCGTACGCGTTCGCCCGCGAGCTCGCCGCGCAGTGCGGCATGCCGGTCGTGAGCGGATTGGCGGCGGGCGTCGACGCGGCCGCGCATCACGGCGCATTGGACGCGCACACCGCGACGGTTGCGTACGTCGGCACGGGCCTGGGCGTGACGTATCCGCCCGAACATCGAGCGCTCGAGGATGAGATCGTCTCGCGCGGCGGCGCCGTCGCGAGCGAACGGCTTCCGGACGAAGCCGTCACGAAATGGGCGCTCGTGCATCGCGATCGCTTGCAGGCCGCACACGCTGCGGCGACGGTGCTCGTGGCAAGCGAGATCGACGGCGGCGCGATGCAGACCATGAAGTTCGCAAAAACGCTCGGACGTCCGCGGTTCGTTCTGGACGCACAGGGCGCGGGTGAATACGCCGGGAACGTGCAGGCGCGCGCGGACGGCGCCATCGCGCTTCCGCTCGACGTCCAAGCCGCAATAAGGATTCTGCATGCAAACGTTCGATCTCGTTAGCCGCGCTGCCGCGGTGCTTGCCGGCGGATGCGACTCGCCCGTGCGTTCGGGCTGGTCCGTCGGCGGCGCGCCGTTCATTCAAGCGCGCGGCGAAGGCGCGTATGCGTACGACGAGCACGGCGAACGGTTCGTCGATTACATCATGGCATACGGGCCGCTGCTCTTCGGCCACACGCATCCGGCGCTCACGAGCAACCTGGACGAACTTGCCTCGCTCGGCCTCGTGCACGGCAACACGCATTGGGAAGAGATTCGTTTGGCGGAACGCATTCGCGCGTATCTGCCCTCGATGGAGCGCATGCGCTTCGTGAGCACCGGTACCGAAGCGGTGATGAGCGCGATTCGCGTCGCGCGCGCGTTCACCGGACGCAGCCTCATTCTCAAATTTGCCGGAAACTACCACGGACACTTCGATCTCGCGCTGCTCAACGCCGGCGCTTCGGCGCACACGGCGGACGCACGGCGCAGCGGTATTCCCGAAGGCGTCATGCGCGACGTCGCGGTGGCGCGTTACAACGATGTGGAAAGCGTCGACGCGCTGCTGCGCGGGCGCGAAGACGATCTCGCGGCGATTATCGTCGAACCGATCGTCGGCAACATGGGATACGTGACGCCGGTCCAAGGCTTTTTGGAAGGCTTGCGCGAGCGCACCGCGCGGTACGGCGCGCTGCTGATTTTCGATGAAGTCATTACTTGGCTGCGCTTCGGCTTGCGCGGCGCGCAAGCGCGCGTCGGGATAACGCCGGACATGACGACGATCGGCAAGATTATGGGCGGCGGTTTCCCGATTGCCGCGTTCGGCGGGCGAGAAGACGTCATGGCCGTTCTCGCGCCGCTCGGCGCGACGTTCACCGGCGGCACGCACGCCGGCAACCCGTTTTCCGTCGGCATGGCCCACCGCACGCTCGACCTGCTGGAAGCGCATCCCGAGTATTATCCGTACATGGACGCGCTGGGTAAGCGTCTTGCGGACGGCATTCGCGCGATCTTCAACCGGCGTGCGTTGCCGTACGCCGTCGTCCAGCACGAATCGATCGTCGACTTCAAATTCCGCCCGGGACCGCCGAACCGCAATTACGACGACGCACTCGCCGCGGACAAGAAGAAGTACGCGGCGTACTATCACGAAATGCGCGAACGCAAGATCCTGCTCCCGCCCTCGCAGAACGAAGTAATGTTCGTGTCCACCGCCCACACCGCCGCCGATATCGACGAAACGATCGCTGCAATCGATGAAACGCTCGACGTTCTTAGCTAGCACCCCCCTCGTCACCCTGAGCCTGTCGAAGGGCGCCCGAGCGCAGTCGAGGCCGTCCCACACCACGCCCAAACCGGCGATCGTCGCCGATCAAGTGCGTCAAGAGTTTCTCCACGCGTGGAACGGCTATAAACAATTCGCCTGGGGATCCGACGAAGTCGCGCCGATCGGCGGCAAACCGAAAAATTTCTTCGTCCCCACGCATTCCTTCGGGCTTTCCATCATCGAAGCGATGGATACGCTCTACGTCATGCAGCTCGACGACGAGCTCGACGCGTGCGTGAAATGGCTGCGTTCGAACCTGAACTTCGACGTCGACGCGAACGTGCAGATGTTCGAAGCCGTGATTCGCATGGTCGCCGGCCTGATGACGGGCTACTACGCGACCGGCGAGCGATTCTTGCTCGACGGCGCGCGCGATTTGGCGGACCGGCTGCTGGTCTGTTTCACCAAATCTCCGAGCGGCGCTCCGTACCGCTACGCGAACCTGAAGACCGGCGCAGTGAGCGATCCGAAGTCGAATCTCGCAGAGATTGGTTCAAACGTTTTAGAATTCGGCGACCTCTCGCGTTTGACGGGCGATCCGAAGTATGTAAACGCGTCGATGAAAGCGTTCGAGACCGCCATCGGCAAGCGTTCTGCGCTCAACCTGCTCGGCACGAATTTCGACGTTGAAAAGGGCGAGTTCATCGGCACTGACGACGTCGCGCCCGATGAGCCGGTCGACTCGTTCTACGAGTATCTCTGGGGCGGCTGGCAGATGCTGGGCATTACGCAATGCCGCGACTGGTACCGCATGCTCACGGATGCGCTGCTCAAATACAAAGTTACGCACGTCGACGGAAATCTCTGGTTCAAGACCGTCGACTACAACACCGGCTTACCGACCGGAGACGCATCGAGCAGCGAACTTGCCGCCTTTTACGCGGAACTCTCCGCAAAGGGCGGCGCCCGCGCAATCGGCGAGGCCTTCTACGACTCCTGGACGCGCGCGCTCGACAAGTACGAACTCATTCCCGAGGTCATCTTCTATCCGGATCTCTCGATTATCGATCCGCGCTACTGGATGCGCCCCGAATACCCCAACTCATCGTTCGACCTGTGGTTCCTGACGCACGACGAAAAGTACCGCACCACGGCGTATCAGTATTTCACCGCACTGCGCAAGCACTGCCGCACGCCGAACGGCTATACCGTTCTAACCGACGTTCGCACCCGCCCGATGACGCAAGGCGACTATTTCCCCGCGTATTCATTTTCTGAAAACTTCAAGTACCTGTATCTGACGTTCGCCGAAGCGCCCCGATTCGACGCAGCGAACTACTACCTGAATACGGAGGGAAAGATTCTGCGCGGAATGCTGCGCGATGAAAAGCCCGCGCACATGCTCTAGCGCGGTTAATTGTTATTATAGGCACGCAAGCGAGGCCATGCCCGAACGCGAGGCCATCGCACGCGAAGCGCGTAGCGGGTTTCATGGGGGAAGCGGATCGGGCATTGCGTTGGCGCGCGGGGAGGCCGGTCCACTTCCCTCTTAGTATTATTGCTTTACCGGCGCCGGATAAACAATGGGGCTGTAAAGCCCATGTGCATCCACAGCGCGTACGCCCAGAATGTAATTGTCTTTGCTGACCGGTACGGCTGCTTGCGTTGCATTGCCGACGTTTTTGGCGTACTGCCACACCGGTGAGGTCGTTTCGCGCCAGACGACTTCGTACTGCGACGCCCCCGGGGCAGGCTTCCAGCGCAGCGTCGAATCGTTGCTGAGGTGCTGCGTGAGCAATTCCACCCGTCCGGGCTGATCGGGCCCCAAGGCAAGCGCTGCAAGCGCGGCAACGTTCATCTTCGTCACGCGGGCGAGATAGTCGAAATCGACGTACTGGGGCAAATCGCCGTACTGCACGCCGCCGTCTTTGCGAACGTCCTGGTGCTGATGGCGGAACTCCTCGTGAATCTCCACGAAGCGGATCGCCGGAAAGCCGTCCGCCGTAAACGACTCTTGGTCCCCGCCGCGCAAAAACCGATCGGCGCGGTAGACGAGCACGCCTTGCATGGGTTTGACGTAACGCTCGGCCGTGGCTTTGACGAAGCGCGCGATCTCGCGCGAAGGCGAATCGTTCTCCGAACCGATGAGGTTGACGGCGGAGTCTTTCGCGCCGAGCGGCAGCGCTTCGCTGAAGATTCGCACCTGGTCGGCATCCGCCGAACCGGCAGGCGCATTGGGGGTTCCGATGATGTCGTTATTCAAATCGGCAACGACGCTCGTCCCGGCGGCTTTGAGTTCGTTCGCGAAGTGCTCCGAACCCCAGAGCCCCAGTTCCTCGCCGTCAAAAACGGCGAAGACAATCGTGCCGCGGAACTGCGTGCGCGCCATCACCTTGGCGGCCTCGATCACCGCGGACGTTCCCGAGCCGTTGTCGTCGGCTCCGGGCGCATCACCGCGTCCGTCGGTGCATTTGCCGTTGCAGTCGTCGTAATGGCTCGACATCACGTACGTCGGTCCGGCAGCCGAACCCGTGAGCGTCGCAATGATGCTCGACTCGACGACCGCGCGCGGCGTGCGATCCGTCTTGGGATGCGTGAAGGTGTCGAGCCTCACGGTCATCCGTCCGCTGCTGGTTTTCGCGATGTCTTCGAATTGCGCGCGGATCCAATCGCGAGCGGCGAACACGCCGCGTGTGGGCGAGTTCAAATCCTCGGAAAAATCGTTGCGCGTCCCAAACGCCACCAGGCGCGTGTCGATGGCGCGCAGGTCCGCGGCGGAAACGGCGTCGACCATTGATTGGATGCCGGAGTTGAGCGCCGGCGCCGGAATCGGCGGGTACGCGCTCGCGGCGCGCGCGCAAACCGCGCCCGACGCCAGCGCGGCGAGCGAAAGCACGGCAAAGAGGCGTCGTATCATATCGCCTCTTTTTATGACGAAGCGTGCGTTTCCTGATCCGTGTTTTCGCGGCGTTTCCGGCGCAAGTAGCGCCCGAGAACGACGGCCGTCCCACGGCCGGGGACGGAATGAACGGCGAAAATGTCGGTACAGCGCCGCATAATCGGCAATCCGCGTCCGCGTTCGGTAAGGGGATCCGGTAAGGAGACATTCGGAACGGGATCGGTCGGAAAACCGGCACCGGAATCGAGAATCGTTGCCACGATCTTGTCATCTTCGATCTGGCAATGCACCTCGATGACGTCGCTCGTGCGCGAGTGCTCTATCGCATTTGCGAGCGCCTCGCCCACCGCAAAGATAAACTCCTCCAATTCACGATCGCTGATTTCGTGATTGCCGGCAAAGGACAAAACCTGATGCCGAACGTTTCGGCTGAATCGCGCATTCGGGGGTATGCGAACGCGCAGGCTGCGCCCACCCGGCACAGCCGAGTCATATATTCCTTCGTGAGTCATGTCCCTTACCGACGGTGATTCTACCCATCGGCGGCGAATTACACACTCCGGAATGGGGACTGCCAAGAGTGCTAAGGGAGCGGCGGCCTACGTCTATATCCTACGTTGCCGCGATGGTTCGCTATACACCGGCTGGACGGACGACTTAGAGCGCCGGCTGCTCGCTCATTCGGCCGGGAAGGCCTCGAAATATACCCGCTCGCGTCTGCCGGTGCGTTTGGCCGCTTGGTTTGCGCTCCGCGACGCTGCGAGCGCTCGAAGCCTGGAAGCGCGGTTCAAGGGCCTGACCAGGAGACAGAAACTCGACGCGATTGCCGCCCGCCAGGCCTTCGGCATCGCCATGCACAACGCTCGAACGCTATGACGACGCAAACCGCACCCGTTGGCGAAGAGCTGCGCACCTATCTCGAGAAAGCGCGGTCCTCGCAAGCCCGCATCAGCACGAACAAAGGCGACATCGTTTTCACGTTCTATCCGGATGACGCCCCGCAGCACTGCGCGGCCTTCATCAAACTCACTGAGGCGGGTTTTTACGACGGACTCACGTTTCATCGCGTCGAGCCGGGATTTGTCATTCAGGGCGGCGATCCGTCGGGCAACGGAACGGGCGGCCCCGGATACAAACTGAAGGCCGAGTTCAACGCCCGTCCCCACGTGCGGGGTACCGTGGCAATGGCGCGCTCGGCAAACCCGGATTCCGCCGGATCGCAGTTCTACGTCTGCCTGGACGACGCGCGCTTTTTGGATCGTCAGTACACGGTCTTTGGGCAGATGACGGACGGATTCGATGCGCTCGACGCCATTCGCGTCGGTGATACGATGACGAAAGTCACGATCGAACCGAAGAAGTAATTACAAATTCGTTCCCGCGACGTGGTTGTACACGAGTTTGGAGATCTGAGCGATTCCGTCATAGGCTTGCCCCGGACCGTCTAAGCCGCTCGTGAATACGGCGATCACGTACGGAGAATCGCCGTACGGATCGACGATGGCGACGTCGCTGCGCGAGCGGCTGAGTTCGCCGGTCTTGTTTGCAACGGGTACGCCGTGCGGAATGCCGCGAGGAATGGTGTCCTTGTCCGTTTGGCCGAGCATGATGTCGATCATTCGGCGGCACGACTGCGGCGATGCCACCGTCGGGATCGCTTCGCGTACGCCGCGCTCGAGCGCAAAGAGCAGATGCGCCATATCCGCGGGCGTGGTGCGGTTGTCCATGTGCCGCAGCACCGCGGCGGTATCGAGAAAATGCCGTCTTAGACGGGTGTTGTGCAAGCCGGCGGCGCGCGTTACGGCGTTGATGCGCTCGAAGCCGAAGTGGCTGATCAGCAGATTGCTCGCGGTATTGTCGCTGAGTTGAATCATCGGCACGATCAACTGCCCGACCGTGAAGCGTTGACCGCTCGAGGCGTATTGCATGAACTCCGAGCCGCCGATGAGGTCGCCGCTGTGGAAGGTGATATGCCGGCGCATAACCGACGGATCGTGCTCTGCGGCTTTGAACGCGGTGAGCATGATCAGCATTTTGATCGTCGAGGCGCTCGGAAACGAGACGTTCGCGTTGTACGCAACGAGCGGATGGCCGAACGCCATCGTGCGCGCGTACACGCCGACGTTGCCGGGGATGCTGCCGATGGCCGGACGCAGCAGCGCGTCGAGCGGCGCCTGCGCGTACGCGATACGCGGCAGCGCGCAGAGCGCGAGCGAGCCGAACAAAAACGCCGATCGTTTCATCAAGATCCCGTCCCCTGGTAGTGCTGCAGGCCGATTCTCCAAAAACCGTACGACACCGCCAGCCAGCCCGCACCGATGAGCGGCGTAAGCAGCCCGATCTCCGGCGAGAGTGAGAGCCCGGTCTCCACCTTGTGCAGCAGGAACGTCGCCGGAAAATAATTCATGAACGCAAACGGAAACACGAACGAGAGAATGATGCGCACGCCGCGGGTGTAGATGCTGATCGGGTAGCGCGTAAACTCCTGTTCGAGCGACATGATGACCCAGCGCAGCGTATCCACGCGAACGAACCAAAACGAGACGGTCGCGACGCCCAGGGAGATGCCGAGATCGATGAGCGCGCCGCCCAGGACGACGAACGGCACGAACGCGATGAACGCCCAGTCCACGCGCACGCCGCTGTACTGCGTCGCGATGACGAAATAGCCGAGGGCGAGCAGCAAGCCGTCGGGGAAAATCTGCGAGGGGACCGTCAGCGTCTGAAAGAGCGCGTCTTGGGGGCGCACGAGAAAGCGGTCGAAGCGGCCTTCACGCACGTAGTCGGGAACGTTCACGACCGTGAAGAAGAACGTGTTGTGGAATTCGTGGCCGAGCATCCAGAGCGCGTAGAGAAACGCCATCTCTTTGAAGTCCCAGCCGTTCATCGACGGGAACTGGCGCAGCGTCACCCAAAGCGCCGCGAGGGCGGTTCCGTGATACACGATCGTGAAACAGAACCACATGATGAAGTTTGCGCGATACTCGAGCATCGTCAACACGTTGATGCGCCAGTACTGGTAATAGGTCGCGAGCATCGCCGATGAAATTCCGCTTCGAAGCCGAGGTTTCCGTTCGGCCGCCGTACCGTTTGGATTTGACGGTCGACGCGCTGCGCCGGCTCGCCGCAAACGTGGTCGACGTGGTTGGCGAAGACGGCGTCTACCGGCGCGCGCTGCGCGACGAGCTCGGCGCGAATCTGCTCGAAGTACGGCAGGCAAGCGCGCGTTCACTGAACGTGCGCATGACGGGATCGCGCGCGCGGCGGTGGCTTCCCGCGGTGGAACGCATGCTGGGAACGCAGGTGCGCCTTGACGAGTGGTATCGCCGCGTACGGCCGTACCCGTGGCTGGCGTATCTGGCCCGCGAATTGCGCGGGCTGCGGCCGCCGCGATACCCGTCGCTCTGGGAAGCGCTCGCGCACTCCATTGTTTTTCAGCAGATCAGCATTCACGCCGCCGCGTCGATCATGCGCCGCCTCATCGAGGCGGCCGGGGAACCGGTCCAATACGGCGGAGCGGCGTACTACCCGTTCGTGACGGCGCAGCAGCTGCTTTCGTGCGGCGACGTGACGCTGCGCGGGGCCGGTTTGAGCGCGAATAAAGTGGCGCACTTGCGCAGCGCCGCGCAAACCGTCGTGAGCGGCGCGATCGGCGACGGCGAGATCGAGGCATTGTCCAGCGCGCAGGCATCCCAGCGGCTGTGCACCATTCGCGGGATCGGCCCGTGGAGCGCGGCCGTCGTTCTGCTGCGCGGCTTCGGCCGGCTCGACGTCTTTCCGATGAAAGACTCCGGGGTTGCACGCAGTCTGCGGTTACTTTCCGGTAACCCGCTGGTGGATGCGCACGCACTGCTCGAAGGGCTCGGGCCGATGCGGGGTATGCTGTATTTCCACCTGCTTTTGGGGCGCATGCGCAACCTCGTGCCGTCCACGCCCGATTCGGAGATCACATGAATCCCACTTTGCCTCGCACCTTCGCGGTGCAGCGTTCCGGCGAGCGCTACCACGCGCGTCACGGTTGGCTCGACAGCTACCACTCGTTCAGTTTTGCGGATTACTTCGACCCCGAAAACCTCAATTGGGGCACGCTGCGCGTGTTCAACGACGACCGCATCGCCGCAGGCACCGGCTTTCCGCTGCATCCGCACCGCGACATGGAGATTCTGACGTACGTGTTCGCCGGCGAACTCGAGCATCAGGACAGCATGGGCAATCGCGGCGTCGTTAAAGCCGGCGGCGTGCAGTTCATGAGCGCGGGCACGGGCGTGCGCCATTCGGAGACCAACGCGCGCGACGACAAAGAACTGCATCTCGTGCAGATGTGGGTGCTTCCCGGCAAGAACGGAGCGCCGCCGACCTACGGACAAATGGATTTCACGCAAGAGGATCGCCGCAACCGCTGGCTCGCCGTCGCGAGCGGCCATCACGCGATTAACGCGCCGATCGCGCTCACGCAGAACGCCGCGCTGCTCGTCGCCCGTCTGGAGAACCACGAGTTGCGTCACACGTTCGAACCGTCGCGTTTCGGATTCTTGTTCGTCGGCGAAGGCGAGATCGAAGCCAATGGCGAGCATTTGCGCGCCGGCGATGCCGTGCGCATGTACGCCATCGAGCGGCTCGACCTGCGCGGCACCGGCGAAGTGGTGCTGTGGGATCTATCCGCCTTGGATCACGACGCGGCGTGATGCGGCGCGCCACACGAGCGCCGAGAGCACGCTGAAGAGCGCGAGCCACAGCACTTGGATGAACAAATAGCGCGCGTAGTCGTGCGGCCGGATCACGCCCACGTAGATGAGCAGCGGCGTTGAGTAGATCGCGGCAAACGGCAGCGCGAAGACGACGCGTCCGAAGACGCCGGGAAAGAACGTGAGCGGAATAATTTGGCCGCTCAGCAAATCCGAGACCCAGCGCACGATGAGTTGAACGGCGAACGTTTCCAAGGTCCAGAACGCAATGGCGTTCATCAAAAAGTTCAGGAAGAAGTTTACGAGATAGCCGAGCAGAAACGAGAGAAGGAACACGCCGAAGACCGGCGCGCTCGGCAGGTCGATGTGAACCAGCAGCAGCGCAAAGAGCACCGACGGAATGACGAGGATCGCGTGCAGCATCGTCTGCCCGAACCCGTCGCTGAAAAAATAGAAGGGCACGCTGATCGGCTTCATCAGGTCCGTCGCGATCGTGCCCTCTCGGATCTTTTCGCGAATGAGCCGCGTGCCGTCGACCTCGAGAATCAGCGACATGAGGAGCGCCACCGTCGCGTAGGTGATCATCGAATGCAGCGGCAGATTCATCGGAGCGACGTTCTGCGCGTAGAGTGCGGTCCACAGCGAGCGCAGCAGATAGACGCGCACGATTAGCGAACCGACCTCGGTAAAGACTTCCATGCGGTACGTCGCCTCGCGCGCGAATGCTTTTTTCGCGAACTCGGCGTACGGCGCCAGGGCAATCATCCCGGTGGGACGGCGAGCGCGTGAACTTCGTAGGATCCGTCACCGTGCTCGAAGCGCAGTTGCCAATCGTCACGGGGCGGCGCGGCAAACGTTACGTTGAAATAGGTCGACTGCCGCGGTGCGATGCTCGGAGTGGTGCAAAACTCCCCGGAGGGAGCGACGTCGCCGGCGGCGGGCCGCACGAGCACGAACGAGCTGCGCAAGCACCGCATCGGAGCCGCGCCGCCATTTGTCAGCGTGCCGGAAATGACCATGCCCACGATGGGCGCGCCCGTGGCTCCGGTGCGCATCGGCGCAGGCACCACTTGAATCGCCGAGAGATACTGGTCTTTGGAAAGCGTTCCGCCGCGATGCTCGCCGCCGCCGGCGCATGCCGCGAGGAGAATCGATACCGCGAGTATCGCCGTAATGCGCACTAGTTCTTTCCCTTTTTCTCTCGAGCGATGGCCGCTTCGCGGCGCAGACGAGCTTCCTCGAGCTCCACGAACATGACGTCGACGACTTTTTCGACCTCGACGTTTTGCTGGGGCGGCGGTTCCTCCGCCGTGCGCTTCGCCGGCTTTGCAGCCGCGGCAGGCTTCTTGGCCGGCTCCGCCATCGGCGCGTCCTGCGCGTGCGCTTTGCGCAAGAATTTCGAGTACGCCTCAGCCGCGCGCGCCGCCACCTCGGGTGCCGATTCCAAATTGAAGACGTCGGCAAACAGGGTATCGCTCACCTCGCCGAGCGTCGTGTTCTCGGGAATCGTTTCGCCGTTGCGAACCACGCACCGAGCCGCTATGAAGCATCCCGGCTCGATCGTCGCGCCGACGACGTACGCGCCGGGCCCGATGATGCAGCTCTCGCCCACGGAAAGCGGAAATTGCATGACGCTGCCGCCGCTGGATTTGAGCACCGCGTTCTCCATGACGACGGTGTTCGCGCCGATGGTGATGGGCGCGCCTTCAGCGGTGAGGACCGCGCCGAACAGAATGGCACAGCCTTCTTCGACCGTCACGTCGCCGCTGAGCACCGCGGTCGGTGCAACGTACGCCGATGCGTGCACGTTCGGTTTCTTCGTTCCGCTTGAAATCAACATGGTCAGCGCGCTCCCACCGTATAGCCTTCGAGATAGATTCTTCGGATAATCGACTCCAAATCCGGCTCCTCAATCGTGAGGTCGCGCAACTCGAAACGCTCCGTCGCCTCACGAATGAGCTGATCGGGCCGTACTTGCCTGCGGTCGAACCGGTAGCGCACCGTACCGTGCTCGCTCGAAACGATCTCGGCTCCGCGCAGGGCCGGGTCGGGCGGCGCTTCCGAGAAGGTCAGCACGAGCGTGCGGTGCGTGCCGTACTCCTCTTTGATGCGCTCGATGCCGCCGTCGTAGATCACCGTGCCGTTGTCGATGATGATGATGCGCCGGCACAGGCGTTCGACGTCGGCAAGGTCGTGCGTCGTGAGAATGACGGTCGTGCCGCGCTCCTCGTTGATGTGCTTCACGAATTCGCGAATCGCTTCTTTTGCGATAACGTCCAGACCGATTGTCGGCTCGTCCAGGTAGACGATGCGCGGATCGTGCAGCAGTGCCGCCGCAAAATCACCGCGCATGCGCTGACCGAGCGAAAGCTGGCGCACGGGGGTCCGCAGGAAGGGTTCCATCTCGAGAATGCGCGTAAACGTGCGCAGATTCGTTTCATACCGGTCGCGCGGAATGCTGTAGATCGCGCGCAGCAACTCGAACGATTCGACGAGCGGCAGATCCCAATAGAGCTGCGATCGCTGGCCGAATACCACGCCGATGTTCCGCGCGTTGCGCTTCCGATCGCGATACGGCACGATGCCGCCGACTTCGATCGCGCCGGACGTCGGCACCAGAATGCCGGTGAGCATCTTGATGGTCGTCGACTTGCCTGCGCCGTTGGGACCGATGTAGCCGATGAGCTCGCCGGCCTCGATGTCGATGTCCACGTCGCGCACCGCGATCTTCTCCTCGTAGCTGCGGGAGAACAGCGTGCGCAGCGCTCCGGCGGCGCCCGGCACGCGCTTGACGGATCGAAAGACCTTGCGCAGCCCCCGCGTGCGGATGATCGGCATGCGGCCTCTTTTACTCCAGGCCTCCGCGGGCCCTAGGAGGGAATAGAGCTTCCGTGGTCATTACGATTTCCAACCGTTACGGCTGCGGTGCCATCGCCATCGCACACATCGTGGCGGATCGGCTCGGGTACGCATACGTGGACGAGCAACTCCCCGTGGTCGTCGCCAAACGGCTGATGACCTCGGCGAGCGCCGTCGATGCGGCGGAAGACAGCGGCACCACGATGAGCGAGCGGATGCTGCGCGCCCTCGAGTCGGGTACGCCGGAGGTGCGCGCACAGCTCGGAGCGACCTTCGACGAAGAATGCCTGCGCGAAGTTCAGGAAGCGGTGCGTGAATACGCTTCACGCGGAGACGCCGTCATCATCGGACGCGGCGCGAACGCGATTCTCGGGCGCAGGCCCGGCGTGCTGCGCGTGTACATGCATGCCCCCCGCGATTGGCGCATTCACCACATCATGGAAGGCCACCGCGTCGACGAGAAGACCGCCGCGGCGGAAGCCGAGCGCATCGATCGCGCGCGCACCGAATACATGCGCGCGCACTACGGCCTGACGTGGAACGATCCGGCGAACTACGACGTGTGCATCGACACCTCGTCGTTCGATCGCGAAAGCTGCGCCGCGATCATCGTTCGCGCCGTCGAAGTGCGATGATCGAACGCGCGCTGCCTCGCCGGCAGATCGGACTCTTTTCGTCCCTGCGCTTCCGCGATTTTCGCCTGTTGTGGTTCGGTTTGCTGATCTCGAATCTCGGCTCGTGGATGCAGCTCACGGCCACGGGGTACTTCATCGCAAAACTTGCCGGCAATCCGCACACGGCCTCGCTGTATCTGGGCTTTCAAGGCTTGGGACGCGCGATTCCCGTCCTGCTGCTCTCGCCGGTTGCCGGCCTGGTTGCGGACGTACTGCCCCGGCGGCGCGTCCTCTACTGGACGAACGCGATCATGTCGCTGCTCGCGCTGCTGCTCGCGATTTTCACCTCACTCGGCTGGATGAACATCGTCGGGCTCATCCTCATCAACTCCGCGAATGCAGCCGCGATGTCGTTCGATTCGCCTGCGCGCCAAAGCTGGGTTCCGCTGATGGTTCCACGCGAATACATCGGCAACGCCATCGGGCTGAACTCCGTCGCGTTCAACGCACCTGCCGTTATCGGGCCCGCGGTCGCGGGCGTGCTCATCGCGTCTATCGGCATCGCGGGCTCCTTCTACGTGAATGCCGTCGCAACGCTCGCCGTCGTCGTCGCGCTGATGTTCATGAAGCCGGCGCCGCCGAGCACCTCCACGCGGGACGAACCGTTCCTGCGCTCGATCGCGCAAGGCTTGCGCTTTTTGTTCGGCCACAAGATTCTGGGCGCGGTGGCAACGGTGTTCATCGTGACCGCTCTGCTCGTGCGCCCGTACGGTACGCTGCTGCCGGCATTCGTCGTGAACACCCT
>DATEHZ010000089.1:0-3276 GCA_035279385.1 Vulcanimicrobiaceae bacterium | reverse complement strand
CGCCGCAGCCGGATTCGTACAGGAACAGCGCGCAGCGCGCTGCGCGCCAGTCGTAGCCCATCTGCGCGAACTCGCGATAGGCTTTCTTTGCGAATTTGCGCGCGGGACCGACTTGCCCGGCCACCGCGAGCACGAGCGCTCGCGTGTAGGCTTCGACCGGATCGAAGCTGCGATCGTGCCGCACGCCGGCGAGTGCGGGCGTCTCACCCTTCGCGGCATCGTACGTTGCAAGCAGCCTGCGCGCGATCTGCGGATCGAAGGTGCAGCCGATCTCTGCGGCCAGCAGCAGCACGCCGATCTGCGCGCCGACTTGATGCTTCCAATCGATGCGCTCGATCGCATCGAGCGCGTCGCGCAAAAATGCTTCCGCCGCGTTTCGCTCGCCAGACGCCAGCGCGATCCATGCCGCATCGAGCAGCGCGAGCGCAGCGTCCGAGGGCGTGCGCGCGAGCGAGGTCACGTGCTGCAATTGCCGCAGCCCGACGACGTACTGACCCTGCATTGCATTCGCGAGCGCAATATGACGCAGCGTTTTGCACTCTTGGCCCTCGAGATCGCTCGTCCAGCGCACCGCGTGCGCGGCGGCGCAAACCGTCGCAAATTCTTCAGGCAAATACATCTCGCGGCATCGTCCGCTGAGCGTCTGCAGCACTTCGGCGGCGCGTCCGGTATCCGGACACGGCGAACCTTCCAGCACGTCCAGGACGTCCAGGACGTCCAGGACGTCCTTGAGTACTTTTGCCTGCTGCACGAATTCGCGGCGCGACGCGTGCACCCACGAGCGCACATTTAACGCTTGGGCGCGCACACTTGCATCCGCGCAGGCTTCGCCGACTCGCAAACGCCGCTGCGTCTCGGCCAAATCATCGCGCATCCACGCACGCAGCGCGAGCATGTTGGATGCCCGGCCCGACGGATGCTTGACGGCGAGCGCCGCTGCGCGCTCGTAAAAAACGTCCGATTCGCGAACGTTGCCTTTGATTTCGTGCAGCACCGCGCTGAGCGCGTCGGATTCCACCTGGTCGGCCCCGCCGAACAGGACGTGCCCCGCGGCCAAGTGCGACAAGGCGTCGTCGTAGCGCCGAAGGGCATACGATGCCCGCGCGGCGAGCAAGAAGCGCTCGGCGCGCGGTGCTGCGGTCTCGAGAACGCTCAAAGTCTCCGTGTAATTGCCGGCGCGCCAAAGTGACCGCGCCCGATCGAGGGCGGCCGTGTCGTCATCCAGCAGATGTACGGAGCTCGTGACGTTCATGCCCGGCGCAAATTCCTCGTTAGCGCCGGGTGCGGTTGGTCCCTCCGGTTAGCTGGGACCGCCCGTGTCGGTATCCATCACGTGCCTGCCCCCCTTCGGGTGAGGCACGCCGTACGCGCTCACCGGAGCGGTTGCGGCAACGCCTGAGTCCGGCGGCAGGTGCATGCCGAAGCCCGAGTTGGCAAACGGCAGAAGCGCCAAAAAGATGGAGACGAAGAATGCCATGCGATACCCCTTTCTGGGTTGTGGGTCGTACCATAAATAGGGTACACCCCAGGTTCCAGTAGAGGTCGGTGGTCGGCCTTTCGCGTGCCGCTGCGCGGGGAGCGCCGGGCGTACCCTATTATCCCTAGCCCACTCGGCGCATTGGCCATAATGGGCCGCATCGGTACCCTTAAGGGATATGGAACAGATCGCGGCGTGAGCGCTGCGGGATCGTATAACAGCGAGGAGCTTGACTGCACTGAGTGCGGCCACGGCGTAACGCTGCACACGGACCACGGATGCATCTATCGAAGTGCGGGCACGCGCGAGCACGCCCCGCGGACGTGCACGTGCGAGCGCACGAGAATCGAGCTGCGCCAAAAGCCCGAGCTGATGCACCTGCGTCCGCGAATCAGCGTGGTCGTGGGCGACATCACCGCGCTCGCCGTGGACGCCATCGTCAACGCGGCAAACGAGCAACTCGCGCGCGGCGGCGGCGTCTGCGGCGCCATTTTTCGCGCCGCCGGTCCGCAGCTCGATGAAGCGTGTGCGGCAATTGGGCCATGCGCGACCGGCGAAGCCCGCATAACGCCCGGGTTTAACGCTCGGGCGCGCTGGATCGTGCACGCCGTCGGACCGGTGTGGCGCGGCGGCGCGGACGGCGAAGCGCACCTGCTTGCGTCGGCCTACCGCAATGCGCTCGAGCTCGCGCGAGAGGCGGGCGCACATTCGATCGCGCTTCCGGCGATCTCGACGGGCATCTACGGCTACCCGCGCGAACAAGCGGCACAAATTGCGATTCATACCATACAGGAGTGGTGCAAAACGCAGTCGCTGCCGCGTCAGATCGTCTTCTGCTGCTTCACGAGCGAAGACGCGACGATCTATCGAAGAAACCTCTAAATGCGCATCGGTGTGGACCTGGGCGGCACGAAGATCGAGATCGTCGTGCTCGATTCAGATCGAGCGGAGCGTTTACGCCGGCGCGTTGCCACACCCGCGGGCGACTATGACGCAACGGTGTCGGCCATTGCATCGCTCGTGCGGGAAGCACAGGAGATTGCGGGCGAGGACGCACCGATCGGCATCGGCACGCCCGGTTCCACCTCCAAGCGCAGCGGACTGATCGTCAACGCGAACAGCACGGTACTCATCGGCAAACCGCTGCAAGCGGACGTCGAACGCGCGATCGGACGGCGCGTGCGTATGACGAACGACGCAAATTGCTTCGCGCTCTCGGAAGCGGCGGACGGCGCTGCCGCCGGTGCGGCGGTCGCGTTCGGGGTGATCCTGGGAACGGGCGTCGGCGGCGCACTCGCGATCCGCACGCGCATCCTCGAAGGGGCAAACGGCATTGCGGGCGAGTGGGGGCACAATCCGCTTCCCTGGCCGCGGCCGGACGAGATGCCCGGACCGCCGTGCTATTGCGGAAAATACGGCTGCATCGAAACGTTTTTGAGCGGGCCCGCTCTCGCGCGCGAGCGCGCTGCCGCGGGTGACGAGGCGGCGCTGGAGCAGTACGAAGACCGGCTGGCTCGCGCGCTTGCAACCATCGTCAACATCGTCGATCCCGACGTGGTCGTGCTCGGCGGCGGCGTGTCGAACATCGCGCGGCTGTATGAAAACGTACCGCAGTTGCTGCCGCGGTACGTGTTTTCGGATTTCGTGCGAACCAAGCTGCTGCAAGCACGCCACGGCGATTCGAGCGGCGTGCGAGGCGCGGCCATGCTCTGGGCCGAAGGCGAATACGATGGCTGAAGAAAGCAAAACGTATCGCAACATCGAGCGCTCGCAAGTGGAACGGCTGCGTTCGCAGCTCG
>DATEHZ010000088.1:0-12330 GCA_035279385.1 Vulcanimicrobiaceae bacterium | reverse complement strand
AGCAGCAGCCGTTCGAGAATCGTGCGCGGCGCCTGCAGCCAGCCGACGCGCAGCGAGGGTGCGATCGTCTTACTGAACGTGCTCAAGTACACCACGTAATCCGGCGCCATACCGACGAGCGGCGTCAGACCGTGGTTCGCAAGTTCGCCGTACGGATCGTCTTCGATGATCGGAATGCCGGCGCGCCGCGCCAGCGTGACCAAGCGCTCCCGGCGATCGGCGTTCATGGTGAAGCTCGTCGGATTATGGATCGACGGCATCGTGTAGATGAAACGCGGACGGCGCGTGCGCAGAATCGCCTCGACGTGATCCACGCGCATGCCCTCTTCGTCCACCGGCACCGGAATCGCACGCAATCCGCATATTTGAAAAATCTGCAGCGCGCCCGGATAGCTCGGCGTCTCTACGATGATTTCGTCGCCCGGCTCGGCCAGCGACTGCGCGACGACCATGATGCCCTGCGTCGATCCCGTGAGAACGATGACGTCTTTGGGCTGCGTCTGCGCGCCGCGCAGTTTCATACGCTGCGCGATCGCCTGCCGCAGCGGCTCGTACCCTTCCGAATCGCCGTACGAGAGAATGAAACGCGGGTCGGAGGCCACACGAGAGAACGACTTTGCCAGTTCGCCCAGGGGCGACGGCTCGTCGGGCGCGACGCCCTGCACGAAACTGATGCGGCCCGGCTCTTGCTTTGCCGCGAGCTCGCCCAGAATCGTCGGGAACTCGCCGACCCGCCAGGGCGGCAGCGTCACCCACCACGGCACCGCGGCGGATCGCTCGGGCTGGCCGCTTCGCAGCTGCGGCACGACGCGCGAGCCCGAGCCGACCTTCTGCTCGATGAGCCCGTCCGCCACCAGCTCCCGGTACGCGTGCACGACGGTACTCCGGTTGACGTTCAAGCGTTCGGCCAGGGAGCGCTCGGGCGGAAGACGCGTCGACTCGGGCAGGGTGCCCGCGAGAATGGACTCGCGCAGCGCCTCGTAAATCTGCCGGTAGAGCGGCACGATGCTCGCCCGGTCCAGCTCCGGCAGGCCGCCAATCCATCCAATTTTAGCCATTTGTGGTCCATTTCGCCAATTGGATGGGCCCCTCCCTACTTTGGGCGTTGCGACAAGAATGGATGTCGGGTTGTCATAATGAGGTATCGAACTACCGCGAGCGTAGTCACCTCACTAGAACGGGAGCATTTCGTGGCTGAACATCAAGTCGACGCAGTCGTCATCGGCGCCGGTCCGGGCGGATATCATGCCGCCATCCGGCTGGGCCAACTCGGCAAAAAGGTGATCTGCGTCGACCGCGACGAGGTCGGCGGCGTGTGCTTGAATTGGGGCTGCATTCCGACCAAGGCGCTGCTGCACGTCGGCGAAGTGATCCGCCACATCGATCACGCGGGCGCGATCGGACTGAAGGTTGCGAAGGCCGACGTCGACCGCGAGGGCGTCGCGAAATTCAAGACCGACGTCGTGAACGCGAACGTCGGCGGCGTGAAGACGCTCTTCAAAGCCAACAACGTGCAGTTCATCTACGGCGAAGCCGGATTCAAGAGCGCGAGCGAAATCGTCGTGAAAAAGAAAGAGGGCGGCGAGGACACGATCAAGGCGCAGCATGTCGTGATCGCAACCGGCTCCGCGCCGATCGACGTGAAAGCGTGGCCGCACGACGGCGAGTACATCATCAACTCCGACGACGCGGTGCAGCTCAAGCGTCTTCCGAAGAACATGCTCGTCATCGGGGGCGGCGTCATCGGTCTGGAATTCGCTACCGTCTTCTCGCGCATGGGCAGCAAAGTGCTCGTCATCGAAGCGCTGCCGCAGATTCTGACCGGCACCGATCTCGAAATCTCCAAGACGCTCGGCCGCATCTTGAAAAAACAGGGCGTGGAGATCATGCTCGGCACCAAGGTCGGCGAGATCAAGAAGAACGGCAAGGCGATCAAGGCCACGTTCAACGGTGAAGGCACGAACGGCAAAGACGAAACGCGCGAGTTCGACTGCGTGCTCGTCGCAGTGGGACGCCGTCCCGTGACGGACGGCTTGAATCTGCAGAACGCGGGCCTCGCGACGAACGAGAAAGGCTTTATCGACGTCGACGCTCAGCGCCGCACCAATGTATCGAACATCTTTGCGATCGGCGACATCACGGGTGCGCCGATGCTCGCGCACAAGGGCATGAAAGAAGGCGTCATCGCAGCCGAAGTGATAGGCGGGATCAAAGGCGTTGCGTTCGATCCGGTCGCGATTCCGAACTGCGTGTACACGGATCCCGAAGTGGCGACCGTCGGCCTCTCCGAGGAAGAGGCCAAGGCCAAAGGCTACGAGGTGCGCATCGGCAAGTTCCCGCTCGCAGCCAGCGGCCGCGCACGCACGATGAACGAAACCGATGGCCTCATCAAACTCGTCGGCGATGCGAAGACCGACATGCTGCTGGGCATGCACATCGTCGCGCCGCAGGCGGAATCGCTCATCGGCGAAGGCGTCATCGCGCTCGAGATGGGTGCGACGCTGGAAGACATCGGACTCTCGATCCATCCGCATCCGACGCTCACCGAAGGCATCATGGACGCGGCGGAGGCGGCGCACGGCAAAGCGATCCACATCGTGAACGCCAAGAAGCCGGCCGCAGCGCAACCCGTAGGATCGCGGTGACGCAAGCGCGACTGCTCGATCTCGGGCTTCGATCGTATCGCGACGTCTGGGATCTGCAGCACCGGCTGCACGAAGGCGTGCGCGGCGGCGAAGAACCCGAGACGTGGATCTTCGTCGAACATCCGCCGGTCGTCACGCTGGGGCGCAAAGCCAAAGAAGAGAATCTGCTGCTCTCGCGCGAGGCGCTCGCCGCGCGCGGCGTGGACGTCGTGCAGATCGAGCGCGGCGGCGACGTCACCTACCACGGCCCCGGACAACTGGTGGTGTATCCGATCCGCCGTCTGGAACGTTTTCGCGAAGTCGTGCCGCTCGTGCGCGCGCTCGAAGGCGCCGTCATCGACGCGTGCGCGCAGTTCGGCGTCGCGGCGGAGCGGTGGAGCGAGCACGCGGGCGTTTGGGTCGGCCGAAACCAGATCTGCGCCGTCGGGCTTGCCGTGCAGAAAATGACGACGCTGCACGGCATCGCGCTCAACGTCAGCACGCAGCTCGGCTACGACACGCTGATCAATCCGTGCGGGCTGACCGACCGCGGGCTTACGAGCCTCTCGCGCGAGACCGGCCGCGCGGTGAGCGTCGCGCAGGCGAAACCGATCGTGCAAGCGGCGCTGTCAAAAGCGTTCGGTATCACATTTCTCCCTAAAGCGGCATAATGGCAATCGAAATCGACCTCATCAATCAGCAGCCCAAGCGCGTTCCCAAACCGGAATGGCTCAAAGTGAAATTGCCGTCGGGCGAGCAGTACGAGCGCGTCAAGGCGAAGGTCGATAGTCTGGCGCTCAATACGGTCTGCAAAGAAGCGAATTGCCCGAACCTGGCGGAGTGCTGGGGTGCGGGAACCGCAACGATCATGATTCTCGGCGACACGTGCACGCGCGGCTGCCGTTTCTGCAACGTGAAGACCGGCAATCCCAAAGGCATCGTCGATTGGATGGAGCCGGTTCGCGTTGCCGAAGCCGTGCGCGACATGGGCTGGAAGTATCTGGTGGTGACGGCGGTGGATCGCGACGATCTTCCCGACGGCGGCGCGCTGATTTTCGCCAACACCGTCCGCGAGATTCACGAGCGCGTGCCCGGCTCGCGCGTGGAGATTCTCTCCGGAGACTACCGCGGCGATCTCGATGCGTTGAACATCGTGCTCGATGCCGCGCCCGACGTCTTCGCACACAATATGGAAACGGTGCGGCGCCTCACGCCGCGCGTGCGCGACAAGCGCGCCAAGTACGATCAGTCGCTCCACGTCCTCGCGCACGCAAAAAAGCGCGCGCCCGAGCGCTTTACCAAAACCTCCATCATGGTGGGACTGGGCGAAACGGATGAAGAGGTGGAGCAGGTGATGGACGACGCGCGCAGCGTGGGGGTCGACATCTTCACCATCGGCCAATACCTGCAGCCCACGAAGAAGCATCTGCCGGTCGACTCGTTCGTTACGCCGGAGACGTTCGCGCGGTATGCGAGCCTGGGCAAGTCCAAAGGCTTCCACCAGGTCGTGTCCAGCCCGCTCTCGCGCAGTTCGTATCACGCCGAGCAAGCGTTCCACTAGGCCATTTAAAAGGCCGCCCAGCTAAGCAACCCGGCCCGGCGTTTCCGGGTCACACAAGCAAAGAACCATCGGTTCCTTTGCCGGAGGCCTCGTGATTCAGTTTTTCCTTCGCCGGCCGATCTTCGCGGCGGTCTGTTCGCTCATCGTGACGCTGGCAGGGCTCATATCGATCCCGACGCTGCCGATCGCGCAGTATCCGCGTATCGCGCCGCCGGTCGTCACGATCAACGCGATATACACGGGTGCGAACGCGCAAGCGGTGGAGAGCGCGGTCACGACGCCGCTCGAACAAGCGGTGAACGGCGTCGAGGGCTTGCGCTACATCACCTCGAGCAGCTCGAACAACGGCACGAGCAGCATCACGTGTACGTTCAATCTCGGCACGAATCTGGACATCGCCGCGACCGACGTGCAAAACGCGATACAATCGGCTTCCGGGCTCTTGCCGAACGAAGTCAAGCAAACCGGCATCACGGTCTCCAAGAACTCCGGAACGTTCGTCATGGTCGCCGCCATGAAGTCGAATAATCCGCAGTTCAATCAACTCTTTTTGAGCAACTACACGGAGCTCAACGTCGTCAACGCGATCAAGCGCGTTCCCGGGGTGAGCGACGTCCTGATCTTCGGCCAGCGGCGCTACGCGATGCGCGTCTGGGTGAACCCGCAGCAATTGCAAGCGCGCAACCTCGCCGTTACCGACGTGCTGAACGCGCTCCAGGAGCAGAACGTCGAGGTCGCCGCAGGCAGCATCGGTGCGGCACCCGAGCGTAAAAATCAGCCGTTTACGATCAGCGTGCACGCCGAAGGGCGTCTGAGCACGCCCGAGCAGTTCCGCAACATCATCGTACGCGCCGATCCGAACGGCGGGTTCACGCGCTTGGGCGACGTCGCGCGCGTGGAACTCGGCGCGGAAGACTACTCGTCTTCTCTCGCGTTCAACGGCAATCCCAACGTCGTCGGCCTGGGCATTCTGCAGCTGCCCACCGCAAACGCGCTGCAAGTCGCGCAAGGCGTCCGCAAAGAGCTCGACCTGCTCTCGCGCACGTTCCCAGCGGGCGTGTCCTACCAAATCGCGTTCGACACCACCGATTTCGTACGCGAATCGATCAAAGAAGTCGTCCTGACGCTGATCTTCTCGATCGCGCTGGTCGTGCTCGTCATCTTCCTGTTTCTGCAGAACCCGCGCTCTACGGTCATCCCGGCGGTGACGCTGCCCGTCTCGCTCATCGGCACGTTCGCCGTCATGAAGCTCTTCGGGTTCACGATCAACACGATTACGCTCTTCGGTCTAACGCTGGCAACGGGTCTGGTCGTCGACGACGCCATCGTCGTCATCGAGAACATCGCGCGCTACATCCAAGAAAAAAAGATGGGCGGCATCGAGGGTGCCGCAGCCGCGATGCACGAGGTGCAAGGCGCGGTCGTGGCATCTTCGCTGGTGCTGCTCGCCGTGTTCGTCCCGGTAGCGTTCTTTCCGGGAACGACGGGGCAACTCTACAAACAGTTCGCGCTGACCATCGCCGCGTCAATCACGATTTCGCTTTTCGCGTCCCTCACGCTCACGCCGGTCATGTCCGCTCTCATGCTCAGCGGCGAGCGCGAATCCCATTTTCCGTTTTTCGTGTGGTTCAATCGCGGCCTGGCAAACTTCCGCGCCTGGTATCGCGGCATGCTGCCGAAATTCTTCCGCCGGCGCTGGGCAATCGCCGGATTGTTTCTGGCCGCCCTTGCGGCGACGTTCATTCTCTTCCGCACGACGCCGACCGCGTTCATTCCCGACGAAGATCAGGGTTACTTCATCGTAACGCTTCAGTTGCCCGAAGGCGCGTCGCTCTCGCAGGAGCAAGTCGTCGCCAAACGCGTCGAGAAGATCATCTTCGCGCAGCCCGAAGTCGCCGCGCTCTTCAACGTTTCAGGCTTCAGTTTCACCGGGAGCGGACCGAATCGCGGCATTGCGTTCGCGCGTCTGAAGCCGTGGTCGGACCGGCGAGGATCCGCACATTCGTTGAATGCGGTGCTGCAGCGCGTGCAAATGCAGTTCTTCGGCATTCCGAACGCGCAGGTGTTCGCGTTCAATCCGCCGCCCATTCAGGGCGTCGGCAACTTCGGCGGATTCCAGTTCGAGCTCGAGGACCGCGGCAACGTCGGTCTGCCCGCGCTGATGCAGACGGCCTACGGCTACATGGGCCTGGGCAATCAGAATCCGAACCTGCGCAACGTGTTCACGACGTTCCGCATCGACGCGCCGCAGTATCAAGTGCACATCGATCGCGCGAAGGCGAAAAGCGTCGGCGTCCCGCTCAGCGACGTCTTCCGCACGATGCAGACGGATCTCGGTTCGTTCTACGTCAATGATTTCGATTATCTGAACCGCTCGTACCGCGTCTACGTGCAGGCCGAAGAGCCGTACCGCAGTTCGCTCGAGTCGCTCCAGTTCTTGTACGTGCGCTCGCAGCAGGGCGGTATGATTCCGCTCAGCGGCCTGGGCAGTGCAACGATGACGAAATCCGCGCCGATCATCACGCATTACAATCTGTTCCGCTCGATCGAGATCAACGGAACGACCGCACCGGGGCATGGTTCGGGTCAAGCCATCGCCGCCATGGAACAGCTCGCCCAAAAGATCGATCCGGCGGGCGTCGGCTACGAGTGGTCGGGCACCTCGCTGGACGAAATCGAAGGCGGCTCGCTCTCGGTCATCATCTTCTTCATCGGCATCATCTTCGTATTCTTGGTGCTTGCCGCACAGTACGAAAGCTTCGTCGATCCGCTCATCGTGCTGCTCGCCGTGCCGGTTGCAATTCTGGGCGCGCTCGTCTTCATGAACGCGCGCGGACTGCCCACCGACGCATACGCGCAAGTCGGCTTCGTCATGCTCATCGGTCTGGCGAGCAAGAGCGCGATTCTGATCGTCGAGTTTGCGAATCAGCAGATGAAAGCCGGTGCGGATATCGTGACGGCGGCTGCGCGTGCCGCTCAAACGCGGCTGCGTCCGATTCTGATGACCTCCATTGCGTTCATCGTCGCGGTGACGCCGCTGGTGTTTGCGAGCGGCGCGGGAAGCGCGGCGCGTAATTCGCTGGGCACGGTGGTGTTCGGCGGCATGATCGTTTCGACGCTGCTGAATCTGGCGATCACGCCGGTGCTGTACGTCATCGTGAAATCGTGGTCGGTGGGGCGCCGCCGCGGCGGTACGCCGGGCCGAACCGAGGTGCTGACGGCGCCCGCTCCCGAGCCGCGCGTTCCCGTTTAAGACCTTTCTCGCAAGAGCGCCAGGGTTTTCCGGCAAGCAAGGGGTACTTTTGGGTACCCCGGACTATTAATTTTAATACAGTCCCGCTGTTGGAGATCGATATGGTTCGTACGTTCCTTCGTACTTCTGCGGCCCTTTTTGTGGCCGCGGCCATCGGCACCGCACCGGCTTTCGCGGACCCCATGGGCATGTTCGGCACGGCGGTTTCGGGCGCGAACGCCGCTATCAAAAACGCCGAAAACGCGCCGCCGGTGCGCGTCGTCCATCTGCCCGACGGCACGGTGGCGCAGGTTCCGCCCCTGCAGCAGGCACCCGTCGGCGGGGCGCAAGCCGTCGGATTGCCGACCGGCTTCAATTACACGCTGGACTTCTCGGTCGCCCATTCGTTGGGGAAGACCGGTTCGTTCGGCAACAAATGGCTCTCCGGCGGTATGGACGCCGTGGCCGGTTATGGCTTCAGCCCGCGCATGGCGCTCGTGGCGAGCTATTACGAGTTGCAGCACTACCCCATCGGTTTCGATAGCGGGCAAGTCGGCTTGTTTCTTCCCAGCGGTTTTCCGCCGGTGCCCGGAGTGAATCCGAGCTGCGTCGACCTGAGCGGGACAAGCAGCGCAACGTGTCAAGGCTTGAGCCCGCAGATCGACGTGACGACGAAGGATAAGTTCCTGCTGCTCAATTGGGAGAATCTGTTCAACGTCGCCAAGTTCAAAGGCCGCAATATTCCCATCGTGATTACGCCGACGTACGTCGCGCGCTGGTCGAACGTTGCCGCATCGGGCGGCAACGGCGACGTCGTGCCGTTCGTCGATTTCGACGGCGTCGCCCACACCGGAATCAACACGCGCACCGCGCAGGTGTACTCTCTGGCGGTTACACTGCCGTTCCTGAAAACGCCGAAGATGTTCGGCACGTTCACGGCGGCTCCGACGTGGCTGGTTCACACCGCGGGTCTGAACCGGCAGAATCACGCGCAGATCTATCAGATTCTCTATCTCGAATATACGCCAACGAAGAATCTCAAATTCTTCCTGGAGCCGCAGAGCTCGCGCGACTACCTGCCCGCCGATCCGTACGCGCAGCACGTTGCAGCGTATTTTCTGGGCGCCGCACAGCGTGTTGGTAAAATCGGGTTCGTGCAGGTCGTGCTCAACAGCGGCGGCCCGACGAATTATCGCCCATACGGCGTCAAGCAGCTGAACTGCTTACAGCTGCCGTGTTCGCAGAACACGCTCCCGATGGTCGGCGGCCTGAAAGCAACGCAAGTCCAAGTACAGTTCGGCATCGGCTCGCCGAGCGTCATTCAGTTCTAGAGCGCGGGGATTATAACAATGCGTACATGTTCTTATAAAGCCGCTGCGGTGCTCGCCCTTTTCGCACTCGGCGCGTGCGGCGGTTCCGGAAGCGGCGGCACCGTTGCGCTGCCTCCGAGCAACACGCCGAACGCCGGGCTCGCGCAGCAAAACTTCGTCGGCATCGGCGACAGTTTGACCGCGGGAGAGCAGTCGGGCGGATTGCTCGGCGATCCGAGCACGTTCAGCGCCGTTTCCGCGCTGCCGCCCGCACCCTCAAGCCCGGGTATCGTTCCCGTAACGCAAGAAAACGGCTGGTGGGCGCTCTTTTATCAGCAAGCCGCCGGTACGTCCGCATCGAGCGTTCTCCCGCTGATCAAAGGACCGGGACTGGGCAGTCAACTCGTCGTTTCGGCGCAGGCGCCGGGTTTTGCGCCAACGCACTCCGACTGCGACACGTTCAATCTCGCGGCGTTTTCGCAAAGCAACTGGCCCGCGACGCGCATCAATCCCGCAGCGGCAATCGCGGACCTCGCGGTGCCGGGCATGACGATGCATGAAGCGGTCTCCATGACGGCGCCGCTCACCTCGCCGCCGACGGGAGCGGGCTGCGGTTTCGTCACGATTGCGGGCGATCCGACCTCCGGTGGGCTGCAATCGCTCGTCGCGGGCGAAAGCGGAATGTTCTATCCGATTCTCGGGCAATTCGCCGCAACGCTGCAGCCCGGGACCGCAACGCAGCTGAACGCGGCCGTTTCGCTCAAACCGCAGCTCACGACGGTATGGCTGGGCGCGAACGACCTGCTCAAATTCATCTTTTCGCACGGCAATTCTCCGGCGACCGATTCACCGCAGCAGTTCGCCGCAGACCTCACGCAGATCGTTACCACGCTGCAAAAAGCCGGCTCGAAGGTCGTCGTCGCAAACTTGCCCGATATTCTGGGCAACGGCGGATCCGAGCCGCCCGTACCGCAGTTCTTTCCGATTTCGAAAGTGGGCGCGGATCTCACGGCGATCACCGGGGGTCGCATCAGCGCGGCCGCAGGCTTGCAGATTCAAGGGTACTTGCAGGCGACGTACACCGGCGCAAGCGGTTTTCTCACGGAAAGCGGCTTCTTCGGTGTTTTGAGTCAGCTGCAAACGAATCCGGCGGCACTGCCGAACCTGGATCCCAGCGGCCCGGGCAGCGGTGAGGGCGCGCTCTATCTTGATAGCGCGTTCGCGGTGCAAGCCATCGCCCTCAACGGCGCCTATAACCAGGCGATCGGCGCCGTCGCAAGCAGCACCGGAGCGGCGCTCGCCGATATTCAAACCGCCTTCCAGCAGATTAACGCCGCGGGCGGCGTGACGCTTGGAAGCGTGACGCTGACGACGCGATTCGGCGGCGGCCTGCTCAGCTACGACGGCCTGCATCCCTCGAACACGACGTACGCGCTTCTTGCAAACGTCTTTATCGGAGCGGCCGACGTGAAGTTCGCCATGACGATTCCGCCGCTGAGTAATGCACAAATCGGTGCGATTGCACAAACGGATACGTATAATCCCTACGTGATTAAGGCGGTGAATCCGCTGTGGCCGTACCCGCTGCCGTAGCAACCGGCGCAGCGGTGAAAGGGGCGGGCATCCGTGAAGGGTGCCCGCCCTTTTTGTGTTGTATCATCGCGCATGGCAACCGTAGACGAGGTCAAGCGCGCGGCCGGCAGCGCGGCCAAGATCATCGACGTCCGCAAGAAGCCCGATGAGATGCAGATTCCCGGTTCCGTGCGCTACAGCGGCGAGGAGATCGAACGTTCGGAGCATCTGCCGTTCGAAAAAGACGAGCACGTCGTGCTCTATTGCGGGAGCGGAAACTCGTGTTCGCGGATCGCGCAGACGCTTCGTGAGAAGGGGTACGCGAACGCTGAAGCGCTGGATGGGGGATATGCCGCCTGGAAGGACGCCGGCCTGCCGCTCGAGCCGATTGGCGAGATGCGAACGTTGAGCGACTAACATGCTCGCAGTACTTACGTTGATTCTCGCCATGCAGACAACGCCGGCGGCTTCGTCCAGCACCACGCCGGCGGCAGCGGCGCCTCTGCCAAGCCCGCTGCCCACGGACAATCCCGCCGTCGGCAAACTTGCGCGCCAACAGTTCTACGCGTTTGCGGCCGGCAAGATCGACGCTTCCGCGTATTCGATAGAAATCCCGAAAGACGTCATGCCGCAGGTTCAGGCTTTTTTATCCGCGCTCGGCGCGGTGAAGGACGTGACGCTCGTGCAGAGCACGAAAATCGACGAGAGTGACGTGTACGTCTACAAGTTCACGTGCGAGAACGGCGCGGCACTCGAACAGCTTTCCATCAAGAATGGGAAAATCGACGGCATCTATTTCCGTCCGGTGCAATAGGCTCCTATTATTAGAGCGTTTGCCCGGCTAGCACGTCGCGTGCGCGCGCGTTGTCGCTGGTCGCGATTGCGACCACGGCCCAGCCCTCGTCGCGCCGTACCATGTTCAGGCCGCGAATATCGAGCTGCGCTTCCATCAAACGGCGAGAAAGCTGCGCGAGCGCGCCTGGCCGGTCCTCGATGCGCGCAAGCAGCACGTCCTCGCAGGCCGCATCGTATCCCGCAGCGGCAAGCGCGGCCAGCGCCTCGTCGACGTGCTCCACACCCAGATGCAGCACGCCTTGCGCGCCGACGGAATCCGCGACGATCGAACTGATGCTCAGGCGTTTTGCCGCAAGCAGTTCGGTAATCTCGGCGAGCAGCCCCGGACGGTTTTGAACGACTACCGTGATGCGCTGCAACGAAGATCCTCCACGAAAGCGTCGACGAGATCTCTGGTGATGCCGGGCATGGCGATGAAATGCGAGATCGCGCCTTGCGTAGCAAGCTGCCATTTGTCGCGCAAGTCGTCTGCAACGCGCGGAAAGATGACGGTCAGCGCGTTCGCGTTGCGCCAAGCCGGTACGCCTATTCCGCACAAACGTTCGACAGCGTAAGCAGCAACGCCGAGGGCATCGTGTATGCGGCCGCGCAGGCCCTCGAGACCGAGCGATTGCAGCCGGTGCCACAGGACGAGCGGCGTGAAGCCGCTGCGCGAGCCGCTGATGGTCGTATCGAGACTGCCGATGTAGTCGACCGACCGCGCGATGCGCGAGACGTTGTGCTTGCGCGCGAGTACGACGCCGCACGGCATCGGCGAACCCAAAAATTTGTGGCCGCTGATCGCGATGCTGTCGGCGCCGTCGGCGAAGTCGAACGCGGGGCGCGGCTCGAGCAGCGGCGCGTACGCGCCGCAGAGCGCGGCGTCGGCGTGCACGTACCGGGCGCGAATCGCCAGTGAATCCATAATCTCGACGATGCGGGCGACGTCGTCGCGCGCTTCGGTCATCGTCGTGCCGATATTCGCGAAGACGATCGGCGGAACGTCGCGGCGGATCTTCAGCGTTTCGCGAAGGTCGTCGTAATCGATCTCGCCGTTTTCCTGCGCGCGGATCATGATGTGCCGCATGCCCAGGAAGTGCAGATTCTTGCTCACGCTGTAATGCGTGTGCTCGGAGAAATAGACGATGCCGCCCGGATGGAGCTCGCGCGCGAGATACAGCCCGTACAAATTGCCTT
>DATEHZ010000087.1:0-14771 GCA_035279385.1 Vulcanimicrobiaceae bacterium | reverse complement strand
GCACGCCGAGCATCGATTCCAGGCGCCGAACGTACGAACGCGCGGCCGCGGGAAGATCCGCGATGCGCCGTACCCCGGAGATGTCTTCGCGCCAACCGTCCACGTACTCGACGTCGACTTCGAGCCCCGTTTGGCCGGCGGCGGAAAACGAGACCGGCTTGCCGTGAAGGCGATAACCCGTCACGATGCCGATTTGTTCGAATCCCGTCAGCACGTCGAGCTTCGTGATGACCGCCGACGTCAAACCGTTCAGCCGGGCGGCGTAACGCGCCGCGACCGCGTCGAACCAGCCGCAGCGCCGCGGCCGCCCCGTGACCACGCCGAATTCGGCGCCGGCCGCGCGCAGGCGTTCGCCCACCTCGTCGCGCAGCTCCGAGGGAAACGGCCCGCCTCCCACGCGCGTGCAATAGGCTTTCACCACGCCGATGACGCGCCCGATCGCGGTGGGGCCGACACCCAAACCGATGCACGCGCCGCCCGCGATCGTGTGCGAACTGGTAACGTACGGATACGTACCATAGCCGACGTCGAGCAGCGAACCTTGCGCGCCTTCGATGAGCACGCGGCGTCCGCTCTCGAGGGCGCCGTGCAGATAGTCGACGCCGTCGACGATGTGCGGCGCGATGCGCTGCGCCGCTTCGAGCGTGGGTGCGATGAGTTCTTCCGCGCCCTTGAAGCGCAGTTTGTCGGCAAGCGTTTCTTTGCGCAGGAGATCGCCGAACATCACGCCGGAGCGCGCAACTTTATCGACGTACGCGGGCCCGATGCCGCGCCCCGTCGTGCCGATGGCTTGCGCGCCGCGCGCCTGTTCCCCGGCCTTGTCGGCTTCGGCGTGGTACGCGAAGACGACGTGCGCGCGATCGGAGATGCGGATGCGCGAGACGTCGACGCCGAGCGCTTTGAGCGAGTCGAGCTCGCCAGTCAACCCTTGCAGACTCACGACCGTGCCGCCGCCGATGAACAGATCGCAGCGCTCCTGCAGCACGCCGGACGGAACGATGCGCAGTGCGAGCTTTTGGTCGCCGACGCGAATCGAGTGCCCCGCGTTGTCGCCGCCGCCGAATCGCGCGACCACGTCGTAGTCGCGCGCGTAATAATCGACGATGCGCCCTTTACCTTCATCGCCCCACTGTATGCCGACGATGATGTCGCCCTTGCTCGGAGTGAGGTTACTCATTCACGAATTCCACGTCGGACGTGTCGCCCATCGGAATCTGCGCCACGCCGCCGAACGAGGTCATGACGAACTCGCTGAACAGTGCGTTGGGCCAGCCGAAGTCGGGGCGCGTAAAGCGCTTGGGATCGTTCGGATCGAACGATTCGTGCAGCAGATGATCGCCGGGATCGCTCGCGAGCAATTGATTGAGTACGTCCTGCTTCTCCGTCTGAGACGATGCCGTCAAGCCTTCCATGACCAGCGCCAGCGGCCATACCCAGTGATCGGGCGTGTGGTAGCTGCCGATGCCGCGCGCGACGTTGCCCGTGTAGTACGACGGATTGTCCTGCGAGAGCAAGAACGCGCGCGTGTTCAAATAGTAGCGATCGGTGTCGGGCATGTAGCCGATGTACGGCGCCGAGAGCAAACTGGGCACGTTGGCGTCGTCGGTGAGAATCGCGTGCCCCAAACCGTCCACTTCGTAGGCGTAGATGTACCCGTACTTCGAGACGGGCACCATCCCGTAGCGTTGAATGCCGCGCTGCACTTCGTCGCGCAGCGACTGCGCTTCGTGGGCCTTGATGAGGTTGTGGTAGACCTCGCGCTCGATTTGCGCCATGTCTCCGAGCGCGACGACCGCGAACATCTCCGACGGAATCAAGTAATTGTAGTAGCACGCATCGTCCGACGGGCGGAATCCCGTCCAGATCATTCCGGTGTAGCCGACCGGACGGCCGCGGCCGTCGAGCAGTTCTTTGTGGCTGTAGCGTGAGTTGCGCGGATGATCTTGCTCGCGCTCCATGGTCGCGAGGACCGCGTCGAACGCCTTTGCCTCGTCAGGCGTAAAGACCGATGCGTCTCCGGTCACGTGCCAATAGCTCCACGCCAGCGTGATCGGATAGGCAAGCGAGTCCAGTTCGAACTTTTCTTCCCAGACGCGATAATCCAGCGTGAACGCGTTGGCGTACGGATCGATCTGCAGGTACTTGGCTTGCCGCGCGATGATGCCGCGCAGCAGTTCGCGGATCGTCGCATCTTTCGCGGCGTAATATAAGTAGGGACGCACCTGAGCGCTGGAGTCGCGCAGCCACTCGGCCGGGATGTCTCCGGTTTTCACGTACGCGGTACCGTCGGGCGCGAGCTCCGCGAGTTTGGTCGTGTCGAGCAGCGCGGCGCGAAACATCGTCTGCAGGTGCGCATTCGAGTTTTGGTAATCCTCGGCGGCGCGCTGAATAGACTGCAGTTCCAGCGCCGGCGATACCGCCGGCGTGCAAAACAAGAGAGCGAGCAAGGCAACGAGGGCACGCTTGATCATCTATTGAGGCCAACTTCCGTGGGCGTAGAGCTCCGGTAACTCACGGTATCGGCCTTTGTAATCCAAACCGTAGCCGACGACGAAGACGTCGGGGATTTCGAATCCCCGGTACTTCACGTCGATGCCCGCGATCCGGCGGTGCGGGCGATCGAGCAGCGTGCACACCTCGAGCGATGCCGGCTCCCGGGCACGCAGCGTTTTCGTCACGTACTGCAGCGTCAAACCGGTGTCGATCGTATCCTCGACGAGAACGACGTGCCGCCCCTCGACCGATGCGGACGTATCCTTGGCGAAGCGAATGCCCTCCATCTCGCCGTAACGGGTGAGCGCGATAAAATCAAACTCGCACGGGATCTCGATGCAGCGCGTGAGATCCGCGACGAAGACGGCAGAACTTGTAAGCACGCCGACGATCATCGGGTATTTGCCGGCGTAATCGGCGTTGATGGAGGCGCCGATCTCGCGCACGCGCGCGGCGATCGCCGTTTCGTCGAAAAGGCGCTGCGCTATCACGAAGCGTGCGCCAGCCGATTCGAGAATATGCGCTCGACGTCGCGGCGCGTGAACAATTTGATCGAGACGTCCGGAAAGTTTTCGCGCAGAAGCCGGACCTTGCGGTTCTTACGCGACTGCAAGCGAGGACTCTGCACGGTCATCTCGACGTAGAGATCGTACTTCGGAAGATAAAAATCCGGAGCGAACCACTCGACGGCTCTTCCGTCTGCATTCCGAGCGATGGGGAAGGCGCAGGGCTCGTAGAGCCACTCGACTTCGTAAAAGTCGAGGAGTCGAGCGAATTCTGCTTCGCTCTGGTGCGCGAACCGCGGCTGCTGCATTGCCACGGACGTACATCTACGACGCCGATGCCATCGATACCTCGAAGCGCGCGCCGCCCAGCGGCGAGCCGCTCACGCGGATCTCCCCGCCGGCGCGTTCTGCAATGAGTTTGACGATCGCGAGACCGATGCCGGTGCCGGGACGCGTTGCCGAGCTCGAACCGCGCACGCGCAGTCCGAAGATCGATTCGCGCTCGTGCGCGGCGATGCCGGGTCCGTCGTCGTCGACGCTCACGACCGCTTCATCCCCGCGCTTGTATGCGGCGACGCGCACCACGCCGCCGTCGCGCCCGTATTTCACGGCATTGTCGAGAAGATTGACGAGCATCTGCAGACAGGCGTCCGGATCGATCGCGGCGCGCACGCCGGGCGCGGGCAGCCGCTGCAGCGTAACGTCCCGGTTTTGCGCGATCGGGCGTACGACCTCGCACGCCCGCAGCAGCCGCTCCTCCAAATCGCAGGACGATCCCGCGAGCGCTTCGCCCGAGAGATCGAGCAGCGAGAATTCGAACATTCCCTCGAGCAGACGGCCCATGCGCAGCGCCTCACGCCGCGCCGTTTCCAAAAATCGGCGCGCGGTTGCGGGTTCGATCTCGCCGTCGAGCAGCGTTTCGAGATAGCCGCGAATCGACGTGAGCGGCGTGCGCAGTTCGTGTCCTATCGCCGAGAAGAACTCGTAGCGTTCGCGTTCCCGCGCGCCGCGTTCGAGCGCGAGCGCGATATCGCGTTCCAGGTCGCGGTCCAGCCGCCCGAGCATCGTCCAGCCGGTTTCGACGCGCAATGCGCACCGCATCGAGATCGCGGCGGCAATGCGTTCGAGCACGGTGCGGATGTCGACGGGCAACGGTGCGCGCGGGTGCCGCGACGGCGCCGTCATCGCGATTGCGAAAACGTCGCTTCCCGGATCGTGCGCGCCGCGATCGCCCGCGCGCAGAACGCGGCCGGCGGACTCGACGAACGCCGCGTTCGTCGCGCGTTCGAGGCGCTGCGCCGCGCGCTTGCCCTCGCGCCACGCGATGCGTTCGAATTCGGGAAGCCGAAGCGCGAGCAGCGGCACGGGTCCGCGCCGCAGTGCATCCGAGAGCGGCGCGGCGAGCGACGCCACGGGTTCCAGGCGCCTATGAGCGCGAGAACTTATATCCGAAGCCATGCACCGTCTGCAGCATCGGCGGCAAATCCGGCTCCTCTTCTATCTTCAAACGTACGCGGCGCACGTGCACGTCGACGGTGCGCTCGTCGCCGTCGAAATCGAAGCCCCACACTTTCTCCAGCAGCGTGCGGCGCGAGAGCGCGACGCCCGGATTGCTGGCGAGGGTGAGCAGCAGCGCGAATTCCCGGGGCTTGAGTTTGACGTCGCACCCGTCGACCCGCACCTCGCGCGCGGCTTCGTCGATTTCCAGGCGGCCGAAATTGAGAACGGGCGCTTTTTGTTCGTTGGGAACGCCCGCGCGCCGCATCACCGCCTTCACGCGCGCGACGACCTCGCGCGGCGAAAACGGTTTGCAGATGTAGTCGTCGGCGCCGAGTTCCAAGCCCACGATCCGATCGATTTCATCGGCGCGCGCCGTCAGCATGATGATCGGAATCTCGCATTGTTCGCGGCGCAGCGTGCGTGCGACTTCGAGTCCGTCGATCGCCGGCAGGCCGATGTCGAGCACGAGCACGTCGGCGAGCTCTCGTGCCGCGCGCAGAGCGGCGTTTCCATCGCCCACTGCGAGCACGTCGAATCCTTCACGCTGCAGATGATGCGAGAGCAGCTCGCGAATCGCCGGGTCGTCCTCGGCAACGAGCACTGTACGGGCGGGCATGCCGGGGATAGTGCCCGCGGTTACCGCGTTACGGACACGGGTACATGGGCCGCGTGGCAGAGCAGAAGGCGGACGCCTCATCGGATGATTCGGGCAACATCGTTCAACTCAGTCCGCAGGAAGAGCAGGAAGTAAAACAGCGCTCGGCGCTGCGAGCCGCGGTTGTTTTCGAAACGATTCGCCGCGAGGGAGAAACGGAGATCTCCCGGCCGGCGCTGGCGCTCGCGTTCTCGGGTCTGGCCGCCGGTCTTTCGATGGGCGCATCACTCGTCGGAACCGGCGTTTTGCGCGCGTACCTTCCCGACGCTCCGTGGCGCACGCTCGGCGAAAATTTGGGATACACGCTCGGCTTTCTCATCGTCATTCTGGGCAGGCAGCAGCTCTTTACCGAGAATACGCTGACGGCAATTCTGCCCGTGCTCGACGATCCGGACAAGCCCAAGAAACTCGCTCAAATGCTGCGATTGTGGACCATCGTGCTGGTCACGAATCTCATCGGCGCCGCGATCTTTGCCGAAGTCGTCGCAAAAACCGCGATGTTCGATCCGAAAATCAAAGCCGCGTTTTTGCAGATCGGCATGCAGGCGGTGCACCCGTCGTTCGGGGAGATCGTTTGGCGAGGTATTCTCGCGGGCTGGCTCATCGCACTGGTCGTGTGGCTATTGCCCGCCGCCAATCCGCAGCGTGTGTGGATCATCGTCATTATCACGTGGCTGGTCGGGGCCGCCGGGCTGAGCCACATTATCGCGGGCTCGGTCGAAGCGCTCTACGTCGTTGCGGCGGGCGCGTGGCCGTGGACGCAGTACGTCACGAACTTTCTCGTGCCGGTCTTCATCGGCAACTGCATCGGCGGCGTCCTGTTGGTGGCGATATTGAATTACGGGCAGGTCGTGCCCGAACAGGGCGGCGACTAACGGTTTATTCGGCAGCAGCCAAATCGGCGAACGGTCCGAAGTCTGCCGCGTGGTCGCGCAGCTTCCGGTAGATCAGCGAGGCAGGAAAACCGAGGCGTTCGAGCGCGCGCGCCGCGGAGGGATAACTGAGCTCGGGTTTCGCGCGAAAGAGTTTCGCAAGCGCTTCATCGAGGCGCTCGCTCTCGTCCATGCTGCCGTTGCCGACCGCGGCAGCCGCGGCATCGCGCTCGATGCCCTTGCGCACGAGTTCGCCGACGAGCCGCACGTTGCCGACCGCTTTGCGCTTCTGCTCCACGTAGAGCTGCGCGAAGAGCCGGTCGTCTACGTAGCCGTCGCGTTTACATCGTGCGATCGCGTCTTGGATCTCGCCGTCTTCGTAGCCTTTGCGCTCGAGCTTCTGCCAGAGTTGGGCTTCGGTGAGCCGTCTTTGTGCCAGCGCTCGCAGGGCCGTTACGTAGGCTGACGATGTGGGCCGGGGGAGCGAAAAAATCGGAGATTCCCCGAACAAGTCCCCCCTCCCCCGACCCACACCGTCAGCCATGGTTGATGTCTCTACTCGCTTAACTTTAAAGTGAATTAGACTCGATCTTATTCTGCCGCGAGAACGTCTGATTTTCGTCAGGCCGAGGCGCCGAAGGCCGACGTGTGCTATGGCACACGAGGCCTTCGGCAACGACGGCATTGCGGAAATCAGACGTTCTCAACAGGTGTAGCGTGGCCGTTGCGGGACATGACTTGGCTTGCCAACTCTTCGCGAATTTTTGAGGAGATTTCGTCGGCGAGATCGTTGTGCTCTTCGAGGTAGGCTTTTGCGTTTTCGCGGCCTTGGCCGATGCGCGTGTCGCCGTAGGTGTACCAGGAGCCGCTCTTGCCGACGATGTTGCGTTCGAGCGCGACGTCGAGAATCGAGCCCATCTTGCTGATGCCGTGGCCGTAGGTGATGTCGAATTCGGCTTGACGGAACGGCGGCGCGACTTTGTTCTTGACGACTTTGACGCGCGTGCGCGATCCGACGACCTCCTGGCCGATCTTGATCTGTTCGAGTTTGCGGACGTCCAGGCGAATCGATGCGTAGAACTTGAGCGCGCGGCCGCCCGAGGTCGTTTCCGGGCTGCCGAACATGACGCCGACTTTTTCGCGCAGCTGGTTGATGAAGATCATGACCGACTTGCTGCGCGAGATCGCGGCGGTGAGTTTGCGCAGCGCCTGCGACATCAGACGCGCCTGCAGGCCGACGTGCGTGTCGCCCATGTCGCCTTCCAGTTCGGCTTTCGTGACGAGCGCGGCGACCGAGTCGACGACGATCACGTCGACCGCGTTGCTGCGCACGAGCATCTCGGCGATGTCCAGCGCCTGTTCGCCGGTGTCCGGCTGCGAAACCAGCAGATTGTCGAGATCGACGCCGAGCGCGGCGGCGTAATTCGGGTCCAGCGCGTGTTCGACGTCGATGAACGCGGCTGTGCCGCCGTTCTTCTGCGCTTCGGCGATTGCGTGCAGCGCGAGCGTGGTTTTTCCGCTGGACTCGGGGCCGTAGATCTCGACGATGCGTCCGCGCGGAAATCCGCCGACGCCCAGGGCGAGGTCGATCGCGATCGATCCGCTCGGAACGACCTCGAACGACATCTTCTCCTGAATCTCGCCCATCCGCATGATCGAGCCCTTGCCGAATTGCCGCTCGATCTGCGCGAGGGCGTTGCTCAGGGCGACCTGCCGTTCATCTTGCGCTGCCATTTTGTGTTCTCTCCTAAAAATTCGCGTACGTTGTGAGTATCACGCTAACCGCTTGAAATGCCAACGGGGTGGCATTTCGTTTTTCGACAAGCTCCGAATGACGAGTCCCATCAGAATGACGAGTCCTCGAAGAGGGCTTCGATGAATTCCGATGGGACGAAGGGCTGCAGAGCATCGGCGGATTCACCGAGACCGACGTATTTGATGGGAATCTCGAGGGTGTCGACGATGGCCACGAGCACCCCGCCTTTGGCCGTCGAGTCGAGTTTCGAGACGACCACGCCCGTGAGCGCGGTCGTCTCGTTGAAGAGTTTCGCCTGCGAGATCGCGTTCTGTCCGGTGGTTCCGTCGAGAACGAGCAGCGTTTCCGCGGGCGGACGGCCGGTTTCACGTTCGATAATCCGGCGCATCTTCTTGAGCTCTTCCATGAGATTGGTTTTGGTCTGCAGACGGCCCGCCGTGTCGACGAGTATGACGTCCGCGCCGCGCGACTTTCCCGCTTGGATGCCGTCGAACACCACCGACGCCGGATCGGCGCCTTCCTTGCCGCGGATGTAGTCGGACGCGCTGCGCTCGGCCCAGATGTGCAGCTGCTCCGCCGCCGCGGCGCGGAACGTATCGGCCGCGACGAGCAGCACGCGTTTGCCTTCCTTGCGAAGGCGCGTCGCGAGCTTGCCGATCGTCGTCGTCTTGCCGCTGCCGTTCACGCCGACGACGAGCACGACCGACGGCCTCTCGCTCAGATCGAGCTCGGGGTTCGGCAACGTGAGAAAGCGTTCGACGTCTTTGCGGAAGCGCGCGACGATTTGATCGCTGGTCGCCCAGAGCTCCTGTTTCGCAACGGTCTTCAAGCCGTTCACGATCTTCTCGGTCGTCGGGACGCCGAAATCCGCCAGGAGCAGCAGGTCTTCCAGCTCTTCCCAAAGCTCCGGCGTGATCGGGCGGCGAGCGCGGCCCAAGGCCTGCACCCCCGAGAGCGTGTCCCGGGCCTTCCCGAACGATGCCCGTAACTTGGAAATCCAGCTCACGGGGTCAGCCTCTTCGCCGGACGGAATCGAACTCCTGTTCGATTCGAGGAGCGGCCCGGGCTAGCGATTGAGGGCCGCCATAGCGGCTTCCGGATAGCGTGGGCCCGAGGCGGCGCCCAGCGGAAACGCCGCTTCGATCCGCCGCAGATCGTCCGGTGAGAGCGTGACGTCGAGCGCCCCCAGATTCTCCTCCAAATACGTGCGGCGCTTCGTTCCGGGAATCGGTACGATGCCGTCTGGTCGCGCGAGCAGCCACGCTAGTCCGATCTGCGAAGCCGTCGCGTGTTTTTCGCCGGCGATCTGCTCGACCACGCGAACCAGATGCAGATTGCGTTCGAAATTTTCGCCTTCGAAACGCGGGTGGTGCCGGCGATAATCGTTCTCCGGCAAATCCTCGTATTTTTTGAAGCGGCCCGTCAAAAAGCCGCGGCCGAGCGGGCTGTATGCGACGAAACCAATGCCGAGTTCGCGCACCGTCGGAAGAATTTCGTGCTCGGGATCGCGCGTCCAGAGCGAGTACTCCGTCTGCACGGCGGTTACCGGATGCGTCGCGTGCGCGCGCCGGATCGTTTGCGGCGCCGCTTCCGAGAGGCCGATATACCGCACTTTACCTTCGCGAACGAGCTGCGCCATCGCGCCGACGGTTTCTTCGATCGGCGTCTGCGGATCGACGCGGTGCTGATAATACAGATCGATCGTCTCGACGCCCAGACGCTTCAAACTCGCCTCGCACGCGGATTTCACGTAGTCCGCTTTGCCGTTTACGCCCAGCCACTCGCCGTTTGCGCCGCGCACGTTGCCGAACTTCGTCGCGAGCGTCACCTTGTCGCGGCGATCGCGTATCGCACGCCCGACGAGTTCCTCGTTTTTGCCGATGCCGTACACGTCGGCGGTGTCGAGGAACGTACAGCCGAGTTCGATGGCGCGGTGGATCGTCGCAATGGATTCTTCATCGTCGCGCCCGCCGTAAAAGTCCGACATGCCCATGCAGCCCAGACCGAGCGCGGAGACCGTCAATGCTCCAAGTTTGCGTTCTTGCATGACCGCGGCCTTCGGTGCCGGTATACTTCGTCCGCTAGCTTGCAGGCTGCGTTTTAGGCTCGGGCAACGGCAATTGCATGTTTGCCGGTACGCCGACGGCGCGGAACCAGCCGCGCAGGCTATCGCTCAGAACGCGGACCACACGGTTGCGCGTCTGCGGAGAAAGCAGCGGCCGCTCGACGACGTACCAAAACACCACGCCGAACGCAATGCCCGCCACGCCCGCGATCCAGGGCGCGTATCCCCATCGCTCCGCGTAATAGATCGCGAGTTCGTGGCAGAGGTAGATGCTGTACGACGCCACGCCGATGAACGCGAGCACACTGCTCGAGAGCGCTCGCCGCAGCCATCCCGCAGAACCGGCCGCCACGACGAGTAAGAATACCGCAAGTTCCCAAAGCACGCTCGTTTCCGTTCCGCTGTCCAGGGGCGATGAGTGTACGAACGCGGCAAGGAGCACGAGCGCGAACGCGGGCAGCGCGAATCTCGCGACGTCTCGCGGTCGAACGGCGAGATCGGCAGCGACGATGCCGAGCATGAACGCCGGAAGCGCGACCACGTCGGCGCTTTCGGCGCGCGTCTGCGCCAGCACGAAGAGCAGCGCCACCAGACACCCAAACGCGCGCTTCGATCGAACCCACAGCAGCAGCATCAGCGGAAAAAGGAAATACCAGCGAAACTCGACGGGAAGCGACCAGAACGACGAGTTCAGCAGCTGCGTGCCGTTGTCGATGAACAGCGCTTGGCGAACGACGTCGGCGAATGGAACGCGCTGCGGCCCGGCGGCCCAAAACACCGCGATCGCCGCGTAGAACGGCGGCACGATGCGCGTAAGGCGTTTTGCCGCAAACCCCACGACGTCGAACGCATCGCTCCCGCGCTCGTAGATGCTCTTGAGCGTCGGATACGATAGGCACAAGCCGGAGATGACGAAAAAGAGCTCGACGCCGTGATGCCCCTGCATCACGATCCGCGGAAATACGCGTGCGAGGTCGGCGCGGCTGTATTTACCGGCGTGAAAGGCGACAACGGAAAGCACGGCCAGCGCCCGCAGACCGTCGAAGTATCGAATGCGCCCGTCGCCGCGCGCGTGGACAGCAGCGCCCATGCACTGGTGTTCGGCCGTAGGCGTTTGGGAGTGTAGAGATTTACCGCGAGTGGCTGCGCGTGGCGGCCTGCGCGTCCACGCGAAACACGTACGCGAGCACCTCCGCGACGACCGCGTAGAGTTCGCGCGGAATCGACTCGGTGAGTTCCAGGCGCGAGAGCGCTTCGACCAGTTCCGCGTCCTCGTGCAGCGGCACGTTGTGCTCTTTTGCCACGCGAACAATCTCTTCGGCGACCAGCCCCCGGCCCGCAGCGATCACCTGCGGCGCATCGTGACCGACCGGATCGTACTTGAGCGCTGCAGCGGCGGGACGCGGTGCGACCTTCTTGCGGAAGTCGTAAAAGCTCACGCCTCCAGATCCAATCCGCGCGTGCCGTCGTGTTTCGAAGTTCTGGGGATGGGCGCGGTTTCCGGCTTCACCGCCGGCAGTGCCGAAGCAGCGGCCGACGCAACGCGGTAGCGCAAATCTTCCAAACGCGCGCGCAGCGAGTTCAGCGTGGTCGAGAATCGATCGGCCGCCGGCGCGTTCTCGGTTTTCACGTCGATCTTCACCGCGCGCCCCGTCGTCTGCACGTCGATTGCAACGGTTCCCAGGTTCGCGGTGTCGAGCACGAACGCAACGTGAAAATTGTCGGCATCGATTTTTGCCGCGCGCGAATCGCCTTCGCGCGAGATGCGGATCTGCGCGGCCTTGCCGCCCTCGTGATAGTAGACGGGCAGCGTGAAATTGATCGTACCGGGACTCTGCTGATTCGACGAGATTGCGTTGACTTGCACGCCGGTCAGCGTCACGAGCGCTTCGGTCAGCGCCTGCGTCATTGCGGGCGTGCGTTCCGCGGGCGGATCGCCAAGCAGCGAGAGCACGACGGATTTGAGGTCGTGCGAGATGGCGGCGGAACGTTCGGCGACGCGTGCCTGCGCGATCGTCGGCGATGGGGCCGGCGCGTCGGCCTGCTCCTGCCCCTGCTGCTGCTGCGGCGGTTGCGTCTGCGCCAATGCGGCAGCCGCCGGACGCGCGTGCGTATGGGCTTGCAGCAGCTGGGTGAGTTTGGATTCGACGCCTTGAACGACGTTGGAAACGTACGCCGAAATCTGCGCGCGCAGCGTTTGCGAATTTCCGGGATTCAGCCGTGCGGTGAATCCGATGAGCGTGCGCAGCGTCGGAATGCGAGCATCCTGCGCGGTGCGCGGCAGCGCGGCCTCCAAACGCTGCAGCACCGACGGCAATCGCTCGGGCGCGTGCGGCGCAATCGTCGCCGCCATGCGCGTGAACGGTGTATCCGGCAATCGTGCGGCGCGGAGAAATTCGCCCACCGTTTGCACCGTGCGCGTCACCGCGCGTGCGGCAGTTTGCACGGCGCTCGTCTCCACTGCGCTCACCCGCACCGCCGGCGCGCGCGGCGCGGGAACGGGCGCAGGCGCTTGCGTTATCGGCGGCCGTACTCTCGCCGCCTGCGCGGCGGCGATGCGTGCTTCGACGCCGCGCACGGGCGCCGCGAGTTGCTGCAGCACCTGCGTTTGCGTTTGCGCGTGCGGTTGTATCTGCGTTTGCACGGGCGGTGAAGGCGCCTGACGAACCGACGCAGCGACGAACACCGCGCGCGGCGGCGAGATCGGCTGCGGCGTTTGCGTTTGTGCCGTTTGCATCTGCTGCGGCGCGGGCGCCGCCTCGCTCTCCGGCGGCGCTTTGAGCACGACGTCGATCACCGGCAGCGGATTGCGGGGATCGGGCGTTCCCAAGTTGCGCACGTAGATTTGCGTACCGGCAAAACCCGTGACTTGCAGCAGCAGCGTATCGCCGGGATGAACCCCGGGCGGCAGCTGCGCGGCGACGCGCAGGCCGAGCATTTCGATGAGGTCTGCTCCGCCTTGCGGCGGGAGTACGTTCGCGGCAAGAATGTCGCCGGTGCTCAGCTGCGTCTGCAGCAGCTCGGCGCAAACGCCGAGGTTGATTGCGGCTTCGACCATCGCCGCTTCTGCGGCGGCTACCCGGGCGGTCAACGCAGCGAGCGGATCGATTCCGGCCACGGCGCGGCTACGCCGTTACGTCGATGAAGTGCTCGCCCGCGCCCGCTAATCCCAGCGCGCTCGAATTCGGCGGGGCCTCTTCATCGGGCGGGCGTCTGCGGCGGCCGTCGGGCTGCGCGTGCCCTCCGCCGGGGTCGCGCTCCTCGCGGGCACGTACCTTCGCGCCTTCGACCTTTACCGGCTCGTCGACGCTCTCTTCGCGGCGCACAATTTCAGCGGCAAAAGCTGCGGCAGCCGACTGCTGTGCGGCTTGCGGCCCCTCTTGGGCGCTGCTCAGCACGGCCGCGTTTTGGGGAGCAGCCAGGTAGGCGAGCTGGAGATCGACCGGTCGAATGGCCATGGCAAAAAATTCCAGGTTGGCCGGCTATCCCCTAGCCCGCCTGGACGGCGGTGCTAGCCGGCTCTACTGATGTTATCGGCCGCGGGAGGGGTCTTGCGCAGGTACTTCTGCTTGACGTTGGGGTCTCCGTCGCGATAGCCCAAATCCGAGCGCAGCTCGCGCAATTTTTGGCGCAGATGTATCACGGCTTGCGCGTGAATCTGCGAGACGCGCGACTCGGACACGTTGAGCGCGCTCTTGATCTCTTTGAGCGTCAGACCGTCGAAATAATAGAGCGAGATGACGGTGCGCTCTTGGGGCGGCAGGTTCTCGACGGCGGTTACGAGCGCAGCGCGGATCTCGCGCTGCTCGACCGCCGTGGTGACCTCGTTGTCGGAATCCTTGAGCGTGTCGACGAGCGGGATCTCGTAGCCTTTTTCGTTCGGCAGGAACTCTTCGAGCGAGAGCACGGCCGTGCCGCGCACGCGCTGCATGAGGCTGTCGAGCTCCTTGCGCGAGATGCCGAGCTTCTGCGCGATCTCGTCCTCGGTCGGAACCCGGCCGAACGTGGCCTCGAGCTCCTGGTACGCGCGCTCCAGTTCGCGGGCGCGCTGGCGAACCGCACGCGGCACCCAGTCGAGCGAGCGCAGCGCATCCAGAATGGCGCCGTTGATTCGGGTTATCGCGTAGGTTTCGAATTTGACGCCGCGCGCGTCGTCGTATTTCTCGATGGCGTCGATGAGCCCGAGAATGCCGTCGTTGATGAGGTCGTTGAGTTCGACGTTCGGAGGCAGATTAACAGAGATGCGTCCCGCCACGTACTTGACCAAATGCAAGTACTTGTGAACGATCTCTTCTCGTGACAGCTCGACACCGCCGATGACATAACGGTGCGAACTCCGGTTTAGCCTCATCCACGCTCCGAGTAACGACGTAGCTCCCGTTACGTGGGTCTAATTGCCCTTTGAGCCCGCTGCTCCTACCGGGCCGCCCAGCGGCGCGCGTCGATTCGGTTAAGAGCGTGCGAAGGAACTGTTCGTCAGTTCGCAGAGCGCGGGCGCGATCTGATCGAGCGGAAGGACGCGATCGACGAGTCCCGCCTGTGCGGCGGCGCGCGGCATTCCGTAGACGACCGACGTTGCCGCATCCTGTCCGATGACGTATCCGCCGGCGTCTTTGACCTTGCGTAAACCGGCCACGCCGTCTTGGCCCATGCCGGTCAGAATCGCGGCAAGCGCGCAGGCGCCGTACACTTCGGCCACGGACGCCGTCATGACGTCGACACTCGGAACGTGCAGCGAATGACCGTCGTCCGCACGCAGTTGCACCTCCACGTCGTCGCTCCCGTACGAACGGCGAAGGACGAGCTGGCGCCCTGCGGGTGCGATAATCGCCTCCCCGGCGCGCAATACCATGCCTTCGGCGCCTTCGACCACGCGAATGCCGCTGGACTGATTGAGGCGATCCGCGAGCGGCCGCGTAAAGCC
>DATEHZ010000086.1:0-32081 GCA_035279385.1 Vulcanimicrobiaceae bacterium | reverse complement strand
CGCCGACATACCGGCACGTGCGTCCGCTCAGCTCCTGTTCCCACAGTAAACCCAAGGGTGCATCCGCCGGTATCCACGTCTTCCAAAGCGCGTCTTGAACGGCGCGCAGCACGTCGTCGAAGCACCGGGCGCCGTCACGCTCGCGAACGAGCAGCGCCGCGATTGCGCTTCCGGGCGCGCCCCAGAGGGCTTCTCGCGTCGGATTATCGACGTTCGCACGAATCTCGGCTTCGATCGCGCCGTACAGATTCGTGTCGTTTGTGAGCGCGTAACGCGCCGCCATGATTCCCGTCGTGCCCAAAAAGTACGAGGGCACGGCACCCTTCGTTTCCCACGGGTCGGACCGGTAGGCTTCCTCGCATTGTACGATTGCTTGCGCGTAGTCGTTGCGAAGAGCAAGCCCGTTGTCCGTCGCCAAGCGATGCAGTGCCCACATCGTTCCGGCCGCACCGCAATACACGCCGCGCAATCCGCTGCGTTCTTCGTCATACCGGTCCTCGGGATGCAGCGGCCAGAACTGCGCTGGTTGGAACGCGTCGTCGGCGTCGCGAACCACACGGGCGACGAACTCACGAGCGGCCTGTTCGTTCCAGGAATCGCTGCAAAGCGGCTCGTGTTCCGCCGGATCGAAAAGCGGCACATCCGTCATATCGTCAGATCGTAGTCGATGATGACGGGGGCGTGGTCGGAGAAGCGCTGCTCGCGATAGATCGAAGCGGAACGCACGGCATCGCGCAGGTCCGGCGTCACCAGGTTGTAATCGATGCGCCAGCCGTTGTTGCGTTCGAACGCATTTTGAAAATTCGACCACCAACTGAATTGCTTGGGCTGCTCGTTCACGACGCGAAACGCATCCACCCAGCCGAGCTCAGAGAGCACGTTTTCCATCCAAGCGCGCTCGTGCGGAAAGAATCCGGAGATGCGGCTGCAGCGAATGGGGTTGTAGACGTCGATTTCTTTGTGCGCGATGTTGAAGTCGCCCGCGATGACGTACGAGCGTCCCGTCTCCCGCAAGCGCCGCAGTTCGCCGTAGAACTGCTCCATGAACGCTTCCTTCACGACCTGGCGCACCGGTCCCATCGCGCCGGACGGCATGTAAAACGAGACGATGCTGAACGCGCCGTAATCGAGTTGCACCCAACGCGCTTCGCGATCGTACTCCGGCCAGCCCAAACCGCGTACGATCGTCTCCGGTTTTTTCTTCGCGTAGACGGCGACGCCGCTGTAGCCCTTCTTCTCGGCATCCAGAAACACGCCGGTATAGTGCGCGACGGCCGCGGCTTCCAGCGGCAGCTGGTGCTCCTGCGCTTTGGTCTCCTGCAAACACACGAAATCCGCGTCCTGCGCGTGCATCCACGCGTAGAAACCTTTGCGCGCCGCCGACCGGATGCCGTTGCAGTTAAGGCTAACGATCTTCAAAATTAGTGTTTGCGCACGATCATGAGGCCGTCGCCGATGGGGAGTAAACTTCCGTCGACGCGCTGGTCGCGGCCGATCTTCTCGTTGAGCGCTCGAAGCGCGAGCGTATCCTCATCCGCCGCCGCATCGTCCGCGACGCGGCCGCTCCAGAGCACGTTGTCGATCGCGATAATGCCGTTCGAACGCAGCAGGCGAAGACAGCGTTCGTAGTAGGCGTCGTATCCGGTTTTGTCGGCGTCGATGTAGGCGAAGTCGAAGCGGCCTTCTTCTCCCGCACGAATCAAGCCGTCGAGCGTCTGCGTTGCGGGCGCGAGATACAAGTCGATCTTCTCCGCGACGCCGGCGCGATCCCAATAGCGGCGCGCGATCGCGGTGTACTCTTCGCTGACGTCGCAGGCGACGATCAGGCCGTCCTGGGGAAGAGCCAGCGCGACGCCGAGCGCACTATATCCGGTGAACACGCCGACTTCGATGCAGCGCCGGGCGCCGATGAGCCGCACCAGCAGCTGCAGAAACTGCACCTGATCGGCGCCGGTTTGCATTCCGGCTTGCGGCATCTTGGCCGTCTCGGTACGCAGCTCGCGCAGCACCGGCGCATCGCGCACGGTCACTTCGTCGATGTAGTGTTGGATGTTGTCGGGTAGAAACGCGTTACGGCTTGCCATTATGCTTTGAGCATCTCGCGGGCACAGTTCCATCCTGGCGCGCCCATGACGCCGCCTCCGGGATGCGCGGCGGAGCCGCACAGATATAAGCCCTTCACCGGCATCTTATACCCCGCATATCCCGGAACGGGACGAAACATGAAGAGTTTATCCAGATTCATCGCGCCTTGGAAAATGTTGCCGCCGGTGAGATTGAACGTGGCTTCGAGATCGCGCGGCGTGAGAATCTGCCGGTCGATCACGGAGTTCTTGAAGCCGGGCGCATACCGCTCGACGATTTCGAAGCAGCGGTCCGCGAACGCATTTTTGGCTTCGTTCGTCCACTCGCGTCCTTTGATGTCGTACGGCGCGTACTGCACGAACATCGACATGACGTGCTTGCCGTCGGGTGCGACCGTGGGGTCGACCGATGAGGGCATCGTACATTCCACAACCGGCTCGCGCGAAGGCTCACCGTACTTGGCCTCGTCGTACGCGCGCTCGATGAAGTCCTGATCCGGGCAGAGATGCACCGTACCGCGATGCTGGGGTCCGGCCTCGTGGCCTTGAAGCGCCGTAAAACTCGGCAGGCGCTCGAGCGCGACGTTGATCTTCGCGGAAGCGCTTGCGTAGCTGATGCGGTTGACCGCATCGTGAAAGGCTTGCGGAACGTCCGACTTGTCGAGCAGTTTGTTGAAGGTCACGTTGCAGTCGGCATTGCTGGCAACCATCTTCGCGCAGAATTCATCGCCGTTCGCAAGCGCGACGCCGGTGACCGCGCCGTTCTTCGTAAGAATCTTCGCGACGTCCGCGTCCGTGCGAATTTCGACGCCGAGATCGTTTGCGGCCTTGGCGAGGGCCTGCGTGAGACCGCCCATTCCGCCTTTGACGTACGCCCACACGCCGCGCTTGCCGTTGGTTTCACCCATCACGTGATGGAAGAGCACGTAGGCGGTGCCGGGCATCGACGGCGACGCGAACGCGCCGATGATGGCGTCGGTCGCAAGCGTGGCTTTGAGTTCCTCCGATTCGAACCAGCGATCGAGAATGGGGCGCGCCGCGCCGGTAAGCACCTCGAGCGCCTCGTCGATGCCGCTGCCGAGTTTGTGCGCGCTCTTGCCGAGCGCCGCAAGGCTCAGAAAATCACCGATGCCCGGCTTGACGACGTTCGGCGGCGTCTGCACGAGGGTCGGCTCGATCACCGAGGCGACGCGCATCAGCATCTCTTCGTACTTCGAATAATTCTGCGCGTCGTTCTTGCTGAATTTGGAGATCTCGCCGGCGTTCTGCTCGTGCGATCCGCCCAGCATGAGATAACGGCCGTCGAGAAACGGCGAGAACGACGCTGGATTGCGCTCGATCAGTTCGAAGCCATAGTCCTTCAGCCGTAAATCGCGGATGATCTCCGGACGAAACAGGCTGTTCACGTACGCGGCCGTCGAAACTTTGAAGCCTGGGAACGTGCGCTCTTCGGTCACGCATGCGCCGCCGACGATGTAGCGGCGTTCGAGGACGAGCACTTTGCGATTGGCTTTGGCCAGGTAACACGCGGCCACCAGTCCGTTGTGCCCACCGCCGACGATAATGGCGTCGTAGGTATTCATGGCCCGCTAGTACTATTGAAGGATGATGAACGCCTTGGCCCGCTTCGGCCTTGCGATTATCTCGCCGGTCATGCTGACGTTCGCGGTACCGCTGGCCAACCGCCTCGAGCCGCGCATTCTGGGCTTCCCGTTCTTGCTGGCATGGATCTTTCTCTGGGTCCTGGTGACGCCGCTGTGCATCTACGGGGTCTACCGCTTGGAGGGACGCCGTTGAACCCGGCAGCCACGGCGCTCGCGATCGCGGGCGCCATCCTCGTGGGCACGGTGGCGTTCGCGCTGTACGGCGTGCGGCGCATCAAGATGGACCCGCAGCAGTATATCGTCGGCGGCCGCTCGTTCGGCGCGCTGTTTCTCTGGATACTGCTTGCCGGCGAAGTCTACACGAGTTTCACGTTCCTCGGCGCAGCGGGTTGGGCGTACGGAAAGGGCGCGCCGGCGTTTTATATTCTCGCCTACGGCACCATCGGATACATCATCGGGTATTTCTATCTGCCCGAAGTGTGGCGCATCGGCAAAGAGCGGCACCTGCTCACCTCGCCGGATTTCTTTCAAGCGCGCTACGGCAGCAAAGTGCTTACAACCGGCGTGGCGATTCTGCAGTTCCTGCTGATCATTCCGTACGTCACGCTGCAGTTGACCGGCGTGCAAATCGTGCTGAGCATCGCGGGCTACGGACACTACAACGCGACCGTGGCCGTTGCCGTCGCATTCGCGCTCATCGTCGTCTTTACGTTCACCGCCGGCCTGCACGGAACGGCGTGGGCGAGCATCGTGAAGGACGCGCTCGTTCTCGGCGCGGTGCTCTTTGCGGGCATCGTGCTGCCGCTGCATTTCTTCGGCTCGTTCGGCGCGATGTTCGATCGCGTGCTGGCGGCGTCACCGCACTGGCTGACGCTGCAAGCCGGCACCTCGAAAATGGGCATGAACTGGTACATCTCGACGGTGCTCCTGACGAGCATCGGCTTCTACATGGGCCCGCACTCGATCGCCGCGGTGTATTCGGCGCGTGACGGCAACACGATACGCCGCAACGCGATCTTTCTACCGCTCTATCAGCTCGTGCTGCTGCTCGTCTTTTTGGCCGGCTTCACCGCGCTCGTCGTCACGCCCGGTTTGAAGGGACCGGCGGCGGACCAATCCTTTCTGCTCGTCGTGCAGCACTATTATCCGGCATGGGTGATGGGCGTCATCGGCGCGGCGGGCTGCCTTGCAGCACTATTGCCGGCGTCCGCGCAGCTGCTCGGCGCGTCAAGCGTATTCGCGCACAACGTCCTCGGCGAGGTGCGCTGGACGCGCTTCTTCGTCATCGTCATCGCGATTGGCGCGTTCGTCATGTGGCTGTTTTGGAACAAGACGCTCGTCGATCTGCTGCTGCTGTACTACAACGGCATCACGCAGTTCATGCCCGCCTTTATTTTCGGCATCTATTGGAAACGCGCCAACGCGTGGGCGATCGGCTCCGGAATTCTAGCCGGCGAGATCGTCGCGTTCTATCTGTGGCACCACAGTTTGGATGTGGCAGGAATCAATCCGGGATTCTTGGCGCTGCTCGTCAACCTCGGGGTTTGCGTTACCGTAGCGCTCGCCTGGAGGCCGCGCGTCACGGAAGAACCCGCATAAGCATTCCTCAAGCATGAGAATGTTCGTTGCTGAGCCGCCTCGGCGTTGCTCGGCGCGTCCTTCGACAGGCTCAGGATGACGAGGAGTCGCGGGCGTTAGATGCGTGACGAGAGTCGCGGGCGTTAGATGCGTGACGAGAGTCGCGGTCGTTAGATAGCTTATAGTTGCAACAGGCGCGCAGCGCGCAGGAAAGAGCCGATGATAAAAGAGCCGCCAGAAGGCGGCTCTTTCGTTTACTGGCTTAGGACTTTTACGGTGTTGTCGTTGTCGTCGTTGAAGTAGAGTTTCGCGTCCGCGGCGCTCGTGCCGGTTGCGACCATGCCGAAGATGGCACCGGCGGGACCCGTGTCGACGTTGTCCACGTCGAGCAGTTGTCCGGTGGGCGAAACTTCGACGATCAGGTTTTTACCGTCTGGATCGAGCGTGTTGCCGATGGCGACGTTCCCGCCCGGAAGAATCGCCGAACTGATGGGACCGTTCAGCGGGGGCCCGGAGAAAATAACGTGCGCGCTCGACGCGGACGAGCCGGTAAAGCTTTGCCCGTTCGCGTTGACGGCGATGCCGTTCGCGCCGACGCCGGAGACGTTGTCGATCGCATACAGCGTGTTGTTGGTGCCGTCGACGATGTAGAGGCGATCGCCCGACGTTTGATAGTTCAAACCCGACGGACTAAGAATGCTGCCCGGTTTGCCGCCGTTCACCGGGAAACCCGTGGCGATGACCGTGAATGAAAACTTGGGACCAGGCATGATCGAGACGCGGACCAAACTGCCGTCACCGGCATTGCTGACGTAAAAGGCAGGTAGACTGTTTGCATTCAGCGGCGGCGCGAACGCCTCTCCGAACGGATGATCCCACGGCCCGTTCGACAACGCGGTGACCCGTACGCCGTTCGGCGTAAAGATCGGATTGTCGTTGGCCTTGAACGCAGCGAGCCAAATGTTTCCGTTCGGCGCGGTGGCAAGAGCGTTGCATCCCGCGAGCGTGCTGTCTTTAGCGATGAACGTGGGCGACGAACCGACCACCGGATGCAGCGCGACGATCTCCGTTCCGGTGCCCTGAACGTTTCCGGGATCGTTGAAGTCGCAGACCACCAAATCGCCGGCGGTTATTTTTCCCGCAGTTGTTTTCGCTACATCGAGCCCATACGGGTTCACGTCGTGCGGTGTCTGCGGCGAAGTGGAACCGATCGTTTGTTCGCGCGTTAACGTGCTGAGCACCGATGTTCCGCTCGTCGTGTCGGCTATACGGCTGGGCATCGGCGGCGCACCGGCCGTCGTTGCGTTTTGCGTGGAACAAGCCGCAAGCGTTGCGCCTGCAAGCACGAGTGCCGCGGCGCAAGAGAGTCGTAAATGTACCATGGCGGCTCCTATGGTTTGTTGAGGGACAACACGCTAAGCCGCAACCATGAAAAATTTCTGAAGCAGCAAAGCAAAGAGCCGCCCGTTTGGGCGGCTCTTCTATTGATGCTACGCTCAGTTATTACCGATACGATGGACGCGATTGAAAGCAATCGCGGCAATACACCGGCTTGTCGCCGCGCGGTTGGAACGGTACTTCCGCAACGCCGCCGCACTGGCTGCACGTCGCCTGGTACATTTCGCGGCGCTGGCCGCCGCCCATACCGGAACCGCCGCCCGAGCTGTTACGCATTTGCTTGCGTGCCTGACGGCAATCGGGGCATCGGTTGGGTTTGTTCTGGAAACCTTTGCTGGCGTAGAACTGCTGTTCGCCGGCCGTGAACGCGAATTGGCGTCCACAGTCCACGCAGTTCAACATTTCATCAACGTACACTAAACGAGACTCCTTGTTACGTGGTTATTTGGGCCTGAGTTCGACTCGCCTAGGTACCTTTGAGACTGGACACTGCGACGGACTTCGAAACCAGATATACCCGGCAATCCTACCACGCGGTTATGGGAAAAGCAATCAAGTAGCTCTCTTCGTGAGGATTAACGAGTCGAAAAGTTCCTGAAAGAAATAGAGTGGTCCGACGAGCAGATAAACCACATTCTCCAGAAATTTCGGCTTGTTGCCTTCGAAGCGATGCCCGACGAGTTGGAAGATCCATCCGAGAATGAACGCTCCAACGCAAAGTTCCCACGTCAGATGAATTGCAATCTCGTATAAAACGAAGAACGCAACCGCACTGATGAGGGCGCCGCGAACGTCGAGCGCGACGTAATAGAGTAGGACCGCGACGGCGGCCACGACCGCCAAATCGACAGGACCGATGCGGAGCAGCGGACAGGCGTGGAAAAGCCCAAGAAGCCCTAACACGATGAGCGGGATGCCGGCAGCGTGGGCGCGACGATTCCGGACGTCTTGGTGATATCCGGCGTAGTCTGCGTAGAGCTGGTCCTTCGTCATCAAATAACTGGGGTTCCCGAATCGTGTGCCAGGGTATGCTTCGTTTCCGACAAAAGTCCCTGCCGGAGTTGTAACGTGCATGACTAGTACTCTTAACCTCCCCGAGAGACTGCTCTCCGACGTGGTCGCGCTGCGGCGCGATTTGCACATGCATCCCGAACTGGGTTTCGAAGAGCATCGCACCGCCGGTATCGTGGCCGACCGGCTGAAAAAACTCGGCTTCGACGTGCATACCGGCATCGCGGGCACGGGGGTCGTCGGCGTCATGCGCGGGGCGCTGCCGGGGCGTACGATCATGCTGCGCGCGGACATGGACGCGCTGCCGATTCGTGAGGAAAACGCCCACGCGTACCGTTCGATAACCGACGGAAAAATGCACGCGTGCGGTCACGACGGACACGTGGCCATGCTGCTGGGCGCGGCCGAACTCATCGCGGAGGGAAAAGATCGCCTGCCGGGGACCGTCTGCCTGCTTTTTCAGCCCGCCGAAGAGGGACACGGCGGCGCAAAAGTCATGGTCGAGGAAGGCGTCATCGAGCGCTTCGGCATCGAGCGCGCCTTCGGCTTGCATTTGAACACGAAACTGCCCGTCGGGACGCTGGGTTTTCGCGAAGGGCCGTTTTACGCTTCGAGCGACTCGATAGAAATCGACGTGCTCGGCAAGGGCGGCCACGGGTCGGCACCGCACGACGCGGTCGATCCGATCTACACGGCCGCAAATTTCATCACGTCGGTGCAGCAGGTCGTTTCACGCCACGTCGATCCGATCGAGCCCGCGGTCGTGACGATCGCGTCGATTCACGGCGGCACCATTCATAACGTGATTCCTCGCACGGTGCGCATGCTCGGAACCGTACGCGCCTTTTCGGACGACGTACGCAGCGCGATGCCCGGGCGCATCGAACGCGTGCTCAAATCGTGCTGCGAAGCAATGGGCGCGAACTACGAGTTCACGTACTTGTGGCGCTATCCCGTAACCTCGAACGACCCCGAGCAAACGCGGTACGCGCGCGCACTTGCCGAGCGCACCGCCGGCGAAGAGCAGATCGTCACGGCGGATAAACTCATGGGCGCGGAAGACTTCTCGTTCTTCGCGCAGCGCGTGCCTGCGTGTTTCTACTCTCTGGGAGCGCGCGGCGGCCCAGAGAGCTCGCACCCGCACCATTCCAGCACGTTCGACATCGACGAGCGCGCCTTGCCGCTCGGCGTTCGAATGATGGCTGCGCTCGCGTTCGACGCACCGAAGAACGCGCCATAAGTGCTCGCGCTCGCCGGCGGAACGGTGTACGTCGATCCGCTGCACGATCCGATTGCGAACGGAACCGTATTGCTGGAAGGCGGAACGATCCTCGCCGCCGGGCACGGCATCGAGCCGCCCACGCACGCGCGAGTACTGGACTGCTCCGGCGCGACGGTTGCGGCGGGATTTTGGAACGCTCACGTTCATTTGTTCGAACGCAAATGGGCGAATGCGGCAGAGATTCCGGCGCCGGAACTGGCGGAACAACTGCAGTCGTTCACACGCTACGGATTCACCAGCGTATTTGACCTCGGTTCGAGTTGGCGGAATACCACAATCGTTCGCGATCGGATCGCGAGCGGCGAAGTGGACGGCCCCGCGATTTACTCGACCGGCGAAATCGTCATTCCGCCCGGCGCGCTGCCGCCCGAGGCCGTGCTGCGCGCTTTGGGCACCGCGCCGGTGCAAGCGCACGAGATCGACTCTGCGGAGCAAGGCACTCGTGCGGCGCAGACGATTCTCGCCCAGGGTACCGACGCGCTCAAGGTCTTCGCATCGGGCAACGCGCCCGCGCAAAAACTCGCGAAAGATGCGTTCCACGCAGCCGTCCGGCAAGCCCACGAGTTGGAGCGACCGGTCTTCGCACACGTCAACGACGCCGATGACGTGCTCGCGGCGCTGGACGCAGGCGTCGACGTCGTCGCGCACACGACGCCGCGATCCGGCGCGTGGGATTCCTCGCTGACGCAAGCGGCAAAGCGGCGCGATGCGGCGCTTACCCCGACGCTTGCCGCGTGGCCGCATCTGATGCGCCACGACCGCGCCGGCCTCGTGCGGCACGTGCACGAAACGGCGGTGGCGCAGCTGCGTGCATGGCTGGACGCGGGCGCAGCGGTACTGTTCGGTACCGACGTGGGGGCGGTCGAAGCCGATCCCGCGCCGGAGTTCGCGATGATGCGCGAAGCCGGCATGACGTTTGCGCAGATTTTGGATTCCCTTACCACGGCGCCGGCGAAGCGCTTCGCCCGCGCGCGGAAATGCGGGCGAATCGCAGCAGGCTACGAGGCCGACGTCACGGTATTTTTGACGCCGTTCGAGGTCCGGTATACGATCCGCGGCGGACGCGTCGTTTACCAGCGCGAGGCCGCATGATACCCGAGGTCATCGAGCATCCCGCGCTGAGTGACTATCTCGAGGTCATGACCCGCGCGGTCTTTCAAGCCGGACTGAGCTGGGCGAGCATCGGCAAACATTGGGACGAGTACCGGGCGGCGTTCGATGGTTTCGATCCGCGCAGCGTTGCCGCGTACTCGGAAGGCGACGTCGACCGTCTGATGCGCGCCGAAGGCATACTGCACAGCGCGCGCAAGGTTCGCGCCACGATCGCGAATGCCGCGGCGATCGTCGAACTCGAACGCGTGCACGGCGTCTTCGCGAACTACCTGCGTTCCTTCGACGACTATGCCGGTCTTGCGGCGGATTTCAAAAAGCGCTTCAAGTTCATGGGCGAAATGAACGTGTGGTATTTTTTGTTTCGCGTGCACGAGCCCGTGCCAAAATTCGAGCACTGGGTGAAGAGCATTCCAGGCGACCACCCGCGGATGAAAGAAATGGTCGAGAAAGCCCGCTCCGCGGGCATGTCGATGGAGTACTAATACGTGCATCTTTTACTTGGAGTGCTGTTTTCGCTTAGCCAAGTGCTGAGCTATCCGTTCCCGAACGCGCTATCGAGTTCGAACGACGGCAAGAGCATTGCCTACGTCCTGAACGAGCGCGGAGTGCGCAGCATCTGGTTCGCGCAGGCGCCCGGGTTTACGCCCCGCATGTTGTGGACCTCGGGCACGGACGACGGTCAGGAAATCAGCGACGTCTCGATCTCGAACGACGGTACGTACGTCGTCTACGTGCGCGGCGGCGATCACGACGCCAACTGGCCGGAACGCCCGTGGCCGGATCCGGATCTGCGTAACACGCAGGAAGCGCACATGCAAGTCATCTCGCTCTCGACCTCGGGGGGCCAGCCGAAGGTGATCGCGGACGGCGATGCGCCGGCCATCTCACCGGACAACGCTCGCGTCGCGTTCGTTCATGACGGCGACGGCAAAGTGTGGATCGCGCCGCTCGACGGCAGCAAAGAAGCGGCGCAGTACTTCTTCGACCGCGGCAACGATTCCGACTTGACGTGGTCGTCCGACGGCGAGGCGCTCGCATTCACCTCGGATCGCGGCGATCATGCGTTCATCGGCGTGTACCGCGACGATAAGACGCCGCTCGTATTTCTGGCTCCGTCGACCTCGCGCGACTTCTCGCCGCAGTGGTCGCCCGACGGGAAGCAGCTCGCGTTCGTGCGCATCGACGGCGACGGCGGGCCGCCGCAGGATCCCCTCAAACAGTATCCGCTGCCGTGGACGATTATGGTTGCGGACGCCCGCAGCGGTTCGGGCCACGAAGCCTGGAACAGCGGCGACACGCTGCGCGATTCGCTGCCGGAGATTCACGGACCGCAGCTGCGCTGGGTCGCAGGCAATCGTCTCGCCTTCATCTCCGAACGTACGAACTGGCCGCATCTGTACGTGGTTTCCGCAAGCGGTTCGCACGCGGCAGCGCGGCTGCTCACGCCCGGCAACTTCATGATCGAAGACACGGCCGTCTCGCCGGATTTGCGCACGCTCTACTACACGGCGGACACGGGCAATCTGCCCGGCGACGACGATCGCCGGCACATCTTCCGCGTGCCGGTAGACGGCGGCGCGCCGGTCCAAGTTACGCACGGAACGACCAGCGAATGGTGGCCGGCCGCGACCGCGGACGGCATTGCGTACGTGCAAGCCGGAGCGCGCGCGCCGACGACGATCGTCCACAACGGCACCGCGCTCGATGCAGATCGAGTTCCGAAAGACTTTCCGGCGAATTCTATGGTCACGCCGAAGGAAGTAACGTTCCGCAGCAGAGACGGCTTGCTGATCCACGGGCAACTCTTCACGCCGGCGAACGCGAGCGGAAAACATCCCGGCGTCATCTTCGTGCATGGCGGGCCGCCGCGTCAGATGCTGCTTACGTGGCATTATTTCGACTACTACAGCTACGCGTACGCGACCAATCAGTATCTGGCGAACCACGGCTTCGTCGTGCTTTCGGTCAACTATCGGCTCGGCATCGGCTACGGCCACGATTTTCACAATCCCCCGCACGCCGGTCCGGCCGGCGCCGCGGAATATCAGGACGTCGTCGCGGGAGCGCGCTACTTGCAGCGCGATCCGAACGTCGATCCGAAGCGTATCGGCATCTGGGGCGGATCGTACGGCGGTTACTTGACCGCGATGGGTCTTGCGAAAAATTCGGATATCTTCAAAGCCGGATCGGATATGCACGGCGTGCACGACTGGTCGATGTTCCCCGAGTGGTTCGGTTCGCAAACCAAACGCTACCAGCAGCCGGGCATGCACCGCTTCATGCGTACGGCGTGGCTCTCATCCCCGGATGCGTACATCTCGACGTGGCGATCGCCCGTGCTGCTGCTTCAAGGCGACGACGATCGCAACGTGCATTTTCACCAGATGGTCGATCTCGTCGACCGCTTGAAACTCGCGCACGTACCGTTCGAGCAGATCGTCATTCCGAACGAAATTCACGGCTTCTTACGCTGGCATTCGTGGTACGAAGCCGATCAGGCGACGGCAGATTTTCTAACGAGGAAACTCAAGCCGTAGGTGCACCGCCTCGCCGGGCTCGGCGCGTCCTTCGACAAGCTCAGGATGACGAGTCGTGGGCTTGCCGGACCCTAGCGCGCTGCGGCGAAACGGTAGCGGCGGAGCCAGGCGAAGAAATCTTGCTCCGCGAGGGGGCTGCAGATTTCGAAGCCTTGCAGTGCGTCGACGCCGTTGGCGACGAGCCACTGGCGTTCGACCGCCGTTTCAATGGCCTCGCCGATGACGTAGCATGAAAGGCGATGCGCTTGTTCGATCAGCATCGCCAGCGCTTCGCGATCCGCTTCGCTTCGCCCGACGCGCACTTTGACGAAATCGGGGCGCAGTTCCGTGAGGGTGCGCAGCGAAAGGTGATCCGAGCCGAAGTCCGATACGCCGAATCGCTGTCCGCGCGAACGGCAGACTTCGGCGAACGCGATGTAGCGAAACGGCTCCGCAGCTACCTGCGCTTCCGTCACTTCGATGGCAAACGACGGCGCGTGATTGGGCAGCGCGTCGACGAGAAGCTCGCCCGGTTCGGAGATGTTGATGTGATACGCGATATCCGCGATGTTGCGAACCTCTGAAGCCTTCTCCGCCACGGCGCGTGCGATCATCGCTTCCAGCTGCGGCAGAACGCTCTGGTCGCGAGCCGCCTGCAGAAACGCTTGGGGCGAACGCATCCCTTCGGGTTGCAGCCAGCGCGGCAGCACCTCCGCAGCGATGGGCCGGCCGCTTCTTGCAGAAATGATGGGCTGATAGCACATCATGAACTGCGAAAGGAACGTCGTCTGATCCATGGTCAGCGGGCGTTCCACCGTCGTTGCGGCGGACGCATGAAACGCATACGCGGCCGCGCGCTCGCGTTTCGCGCGATACATCGCGCGATCGGCATGGGCCAGCAAGTCGTCGATGGTCGTTCCGTCGCGCGGATGGACCGCGATCCCGACGCTTGCAGAGGCGTTGAGCGTTATCCCGTCCTGCACCAGCGGTTCGCGCAGCGAATCGAGGATCCGGCGCGCGATGAAACCGAGTTCATCGTCTTCTTTGAAGGCCGACACGACGACGCAGAATTCGTCCCCTCCGACGCGCGCGCACAGCTCGTGTTTGCGCAGCACCGATTGGATGCGCAGCGCAATGGCGCGCAGTGCGGTATCGCCGGCGGCATGTCCGTACTGGTCGTTCACTTTCTTGAAATTGTTGAGGTCGATGTAGAGGACGGCAAGGCGCGAACTGCCGCGTTCGGCTGCGGATATCTCGCGGTTCAGATACTCGAGCAAAGCGGCACGATTCGGTATGCCGGTCAGGAGATCCGTATCGGCGCGCGCAGCGATGCGGCGTTCGCGTTCCATGACTTCCAGCAGACGCGAGACGAGCGCCGCCAACATGTCGAGATAGTGAATTTCGTCCTCGCTCACAAATTCATCGCGCGGTACCGTCCATGCAATCGTGAGCACGCAGCGGCTCCCGTTCCAAGCAAACGGCCAGTAGAGAACCGAACGCAGCCCGAGTGCACGGACAGCCGGATCGTTCGCCATTTCGTCATGAAGTGCATCGAAGACCATCTGCGGCTTTTCGCGGCGCATGCCGTAGGCGCCGATGCCGGCGGGTAAGTGTTCCGCGCCGCTTCCGATGGCGCACAAGCGCGAGTACTCGCCGTCCGGCAATTGCTGTCCGAGCTCGGCATAATCAAACGCAAGCGCCTGCTTCGAATCCTCTAGGATCCGCTGCGCCTGATCGATGGGCGTCTCGCCCACCACGCCCATCTCCACAACCGCGCGAAGACGAGCCATATGCTGCCGTAAGCTCTCTACGTCGCTCATATCATCGTTTATGTGCCCCACACCATGCGGCTGAGCGGTAGATCGCTAGTCGGCCGAGCATGCGCAGCGCGCCTTCTTCACTTACCAATTGTAGGGCACGAACAAACGATTACCCCATGGGTCTTTAGGCAACACTCTCTAGCACGAACTGCCTAAGGCTCGGTTGTCCGCTGGGAGGGAATCAGCAGGTACAGGCCCAGCGCCGGGGTGTAGTTGAGCGACGGCGGCGCGGCTGCATCCCAACCGAGTTTCGTGAGGTCGGCTTTCCGGGCGGCGGCAACGCGCCCGCAATTGATGATTGCCGGGACCGTGCCGATATCCGCCGGCTCGAGCGAATACCACGTGCCCGCGCTTGCGGTATGCGGCGTAATGGTCCACCCGGGCGCCGCTGCGTTCTTCGCAAAGTGCATTTGCAATTGCGCGAGCATCTGCCCGGCAGCGCCGCGCATGTCGGACGTGCAGCTTGGCGATACGCGCAGATCGAACGGCGTCTTCGGCGCTGCGGCAGGCAGCCTGTAGACGCGGAAGTTCTCCGCGCCCGCCTGCGGCGGACGACGAACGAAGTAGAGACCGACTGGCGGCATGAACGTGACCGTCGGACGGAAGAACATCCCCCCGCTGCGGGGCTCGACATAGAGACTGCGCTGCTGCGCGGTTTGCTCGTCGGCAACGTGGAACGTGCTGCAGCCGAAGAGCGAACGCAATTGCGAGGGCTGCTTGACGACGATGCTCAGCGCGTACGTCGATGTTAGGCCATGATACGTGACCGCAATGCCCGCAATATCGGGCGAAGGCATCGTCCGCGGGTATCCCGCGGCCGTCTTCGCCGCCTCGATCTGTTTGGTATAGGCGCGTAGCGCATCGAGCACGGTTTGCGCACTCTTCTGCGCATCGGCTCCACACGTCGGCGCCGCGTTGACGGCGAACGGATCGCTCGGCGGCGAGGCCGGCAGCGGTTCGCCGAACCGGCGGAACTCTGGGCGCCGTACGCTCGGCGTACTCTGCGCGGCCCGTGCTCCTGCGCCGACGTGCGCCGTATACGTCACCGAGAACCGGCGCGGCGCGTTCGGGCGTGCGATCGCCGGAATCAGCGTGCCGTTCGCGGCGGTGTACGGCACGGCGTTTTCCGGACTTGCGAAGATGCCGCCGTACGTATTGAAAATATTGCTCGCGGCGAACGTGAGCGTTCCGCGCTGCAACTGCGCGCTTACGCCCGCATCCACGCTCGTGTATGCCGGAAGATTTTGCGAATTGTTGCTGCCGACATAATTCGCATCTGCGAGCCACTCGAGCGAAGAGTGCGGCGCCTTATAGTCGAGGGTAATGCCGGCACGGTGCAGCGGTACGTTCGGCAGCTGCGCGCCGGAGATCGTGATCGCGTACGGATTCGTGAAGCGCAGATCGCCGCTGAGCGCCTTGGCGACCTGCACGTCGTAATACGGCTGCAGCACGAGGCGTCCGAGCGAAACATAGCCGCTGAAGTGCGCGCCCTCGTACACGCGCTGCACGTTGCCGATCGGCGTAGAGAAATAGGTGTTCTCAGGCCGCAGCGGCGTCCCCGGCGGCAGGCCGCAGGTGGCGTCGAAAACGGTTTGCGCGTTCGCGAAGTAATTCGCCGGAAATTCGCCGGTTAGTGCCGTGCCGTTCACCTGCACCGGCAGCACGATGTCGTTCTGCACTTGGCGGTAGAGCTGCCCGCTCACGAGGCCCCAGCTGCCGCGATGCGTGTAACTCAACCGCGCGGAACTCGAGGAACTCGCACCCGGCTCGTCGCCCGGCGCGCTGCCGTACGCGATGTTGCCGTTGCAATCGAAGCGCAGGTTTCCCGGATCGGTGAGAATGCCTTGCCGCCCGGCGTGCGGTGCAACGCCGCCGATATTGTACGTAAACGCGTACGAATCGTTCGCGTCCGGCTGCCAAGTCGTACCCATGCCGACGAGCAGTGACGAGGGCGCGTTGCTTGCGTGACTGATGCCGATCGATTCGTTGAATCGCAGTTTGGTGTTCGAGCGGATCGAGTCGTTCACGCTGAGCGCGCTGTAACTCGCGCTCTGCCCGGGAAACGTGTACGGCTGCGCCTGAGGCACGAGCGGCGTGAACGTGCTCCTGCTGTTGGTGCCGTAGGCGGTAACGGAAATGGTGTGGCGCTCCTTGGCCGGCAGCACGGCGTTGACGGAAAATCCGCTCGAGCGCGTCGTGGATTGCGTGCCGGTCGGCGAGGCCTGACCGTCGATGAAGCGGTCCAGTAAATCGTCCGTGAACGCTCCGCGCGTGCCGAAGAGCGAAGCTTGCACCTGCGTATCGCCGATGAGCGCGTTGTCCATGAGCGAGTACATATCGAAGGCGGTGCCGTACGAATTGTTTGGCCCGTATCCGCACGGTACTTTCCCGGTGTCTTGCGTGCAAACGAGTTGCGCGCCGCCGGCTGAATGCATGTACGTGCCGGTCAGCGTTTGCGCTTGCGAGAGCTGATAGCGCAGTTTGAGCAGCGACCCCATCTGCTGCCGATCGCCCTCGTGCGTGTAATCGAGGCCGCTCGAATCGAGATACTGCATGCCGTCGAGCAGGCTCGGATTCATGCGATAGGTGTGCATCGCTGCGATGCCGAGTTTGCCGAGCGACCCGCTCTCGCCCAGCGAGTAATTGTTCTTACCGTTGCTGCCCACGGAAAGCGAAAATTCGCTCTGCCAACTCAGCGTCGGCTGCAGCGTAGAGAAGTTAACCCCGCCTGCAAGAGCGCCCAGCGCCGGACCGAACGAAACGTTCGCGCCGGTGAAGAGATCGGAATTCATCATGCGCAGGTCGCCCGCCGTGCCCGGTGCGTTCAGCGGAATGCCGTCGAGCGTCATCTGCGTTTGGCTCGCGTCTTGGCCTTCCAGCGAAACGGTCTGCGTTGCGTCCGAGTCGTTGCTCGAGGTCGACACGGTGACGCCGGAGAGTTTGCCGAGCGCATCGGCGAGCGTGTCGGAGAGCTTGCGCTGCGCGCTGTTTGCGGCTATCGAACTCGTCGAAACCGTTGCCGTCGATTTTACGACTTCCGAGGCAATGGTGCGCAGCGGACCGTTCTGCGACTGCGCGAGCGCGACGCTCACCGTGATAAGGCGGCCGTTCGTGACCTCGAAGTTCTCGGAGGTGACGCCGCTGAAGCCGCGGGCGTAGACGCGAGCCCGATAGATGCCGTCCGGCACGCCGGTGAAACGCACCTTGCCGTCGTTGCCCGCAAACTCACTCGCGATAACGGGACCGTCGAGCATTACGCGCGCGAGCACGACGGGCGCCTTGCTCCCCGCGTCCTGCACGACGATGTCGATCTCGCCGGTGTCGGACTGGGCGAACGCCGGGAGCGCGCCCGCACAAAGCGCGAGCGTCAGCAGCAATGAAAGCAGTCGGCGAATCATCGCTTTCATTTACCGCCTCTACGTTTGGAATGACCTGAGAACGCGCGCGCTGCTAACTAGAGTTTAATCGAAACCGTCGTGCCGCGGCCGGGCGCGCTGTCGATGGCGATGGTGCCTCCGGCGCGGTCCACAGCTCGTTTGGCGATGGCTAAGCCCAGTCCGGTTCCGGGGATCTCGCCGCGGGCGTCGCCGCGGTAAAAGCGTTCGAAGGCGTGCAGCCGTTCAGATTCGCTCATGCCGGGTCCCTCGTCGCGCACGCTCAGGACGGTGCTGCCGTTCTCGCGATACGCGCGCAGATGAATCGGCGCTTCGGGCGCGTACTTAAGCGCGTTTTCAACGACGTTCCAAAGGGCTTCGCCGATCTCGCCGCGGTCCGCGTAGATTTCCTTCGCGCCGTCCACGCTGTAGTCGATCGCGCGATCTTCGTCCAGACGGCGCGCGGCTTCGCACTGATCGCGCAGCAACTGCGTCACGTCGATAGACGAGGGTTCGGGCGGGTTCTCGCCTTCCATGCGCGCCAGGCGCATCAGGCGGTCGATGAGCCCGCGCATGTGTTCTTTTTCCATCGACATCGTGCCGAGGATCTGACGCGCGACCTTGGGTTCTTCTATCGCGCCGCGGCGAAGCACGTCGATATATCCGGCGATGACCGTGAGCGGTGTGCGCAGTTCGTGTCCGGCATCGGCGACGAATTGACGCATACGCGCTTCGGTTGCGCGGCGCTCGTCCATCGCCGCGGCGACGCTGGCGGCGGCGTCGTTGTAGGCTTCCGTGAGGGTTGCAATTTCATCGCCGGCCGCCGTGACGAAGCGGCGCTGCGTGTAATCGCCGTCGGCGAGCGCGCGCAGCGATCCCGTGACTTCGTTCATCGGTGCGAGCGCTTGGCGCGCGACGACGCGGCCCACGAACCACGAGACGCCGAGCGCGACGACGGCAATGCCGAAGATGATCCACCAATACGGAACCAGGTTGGTGAAAATGATCCATCCCGTTGCATCGAACGTGACGTAACCGCCGACCACCGCGATGATGCGCCACCAGTCGTGCGGCGCGCCCGGAATGACCGCGGGGCGAGGACGTGCGGGGGGCGCTTCGAGCGGTTCGCCGATCCGCGGCGGCGCGGGCGTGAGATGCGCGCGGCCTCGCAGGACGCGATCCAGAATCTCCGGATGCACGCTGCGATCTCCGCCGAGGAATTGTCCTTTCGAATCATAGACCGCGACGTGCAGGCCGATGCCGCTCAAATCGCGGGCGATGCGCGGCGCCGCCTGCGCGAGGGTCTGCCCGTCGTTTTGGTAGCGCGCGGCCAAAAAGCGCGCCTCCTCGTGCTTGGCGATGATGATGTCGTTGCTGAAACCCGCCAGTTCGTAAATGAGCGCGACCGACGAGGCGATGACGACCAGCAGCACCGTGACGCCGAGCAGCACGGTATAGAGCGTCGCTAAACGCGACGCCAGCGATCGCTTCGGTATGAGCACGCTCATTGGGCCAGTCCGTACCCCACGCCGCGCACCGTGCGGATGAACGAGGGATGGTCGGAGCGGTCGATCTTCGAGCGCAAGTACGAGATGTACGTTTCCACGATGTTGGGTCCGCCCTCGAAATCGTGTCCCCATACCAATTCGAGCAAGTGATCTTTGCTGAACACGCGGCGCGGCTCGCGCATGAAGACTTCCAGCAGATCGAATTCGCGCTGCGTGAAGTCGAGTCGCTCCTGTCCGCGCCAGGCTTCGCGCGTCGTCGGATTGATTGCCACGTCGTGCCAGCGCAAAATGTCCTCTTCGATCAGTTGAGGACGGCGCAATTTCGCCTGCAGGCGAGCGATGAGTTCTTCGAAGACGAACGGCTTGACGAGGTAGTCGTCGGCGCCCGCTCCCAGGCTCATGACCTTGTCCGCCGTCTCGCCTTTGGCCGTCAGCATGAGGATGGGGGCTTGCGTGATCTGGCGCAGGCGCGGGAGCAGCGTGAGACCGTCGATCTTCGGCATCATCACGTCGAGCACGATCACTTCCGGATCCCACTCCCGCACGAGTTCAAGCGCCGCCTGGCCGTCGGGCGCCGTCCGGACCGAGAAGCCCTCGCGGGTCAAACCCAGTTCGAGCATTTCACGGACAAAGCGGTCGTCGTCTACGACCGCAACGCGGGACGGCTGCATGATCCACATTCTACGGTAGATGGTCGGGCAAGACCCTTGGCGTTTACTGTGCCTCCTATGCGGCCCAGCGACGCAGGCGCTGACCGGCCACGAGCGAGGCGGCGCTGATGCTCTCCAGCGGATGCGAGACCAGCGAGATCCCATGGCGCTCGAGCGCCGCGCACGTATCCTCGTCCGGAAGCCAGTGCGCGAAGACGTGAACCTCGTCCGCATCAGCCTGCAAGGCGAGCGTCGCGAGGACGTCCGCGAGCGTACATGCTTGATGGACGCGAAGCCGCTCGGTCACCGCCGTACGGAACTGCGCACCGCTCCAGCCCTGGGCCAGGATGAGCAGCCGCTGCATCGACGCTGCACTGGTACCTTCGAAGTCAACGGCCGCGACCCGGACGCGCCGGGCCAGCGCCGCGTCTACGTTGGCGTGCAGCGTGGCCGGGGTGATGGTGCCCGACTCACCCGTCTCCAGGATCGCTCCCGCTCCAATGATGTAGTCCATGGCAAAAAAATAGGGCGGGAACATGCCAGCTGTATGGCATTTCCCGCCCTGCCCACCCCGGCTGCGTACCCGCAGCGTTAGGCTGAAGAAGCGCGTTTGCGCACCGCGCTCTGTTTGCTCGCGCCGGTGAAGAGTCCAAGCATGGAGTCGACGACGAGCGGGTCCCACTGCGTGCCGCGTCCGGATTGCAAAATCTCGAGCGCGCGCCGGGGCGGAATCGCTTTGCGGTAGGGACGGTCGGAAATCATGGCGTGGAACGCGTCCGCGACGGCGACGACGCGCGCCTCGAACGGAATGTTTTCGCCGACGAGGGCGTCGGGATACCCCAAACCGTCCCAGCGCTCGTGATGCGCACGCACGATCAGCGCACAGCGTGAGAGCGTCGGAATCTGATTGAGAATCCGCTGACCTGCAGCGGCATGGTCGCGCATGATGTCCCATTCGGCCGACGTCAGCGGACCGGGCTTGTTCAAAATGCTGTCCGGCGTCGAGATCTTGCCGATGTCGTGCAAGAGCGCGCAGAGTTCGATGAAGTCGCTGAGGTCGCTCGCGAGGCCCATGGCGATGCACAGCCGGCGCGCCCACTCGCCGGTGGCTTTAGAGTGACAGCACGTCTGCGAATCGCGCTCGCCGAGCATTGCGAGCAGCGCCTGCGTGGATTCGGAGTGCGCCGACCGCTCTTCGCAGCTATCTCCCCCCAAGGCCGAAAGGGCGGACTGGATGTCCGTTTTCAAGACCTCGAGGAACGCGAGTAAACGCCCGTGATCGATCTCGAAGCGATTCGCCTCGCTTGCGATGACGTGCGCGGCCGCGCCGGCGAGTTCCATCGCACGCGCGGGCCCCAGGCGCCGTCCTTCGCGGACGGCCCAGGTCGCCAACCCGACCGGCTTCGAGAGCTGAATCGAGAGGCAGAGGCGATCGAGGATGAGCTCTATCGTCGACTCCAGAGCCGGGTCGCCGAAGAGAGCCGGGTCTTGCACCTGCTCGACGACCTGCGTCGTAAGTGCGCGAAGGTTGCCGGAGAGTGCTGATGCCGCACCCGACAGCGAATGCACGTCCATGTCAGTTATCCTGTGGGAGGAAGGATGGGGAAAGGGTGGCGTTAGCCGATGGGCGACGGGCCAACTACGCAAACAATGACGGCGGCAACGACAAGGGCGGTAACCATTGAAAAATCCTCGCAGTAGTAAAGCGGTGTTACAGCAAGGATAGACCGGAATGCCCGCAGGGTCTGTACCTAAGTTTAGGTAGTCCGTTTTGGCTGGGCGGCTCAGGCGAGCAGACCGCGCCTACGCGCTACCATCAACGCCTCATTACGGCCACTACACCCGAGTTTTTTGATGATGTTCTTGATATGAACCTGAATCGTGTACACGCTTCGTCCGGTCTCCAGGGCAATGTCTTTAGGTCCTCTGCCGTCAGCTAGCGCTTCAAGCACCGCGAGTTCAGCCTTGGTCAGGAGACTGTCCGATTCACTCGCCGTCGTAATGCCACGCTCCACGGCGGCCGACAACAGCTTTCTTACCCCACCGTATCCCATCGAATCCAACGCCTGAAGACGCTCCATCACATCGTCTTTTAGCGCGGGGTTCTTTACTGCGCGAAGCAGACTCGCAACAGCCTCCCGCAAAGCATCGACGACTGGACCGCTATCCGAGCCGACTCGCTGCAAGATACGATTCGCGTTTGTGAGGCGCCCTGCAAGGGCCTCCGCGGCCGCACACACGACGCGCGCCATGCTCAGATACTGTCGCGTGTACGTAAGTGTCGTGTTCAGATCCGCGTAGTCAAGCGCAACGCGAACCATAGCGGCGGCACGTTCGCGCTGACCATTAGAAGTAAGAGCCAGAGCGCAGACTGCAGACAAATACGCTTTGTCCCCTAGTTCGACAAGCCGATCCAAAACCGTAGACAGGAGCCGTTGAGCTTCGTCAAAGCGCCCTTCCCATGCTGCTGCGAGAGCTCGCCCTGGAATGACCAAAGCCGTGCGCGTCGTGTCTGATGTCGCAACGTCAGCAAACTGCCGTTCCAGCTTTTGTAATCGCTCAGCATTTCCGCGCGTCACTTCGACGTGCATCAGTTGCAGGAGTGAGGCTTGTAGGGCCAAACGGTCACCCGCTTTCGTCGCCGCGCCGACCGCTTGTTGCGAGTACCAGGCGCAACGCGTTAGATCATTGTCGAAAATCAGAACGAGGTTTGCGAGCGCGCCATAGCCGCGGGCTGTCAAACTAAACATCGCGCTTTCCGAAGCGAGCGCGACCGCGCGCGTGAGGTAGTGTTCTACTTTATCTAACGGCATCGCGAGGCTTGTTGCAGCCACGCCGATGCGTTGGAAAATTTTAGCGCGCTCGCCGGCCTGATCCATCTCACCGGCAATGATCTCGGCTGCCTCGATTGCCGCCCGAGCCGGAACTTCGCGACCTGCGTTCGCATGGGCCACGGCAATTAAACTGACGGCTTCACCGCGCAAGTGGAGCGGCACCTGATCCCGTACGAACGGCTCGAGCAACGGAGCGACGTCGCGGCCCAGATTAGCGATTATTAATGCCAGGCGTACCGCGAGCGTAGCGCTCAACTCCAAATTTTCACTGCGCGCGAGTGCACGGTTCAGAAGAGATTCGGCCCGATCGTATCGCCCCGCGTGCGCTTCACCCAACGCGCGCATACCGAGGACGACCGGGTGCGTCGCACGTAAATCCTGCGGCAGCACGTCGAGCGCAGTTTGCACGACGTCGGCATGGCCCTGCTCGACGAGTAAAAAACCGGCGCTCTCCAAAATGCGCAGCACGTCCAAGGTCGCATGTGCCTGGGCGTAGACGTTGAGCGCCGCGGCGACTTGCCCGGACTGCTCGAGCGCCGCACCGGCACGGCACGCGGTTCGTTCGGCAGCCGGCGCGCCATCGAGTTCAACTTGGTGCTGCAGAAAGTCGCGGAATAGATCGTGACACCGATATACGCCCGGACGTTCGGGATAAATGAACGCCACGCGGTCGCGCAAGTCCTCGATGAGCGCTTTGCCCTTGACATACCCGGCGGCGCGAAGCACTTCGAGATCGATTTCGGGCAGGTAACCGATTAAGTGCAGCAAGTCGCGCTGCTCGCTATCGAGCGAATGGTACACTTGCTCTGCGAGGTACCGGTACACCATCTCGCGGGTCGATGCCGCGATGTTGCGCAGATCTACGGAACGCGTCGACGTGCGCAGCGCGAAGCTCAGCGCCGTCGGCCAACCTTCGGTCATCGACAGAATTCCGGTGAGTTCGTCGTCGCGAACGCCGACGCGCGACGCCTTTGCGGTTTCGCGCGCTTCTTCTATCGTAAAGCGCAGGTCTTGCTCGTCGATGTTCAGGTCCATCTCGCCGTAGGCGAGCCAGGATCCGACGGGCAGATCGAGCGAGGACCGTGAAGCGATGATCCAGCGCGCGCGTCCCTTGGTCCGTTCGATCAACGAAACAAGAAATCTGGAAATTTCGGGATCGTTTTCGGCGACATGCAGATCGTCGATGGCGATGACGCCCGTGAACGTCTTGATGTGAGCGTGCATCCACATCGCCAGATCCAGGCCGGGGGTCGTCGAGGAGCGGCTCTTTTCGTACGCTCCTGAAACCGTTTTGCGCGCCGACGGCGCGGCTTGCGTGAGTGCGTCTGCGAAGCCGCGCACGAAGCCGAGCAGCGTCCCGTTTTCTTCGCGCACGTCGTAGCGCACGGCGGCAGCTTCGATAGTTTCCAGATACTGGCGCAACGCCACGGACTTGCCGTAACCGGCCGGGGCAACGATCAAGACAATCCGCTGCAAAGCAGCGGACGCGATGCGATCCACGACTCTCGGGCGCAGGATCGGGGTGAACGCACCCCCGGTCTCGACTCTCCCGTCCGCGGCTACCGGGCGGATCATAGAAAAAGCCCGTTATCCCCGGGCGCAGGATGGTCCTTTCGGCCTCTGTTAAGCGCGCGTATCGATCGGGGCTTGGTACTCCTGCGTGCCCTCGTAAAAGCCCAGCAGGTGCTCTTCGAGTTTGAGCAGCGCGAGCTGTCGGTCCAAGCGCCGATAGTCCTCGGCGTAGAGCTTGCGGAAGGCGTCCCAATCGGCTTTGCTCTTCCAGACGTCCACGGTGACGTAGATGCCCGGTTCTTCTCTATGGCGGAACAGGCGCGTACGCTTGTAGCCCGGATGGCGAGCAAAGAGCTTCGCCCACGGACCGTCCGGGCCGTAGGCGTGCTCGAACGCGCGCACTTGCGCGTGATGAACGCGGTACCGGTAAAATATCTCGACCATCAGTTCGTGCGGACCACCTTTCTCACTATCGGCAGTCCGTCGCGAAAACGTCGCCGGCGAAGCGACGGCCGTGCGCCGGGCGCGGGCTAGATATGCTTGAGCGCCGTGAGTTCGCGCTGCACTGCGGCATAGCGCCCTTTGGCATGCGCTTTGAGCGAGCCGTTTTGTCCGTGACGCATTTCATTGCTGTACGTATCTTGATTGATTTGATCGCTGATGCGCAGTTCTCGAACGAAACTTTGGTCCAGCGCGGAGCCGCTCAGGCCGGCCATCTGCGAATAGTGGTACTTGTCTTGAATGAGCAGCGGTTTGTCCGGCGTAACGCCGTACTGCTTTGCCAACTTCTCGAGCATCCGTGAGTCGCTCGCGGACTGCGAGACGACCGAAGCGGCAAAACGCTTGACGGCGCCCGTGCCGTGCTGCTGCTCGTATGAGGCCATCGCGTAGCGTCCCGCTTGTATCTGTATCGCGGTCGTCAGGTATTCTGCGTCATTGCTGCCGAGCGATGCGGCCGCCGCCGGGACCGCTAGCAATACAAGCGCGGCGGCAGTCAGAACGTGGAAGAATCTCATGCACGTTTTGTACCCGCAATCACTCGTCGTCTTCGCTTGCATTAGGATCGTAGAGAACCGGCTTCTGCGTAAGCGTGGTCAGCGGCGCGAGCCTCTGCGCGCGCAGCGCCTCGTCCACTGCATGCAGCGTGCCCCTTTCGAATTGCGCGACGGCGCGCAGTCGCTCGAGCGTGAGCGCGTGCAGTGACGCGTTCTCTTGCAGCTGCGCTTGCGTGGGCGGTCCGAACGCGTTGAAACTTTCGATCTGCGTCTGCCAGCGCTCGCGCAGGATGTCGGTCAGGAAGTCGTCGTCTTGGTCGTTTTGCGGATTTTGCGTGATCGAGAGCAGCAGCAGTTTGGCTTTACTCGAGGCGTCCGCGACGCGCAGCGCCAGCGTGCCGTCCTTGCGCTGATTCAACACTGCTACGCGCAGCGGCGCTTCGTTGAGGATCGTCGAGATGCGATTGAGGGCGTCGTTCGTTCGCGAGAAATCGTCGAGCGCGAGCTGCACGGCGTTCCGGTTCGCTGCGAGTTGCGCGAGCGTATAGTGCGTGCGCGGATCCTGCCGGACGGGAAATGCCGTTCGAAGCGTGAGCGGTCCGGCATGCACCACCGCGGTGTACGTTCCGGGCAGCACGGCGGCCCCGGAATCGAATCCTTGATTCCACTTGGGCGTGAAGTTCCAGGACTGGGGCGGCTCGCCCGTCATGTCCCAGGTGAAGCGGTTGAAGCCCGCTTGGCCGCCGGCTTGCTTTGCGTCGAAGCGGCGCACGACGCGACCGCTTGCATCGAGAATTTCGGCGCGAACGTTCTTTTCTTCACGCGGCAGATAGTAGGTGACGATTGCGCCGTACGGCGGTCCCGAACCGTCTGCCGGCGTGGCGTAGTAGGTGTGCGTGTTCCATTGAATCGCGGCGCGCACCGGAAAGATCTGCGCCTTCGCAACCGGCCAGTGCTGCAGCGGCGTGAGATCGTCCAGCACGTACACCGCGCGTCCGTGCGTTGCGACGAGCAAGTCGTTCATGTCGGGCTGCACCCGGATATCGCGGACCGACGTGGACGGAATGTTCAAACGGAGATCGCGCCAGTGCGCGCCGCCGTCGAACGATGCCCAAAGTCCTTGCTCCAGCCCCGCATAAAGGATGCGAGGATTCTTCGGATCCTGCCGGATGCTGCGCACTTCGTTGCCGCGCGGAAGGCCCGCCGCGAGATCGGTCCAGTGCGCGCCGTAGTCGTGCGTCGCGTAGACGTGCGGCGTGCGGTCGCCGACCATGTGCAGATCGTACGCGGCGTAGAGCGTGGCCGCGTCTGTCTTGGATGCAGAGAGGCTCGCGAAACGGCCCCAGCGATTCGCTACCGGCGGCGTGACGCTGCGCCAGTGCTTCCCGCCGTCGAGCGTGAGTTGAATCACGCCATCGTCCGTACCGGCCCAAAGCTCCCCGCGGCGAGCCGGCGAGGGCGCGAGGTACAAAATCGTATCGGAAGTTTCCGCGCCGGTGCCGTCGAGCGTGATGCCGCCCGTCACGACTTCATGAGCCTTCTGGTTGCGCGTCAGGTCGCCGCTAATCCGCTTCCAGTGATAGCCGCGATCGCGCGTAACGAAGACCACGTTGCCTGCGAGGTAAACCACGTGCGGATCGAACGGGTCGAACGCGATCGGCGTTTCCCAGTTGAAGCGATACTTCAGGTTTTTCGGATCGACGACGTTCTGATCGCGCACGTACGGTGAGACGTCGCGCGACTCGCTCGTGACGCGGTCCAGAATCTCCGTATCGCCCGCAAAATTGCCTCCGCCGCTCGAAAACCACACGTAGCGAGAATCGGCTGGATCGGGAACCGCCCACGTGCCGTCGCCGCCGCCCATGCTGTGCCAATCGCTCGAACTGATCGAACCGGCCAGCGCGTCACCGGGTGCGCACCAGACACCGTTGTCCTGCAGCGGCGCGCAGATGTGGTACGGGTGCCCGCGATCGAAGCCGATGTGGTAGAGCTGCGCGATGGGCAGATTGTGCGGCATTTGCCACGTCTTGCCGTCGTCGAACGAAAACGAGGGGCCGCCGTCGTTCGCTTCGAGGATGCGCTTGGCGTCGCGTGAGATCCACATCGCGTGGTTGTCGCCGTGAACGCCGTGTGCGCCGATTTTCCACGTTTTGCCGCCGTCGCTGCTGACGGCAATCTGCACGGAGAGCGACCACAGATGATCTTGATTGGTCGGATCGACGAACACGTGCGTGTAGTAGAACGGCCGCTCGTCGATGAGCGTGTTGTCGCTGATCATCTGCCACGTTGCGCCGCCGTCGTCGCTGCGCCACAGCAAGCCCGCTTTTGATTCGATGAGCGCGTAGACGCGCCGGTCGTTCGACGGTGCGACGGCGATGCCGATGCGGCCGGTCGCCCCGCTCGGTAATCCCCCTCCGGTTAGACGCTGCCAGGTGGCACCGAAGTCCGTCGATTTATAGAGACCGCCTTGCGTGCTGCCGCTCTGGGAGCTCCAACCGGTGCGCCGGTACGTCCACATACCGGCGAACACGACGCCCGGCGCCGTGCGCGACGCATCCATATCCGAAACGCCGGTGCGCGCGTCGACGTAGAGCGTTTTGTGCCACGTCTCGCCGCCGTCGCTCGTGCGGTACATGCCGCGATCGCTCGAGTCGGCGAACGGATCGCCCAGCACGCCGACGAGCACCGTGTTCGGATCGCGCGGATCGATTTCGATTTTCGCAACGAGTGCGCTGCTCAGCGCGAGTACTCGCTGCCACGTCCTGCCGCCGTCGCTCGTACGATAGACGCCGTCACCCGGAATCACGTCGTTGCGGGGCGCACCCTCGCCGGTTCCGACCCATACGACGTTCTCGTTTGCCGGATCGATCGCAATCGCACCAATCGACTGCACGTCTTGCTTGTCGAAGACCGGCTCCCACGATTGACCTGCGTTCGTGGTTTTCCAAACACCGCCGCCCGCAGCGCCCGCATAATACAGGGACAAATCGCGATCGCTGCCGGCAACCGCGCCGAGACGCCCGCCCGATACTTGCGGCCCGACGTTACGGAAGCGCAACTGGTCGAAGATTCCGGGCGCCGGTGTCGCATTTGCGGCATAGGCGGCGGCGGGAGCGCATGCGAGCAGCGCAGCAATGAGAACGACGATCGGTCGACGCATAGCGCCGATGATTTTATGCGGCGCTAGGGAGCGCCTTTGCGAATGAGGCGGTCGACGAATTGCGCGATGAGATCGCCTTCTTGCTGCAGTCGCGGGGTCAGCCACGCGCGCTGCTGCGGGCAGGTGAGTTCGCCCAGTTCGAGCACCAAACCGCCGTCCTGCGCGTGCACTTGGCGAAAGCCGTAATAGTCGCTCAAATTTTTCGTGAAGTTGTCCGGCATGAATCGAAACGGAAAGAGCGCACCGTACATCGTGTGCCACAGATCCGCTGCAGGCTTCGACGCATCGGTGTGATAGCCGATCGACGCGCCGCTGGTGCACGGGCGTTCGGTGCCGTCGAAGTGAATGAAGATTGCGGCCTTGACGTCGTACTCGCCGTCAAAATCTGCCGGCTCGCGTGCAACGCTGTAGCCCATCGCGCGCAATGTGCTCGCTGCTTCGTCGGCGACGAGCGGCGTCCACGCCCGCTCACCGGCCGTGCCGAGGTTGCAGTGATGTTTCGGGAAGCGCGCGCAGCTTTCAGGGCGGCCCTCATGCCCGGCGGAGATCAGCACGTCGTAATGGAGCAAAGCGGCGAGAATTACGTGGAACATTCAAAGGACGCGGATTCGCGAGCATCCTCCGGTGTTACTTCAGCGCCGTCGAGTAAGCCGATGGTGCGCTTGGCCTGCTTCGCGAAACGCGCGTCGTGCGTGACCATGACGATCGTTGCACCATACTCGTGCAGTTCGTCGAGCAATTCCATCACCGCTCCGCCGCTGCTCAAGAGATCGGTGCTGTTAGATCAGGCCGCGCTTGAGCGCCTTTACCGCGGCTTGGGTCCGGTCGGATGCGGAGAGTTTGTCCAGGACGTCGCGGACGTGGCCCTTGATCGTGCCCATCGAGAGATGCAGTTGCTCGGCGATGTCCGCATTGCTCTTTCCGTCCGCTATCAAGCGCAGGATTTCGGTTTCGCGCGCGCTCAGCGGTGAAGCGTCGCGTGCGGCCGACGCCCGTGCCGCTCCGAGTTCGCGCAGCACGATGTGCGCGATCTGCGGATCGAAGTACGCGCCTCCTTCTGCCGCGATGCGTACTGCGGCGATGATGGTTTGCGGCGGCGAGGTCTTCAAACAGTACGCGTCCGCGCCCGCGGCCAGCGCACCGAAGACTTCTGCTTCTAGGTCGTGCATCGTCAGAATAACGACGCGCGCGTCCGGCAGTTCGCGGCGAAGCAGCCGCGTGAGTTCGATGCCGTCGATCCCCGGAAGACCGATGTCGACGATGAGCACATCGGGGCGGAGCGCCCGCGCGCGGCGCAAACCTTCGGGGCCGTCCGCCGCTTCACCGACGACGTCGAAGCCTTCGGCGGTGAGTTCCGTGCGAAAACCGGCGCGCACCAGCGGATGGTCCTCGATCAGCATCGCGCGCGTCTTAGCCATGCGAATCCCGTGCCGCAAGCGGAAGCGTGAGCGTGAAAATGCTGCCTTGCGGCTGCGCGGCTTCGTACGTGACCGTGCCGCAGTGGCCTTCGGCGATGCGCCGCACGATGTACAGACCAAGGCCCGAGCCGGTCCCCTGACGGGCGCCGCTGATGAAGCGCTGAAAGAGCATGCCGCGAACGGCCGGCGAGACGCCGTATCCGTCGTCCGCAACGCGAACGCTCACCTCTCCGTTCCCTGCGACGGTCGAAACGATGATGTGTCCGCCGTGCGGCGTCCAGGTGACGGCATTGGCCACGAGGTTGGTAATCGCGCGGCGGATCTCGGTTTCGTCGCCCTCGATGCGCAGCGAATTCGGGCTTATCGCGCCGTGGTCGACCTCGATCGCCTTGGAGTCGGTGAGCGGACGCAGCTCGGTAACGACGCGCCGCGCGACGTCGGCGATATCGACCGGTTCGCGCATTTGCGAGTGCTCGCCCGATTCATACCGCGCCACCAGCAGCAGCGTTTCTGCGAGCCGGCCCAGTTCTTCGTTCGACGCAATCGAGCTCTTCAAGATCGTTTTGTACGCGTCGGGCAAATCGCCGTAGCGTCCTTCGAGCGCCTGCTGCAGCGTCATACGCGCGGCGGCGAGCGGCGTGCGCAGATCGTGCGAGAGCGCGTAGATGAGATCGCGCACCACGTCCGCGCGCGCCTGCCGTTCCGCGAGTTCGCCTGCGTGAAGCGCGGCCTGCTGTGCTTTGATGCTCAGCACGCCGACCAGCACGATGGAGAGCGCGGCCAGCAGACGATCCCCGACCGCGATGATGTTTACGTGCTCGACGTACGAGTTGTACCAGCCGGCTGAAACGTCCGCCGCAAGCGCTGCGATAATCAGAAAGTACGTGAAACGCTGATCGAGCACGATGCTGCTGAGCGCAATCGGAATCGTCAGTAAAATGGCAACGACGAAGAGCTGCGGCGAGACCAGGTCGAGCGCCCATGCTGCCGCGAGAAGGCCAACGCATGCGATTCGAAGCGGCCGTTCTCTCACACGCGAAGCTGCTTCCACGGCGCCCGCGCATCCTGCGGCGCACCCGAAAAAACATCCATTCGGATGGTGTAATCGCGAGCCGAACTTGTTAGGATGGCGACCGTGCCGTCCGCAAAAGACTCGCTGCGCCGCACCGTCACGCCTTGGGGGTCGTACTCGTGGGGATACGCCGACGTCGGCGCCGATATTTTCGTCGCGCTGGGCTTGGTGTTCGGAGCGGCCGCGGGCGCGTCCAACGTCGCGTTTCTCTTTGCCGGGCTGGTCTACGTGTGCGTCGGTCTTGCCTATACCGAACTGGCCGCGGCGTATCCCGTTGCCGGCGGCGGGCAGTACTTCGTCATGCGCGGACTGGGCGATCTCTTCGGGTTCCTTGCCGGATGGGCGGTGCTGCTCGACTTCACGATCGACATCGCGCTCTTCGCGTGGGGCTGCGTCGGGTATCTGAGCCAACTGATTCCCGCCGTATCGGCTACGTCGCACCCCATCCCGCATTTTGTTTTGATTCTCGCGCTCATCGTGGCCCTGGGCGCGCTCAACGTCGTGGGCGTGCGCGAGAGCACGGCGTTCAACGGGCTGGTCAGCGCGCTCGACGTGATCAGCGAAACGTCGATACTGTGCTTCGGCTTTTTGTTCGCATTCCACGCGGAGCTGCTCGTGCACTCGATGCACGTCGCGTGGCCGACGACGTTTCAATTGATGAACGGCATTTCGCTGGCTATTATCTCGTTCGTCGGACTAGAATCGATATCGCAAGCCGCCGAAGAGACCCATCGCCCCTCGAACATCGTTCCCCGCACGTCTATCGCGCTGATTCTCACGATTCTCATTTTTGCGCTTGCCTATTCGAATCTCGCGCTCGGCATGCAGCCCTCGGGATTTTGGCAAACGCTCGGCACGGCGGAGCATGCCGACAAAGCCGTCGCGATTATCGCACGGAACATCCCGCTTTTCGGGTATCTTGCTGCGCTGTACGTTCCGGTCCTCGGAGCGGTACTGCTGCTGATCTCGAGCAATTCGGGCGTCTTCGGCAGTTCGCGCATCGCGTATTCCATGAGTCAGTCGGGGCTGCTGCCCTCGCTTTTTCGCACCATTCATCCGAAATACCGCACGCCGTCCGTCTCGATTCTCACGTTCACGGGGCTCGCGATCGTCGTACTGGGTTTGGCGGCGCTTCAGGGCGATAACGGCTTC
>DATEHZ010000085.1:0-21681 GCA_035279385.1 Vulcanimicrobiaceae bacterium | reverse complement strand
GCCTCTAGTACGATTCCGTGGCCGTGCAAGACGCTGCGTAAGCGCTCGAGCTGCTCGTTCGAAACACTCGAGCGGCCTAACGCAGCGGTGGCGGGCGTCCCGGCGTAAAATCCGGGCCGCTCGGCGAGCTTGCTCTGCAGTTCGGCAAAGGCGTCCTCGAAATCGCGTCCTCCCAACGCGATCTCAAGACCGAGCCCCTTGCCGCGCAACACTGCCATCATCGCGCCGGGTTCGAACGGGGCACTATAGGCCCTGCGGCCTCCACAGCCGGCTCACAAGTTCTTCCGTTAATCCACAAATTGTGCACAAAATATCCGTACGGGACGCTTGGTAACGCAGGACCCGTCCGCAGCGTTCTTGGAGTGCCAGGACCTGAAAGATCCGCCCGCCGGCGCGGGCAGAGGAAATTTGCCGTTATGCTCCGCCGTATCATCCCGATTGCCGTCATCGTTTCATTGCTCGGTGCCATGTGCCCGTCACCCGCGCTTGCGCTTTCGACGCAAGGCGAGATTGAAATGGGCCGCGCGTACGATCAGCAGATCGTCGAGAGCAACGTCGTCGAGAACGACCCGCTGCTCAATCAGTGGATCCAGAGCGTCTCGCAGAAGCTCTGGGCGGAAACGGCGCGCAAAGACGTCCCGTACAACGTCAAGATTTTGAAAGAGAGCGACATCAACGCGTTCTCCACGATGGGCGGCTACGTCTACGTCAATTCCGGTCTGCTGGACTTCGTGCAGTCGGACGACGAACTGGCGGGCGTCATCGGTCACGAAACGGGCCACATCGAGCGCCGGCACGCCGTGACCATGCAGACGAAGTCGAACATTCTGAGCCTGCTGCTCGGTATCGCGTCGATGTTCTCGCCGTTCATCTACAACTTCGGCAATCTGCTGCAGGCCGGCGCGATGGCGAAGATGTCGCGCACCGACGAATTTCAGGCGGACCGCTACGGTTTGCTGCTGATGTCGCGCGCGGGTTACGATCCCGAAGCGATGGTCTCGATGCAGCAGCACCTGGTAGCGCTCTCGGGCGAGCACAACGACATCGTCACGAAATACTTCGAGGATCACCCCGGCGGCTCGCAGCGCATCGCACACCTGGTCGGCTATCCCGAGCTCGATCCCACGCAAACCAACGAGCGGCAGAGACTCGTGTGGGCGCTGCACGATTTGGACGAGGCGCGCTACAACATGGCGAGCATCGAGTTGAGCGGCCTGCTCAAGAAAGACCCGGGCAACCAGCAGGCGCTGCTCGCGCTCGGGCAAACGCAGCTCGCGCTCGGCTTGACCAGCAAGAGCGAGCAAACGCTGGGCGAACTCGCGCAGAGCTCCTCGCCGCAGGTCAAAGCCGCGGCGCAGGCGCGTATCGAAGCGCTGCGTTCGATGCAGGTACGCCGCGTCGATCTCACGCGCCCGAATCTGGATTCGCTGCAGGAGCGTCTCAAAGCGGCGCAAGGCGTGCAATCGCAAGCGGCATCGCAAATCGCGGCTCGCCACGACCAAGGGCACAACCAACTCAAATCGCTGCAGAACCGTCTGCAGACGATCGAGTACGAGATTCCGGACTTCAGCCGCATCGAGGTCAAGCACGGTTCGCGCCTGGAAGCGGTCGAACGCAGCCTCTCCGGCATGGCGCGCTCGATCAACAGCGCGCTCGAAGACTCGACGCAGGCCATCGACGGCGTCGGCACGCTGGATGCCAAGACCAACACGCCCACCGGCCTCATCAAAGAGAACGCGGACATTCTCTCGCAGATGGGCTCGCCGCTGAAGATGGCGCCGGTTCCGTCGGACACGATCGCGATTCTGCCGTCGTATCCGCAGATGCTCACCGAGCTGACCACGGCCGACAGCGACATGGAGCGCGCCGTCGATGCGGGACGCGCCTCGGCGATGCAGCTGGATGACGGACTCGCGGATCTCGATGCCTTCATCAAGCGGCTGCAGCAGGTCAATCTCAACTACTTCAACGACATCGCGCAGATCGATTACGAGAGTCTGGTGCCGTACATGCAAAAAGCGCAGCAGACGCTGGGACAATCCGCCGTTTCCGCTTCGCAGGCCGCGCAGCTCTACAATATGGCGCGTGCCCGGCAGCTCTCGGCGCGCATCACGCTGCTCGGCGTCGGCAGCTCCGCGCAGCGCTACGACACGCTGCAGAAGGCGATCAACGTTCGCTGGAACGTGGACGACTTGAGTTACCTCGACATGCTGCACGACAACGTGACGCCGGGGGAACTGACCGCCGCCTCGATCGTCGCGGCGGATACGAAGACGACGCCGCAGGCGATTATTCGTGAAGCCCACGAAACGCATCGCAGCATCGTGGACGTGGCCAACGCCCACGGCATGCATGCGCTCGCCCTGGAGATCTTCATGGGCCTCATCTACCTCGACTACACCGACAGCCCGGAGCAAGAAGCGCATCCGGACGGTGTAACACGCCGCCAAGCCACGGGTACCTAACCGTATGGCAACGGCTACCGGCGACATCCTGCGCCTGGTTCGCAAAGGCATCGACGTGCGCGCGGTGCATGCGAACGTGCGCAAACCCTTCCGGTTCTACTTGTGCGGAGATCCGGCGCTGGTAGCCGCGATGCGCACCTTCCTGCTCTCCGGGCACGCCGACGACTCCGTTCCGATGGAGGCGGCATCGTGCCTGGAGACGATCGTTCCCGGCACGCCGCAGGCAACGCTCGCGGCCGAAGCGCGCGCCGTCATCTTCATGGGCCGCGGCGGCGACATCTCCGGCGCGACGATGGCGCCGCTGCGCGGGCTCAATCTGCCGATCGTCGCGATCACCGTCGACGAGCAGGCCCAGCCCTCGGGCCCATCCTCGCCTCCGCCGCGCGGACAGTTTGCGGAATACACCGTCCCCGCAATCTCGCGTGAGGCGCTGCGCGGACGCGTCTTCTCGCACATCGTCGAGATCTGCAAAGGCGTTGAAATCGCGGTCGGACGCTGCCTGCCGCCGATGCGCGAGAGCGTTGCGGCCAAACTCACGCGCGACGCGGCGAACAACGCGCTGAAGGTCGCGCTTGCGAGTGCGGTCGTCGATCATATTCCGGTCGTCGGTCTGGTGATGGGCGTCTTTGCCTCCGCGGGCGACATGATGGCGATCACCGGCATCCAGATGATGCTGATGCTGCACATCGAGGCCGCGTACGGCAAAGACCCGGACGTGCAGCGCATATGGCAGCTCTTGCCGGTCATCGGCGGCGGTTTCGGGTGGCGTTCGCTCGCGCGCGAACTCTCGGGATTCATTCCGGTCGCCGGGATCGCGATCAAAGGCGCGATCGCGTATGCCGGCACGATCGTCGTCGGCGAAGGCGTGACGTTCTACTACGAGCACGGCCGCCACATGAGCAGCGGTCAGGCGAAATCGCTCTACGAGAGCACGAAGAACGAGGCCATGACGTTCGCCCGCGATCTCATCGGGCGCATCACGAAGAAGCGCTGAGCCGCTCGAGCAAGCCTTCGTCGTCCAGGCCCTGCAAATCGCTGGAAACCCGTTTGCGTACGCGATCGGCAATTTGTGCTGCGAGCTGCTGCCGGTAGCGCGGCGCCATCCCTTTGCGCCGCGCGATGAAGCGCGCGATGAGTGCGTGCTCTTCATCGCTGATCAGGGCGACGCGGTGCGGCTCGGCGGCGCGCCGCTCCACGAGCGCAACCAAATTTTGCACGCGCGCGTCGCGCACGACGATCGTTCCCGCCGCCATGTCGCCGAGCCGCTTGTTCTCCGGCGAGAGCAGCGAGACGATCGCGCTCACCGCGTAAAATCCGAGCGCGAGTTCGCCGATGCGAATCAAGTTGCGGATGAGCGATCCCGTCGGATCGAGCGGATAACCGCCGTCGCGCACCACGCGAATGCCGAGCAGCTTTTTGCCGGGCGTCTGCCCGTTGCCGAACGCTTCGAACGCGATGAAGTAGCCGAAGAACACGACGAAGATAATCCCGACGACGATCGCGACGCCGAACGATTCCGCGCTGCTCACCGATAGGCGCGCGTGCGCGCGCGGAGCGTGCGATGCCGCGAGCGTTATACCGTACAAGACCGCGGCCAACAGCAAAAACTGCAGCGCCATGTCGACCGCGAGCGCCAAGAACCGGCTGCCCAATCCGGCCAGTTCGTAGGAAAACGCGATGCTTTCGGGCGTACGAACGCTAATAGAGCGGTCCATGGATGAGCGAACCTTCGTCCGTAAACGCGCGGCCGCCTGGGAACGCCTGGAGGCGCTGCTCGCCGGGACCGGGCGGCGCGGTCTGCGCGCACTGCAAGCGCAGGAGCTCTTCGAACTCGGCCGTCTGTATCGCTGGACGACCTCCGATCTGGCATACGCGCAGGGTCACGGATTCGATCCGCAGATCGTGCACTATCTCAACCGCTTGACCGCTCGCGCGCACGCGCAGGTGTACGGTTCGACGGTCGAGAGCGGGCGCGCGCGCGTCGTGCGCTTTTTCGTCGAAAGTTTTCCCGGCGAATTTCGCCGATCGTTCGCATACATCGGTCTGTGCATCGCGCTCACGGTTCTCTGGGCGGCGGTCGCGTACGGCATCGTCGCGCGCGATCCGGCCAGCGCGTACGCGCTGCTGCCGGAAGCGGTCGTTCCGGCGCACGTTACGAAGAGTCTGCACGACTCGAATTTCGCATTCACGCCGAACGCATCGGCGATGATGTCCTCGCTCATCATTACCAATAACATTCGCGTCGCGTTCCTGACGTTCGCGGCCGGCATCGTCACCGTAGGCGTCGGCACGATCTATCTCATCGTGTTCAACGGACTCATGGTGGGTGCGCTCGGCGCGCTCTTCGCGCATGCGGGATTCGGTCCGGATTTCTGGGCGACGGTCGCCCCGCACGGTTTCATCGAATTGACCGCGATCCAAATTGCGGGCGGCGCGGGACTGCTGATCGCGGCCGGCGTGCTGCTGCCGGGGCGTCTGCGGCGCCGGGATGCAATCGCGCAGAACAGCCGGCGCGCGGGGGTGCTCATCGCGGGCGTGACCGCGATGCTCTGCGCCGCGGGAATCATCGAAGGATTCTTCTCGCCGCTGCGTTTCCCGGCGGAGGTTCGAGCAAGCGTCGGCATCGCCACCGCGATCGCGCTCGTCGCCTATTTTGGTTTCTGCGGCCGCGGGTATAAGCGGCGGCATGAATGAGGACATCGAACTCACGCAGGAAGATCGTCTTGCCGATCTCACGTCCGCGTACGTCAAGCTGCGCGGCAATTTGGGCACCGGCGCCGTCGATCCCGAGAAAGCGACCGCACTCGCACAACTGAGCATCGCGATCAGCATGCTCGAACGCGAATCTTATGCCGAAGGCGAGTACGAAGAAGAGGAAGAGGAAGATGAGGAAGAGGTCTAGCGCTAGAGCAGACCGCGCGCTTTGATCTGCAGATACCGATCGATGAGCGAGGTGGTGAGCGTGCGAGCCGGCACGTCGATCACCTGCACGCCCATGCGCGAAAGTACGGCCGCTGCGGTCTTGCGTTCGTCCTGCAGTTCGAGCGCGACCGCGGTCGCGTACGCATCGTCCGGACGCTCCGCAGGCGTCTCCAAACGCCGCTCGATGGCGGCGTCGTTCATGAAGGCGCACACGACCAGATGCCGGCGCGCGAGCGTGCCGATCTGCGCGAGCACCGAACTCTGCGCTACGGGATCGACCATGTCGGTGAAAAAGACGATGAGACTGCGCTTGCGCACGTGCGCGCGCACGTAGGCGAACGCGCTCTCATAATCGGCCTCTTCGAAGCGCGGCTCGAGATCGTGCAGCAGGCCGGCAATGCGGCTGTTCGCGCGGCCGCTCGGGCGCGGCGCCGCAGCGCGCAGAATCTGCGCGGCGAACGCAACAAGGCCGACCTTGTCGTTCGCCAGCGCCGCGACGCTCGCAACCGAAAGCGCTGCGGTGACCGCGTAATCGAGTTTGCGCTGCTCGTCGACTCGCGCGGTCATGAGCCGCCCCGCATCGAGCACGATCATGACGTTTTGCGTGCGCTCGACTTCGTACTGTGCGACCATCACGCGGCCGCGCCGGGCCGTCGCCTTCCAGTTAATCGCGCGAAACGCATCGCCGGGCGCCCATTCTCTCATGCTTTCGAGCTCCGTTCCGGTGCCGCGCAGCTTCATACGCCGCAAGCCCGATTCGATGAGCCGGTTGCGCATGTGCAGGTTTCCGTAGCGCTCGACCGCCGACAGATCCGGATAGACGCGCAGCGAGTGCTCTTGCGTTATTCGCAAGCGCCGGCGCAGTAAGCCCAGGCCGTTTTCGTACCAGCAGTACAGCGCGTTCAGCTGCGCGGTTCCGCGCGCCACCGGCGTGACCGCACGCACGACGCAGGCTTGGCTGCGCGGCGCGATCGGCGCGGTGACTTCATCGGCATCGTAGTGCAGCAGCGGCGAAGGCGCCTCCAGAATGCCGGCGCGGACGCCGTAGCTCGAGGCATTGCGAACGCGATAGCTCAGCGATCCCGCGCGGCGCAGCGAAAACGGCTGCGGCGCCAGGCGTTCCACCTCGAAAAGGTTGCGGCGCGGCCCTAGTGCGGCGTCGGTTATAAATGCGGCAAGCGCGAGCGCGCTGCTGGCAACGGCGAGCCACAGCAGCGGTGCAAAACTACCCGCGAGGCCGAAGAGCAGTGCGACGAGCGCGAGAACGCCGTACCCGCGCGGCGCGATCCAGAGCGCGATCCAAAAGCGCTCACGCCGGCGTTTCACGAGGCACCGGCACGGATTGCAGAATTTCGTCCAGCACGCCGCCCGCACGCACGCCGTCGATCTCCGCGTGGGGCTGCACGATCAGGCGATGCGGCAGAACGAACGGCGCAACGGTTTTTACGTCGTCCGGCGTTGCGAACGTGCGCCCGTCGATTGCGGCGGCTGCCTGCGAGGCCAGCAGCAGCGAAACGCCGGCGCGCGGACTTGCGCCGAGCGCGAGATTGCGGTGCGAACGCGTAGCCGCGACGATGGCGTAGACGTACCGCTGCACGCCGCCCGAAACGTGCACCGCGCGCACCTCTTCTTGGGCGTGCACGATCTCCGCAGGCTGCGCGAGTGCTGCCGTCTTCTCGGGCTCGATGCTGCGCGCATCGAATCCGGCCGCGACGCGCGCGAGCAGCTGCAGTTCCTGATCCTCGTGCGGATAGCCGGCTTCGATCTTGACGAGAAACCGGTCGAGCTGCGCTTCGGGCAGCGGATACGTGCCCTCGTACTCGATCGGGTTTTGCGTTGCGCATACGAAAAACGGCTGCGGCAGCGCAAGCGGCGTGCCGTCGATGGTTACGCGCGCCTCTTCCATCGCCTCGAGCAGCGCGGATTGCGTTTTGGGCGGCGTCCGGTTGATTTCGTCGGCCAGCAGCACGCTCGTGAAGATCGGACCCGGCCGCGTGCTGAACTGCGCGGTTTGCGGATTGAACACGGTCGTGCCGACAACGTCGGCCGGCAGCAGGTCCGGCGTGAATTGAATGCGCCGGTACTGCGCGCCGGCGAGCGATGCGAGCGCGCGCACCGCGAGCGTTTTTCCCGTGCCCGGAACGCCTTCGATGAGTGCGTGCCCGCGCGCAAAAAGAGCGACGAGCAGCGCAAAGGCCGTTCGATCGGCATCGACCACAATCTGCTGCATACCCGCGGTAATGCGCGCCGCGAGTTCGTGCGCGCTCGTTGTTAGCATCCGTAGTCCTTTCGCACGCGTGCGTAAATGCGTCCGGCATGCAGAACGTCCTGCGGACCGGGACGCGGCGTGGCCTGCAGAGTTCGCAGTTCGCGCAGCAGCATCCGCGCGCGTTCATCTCCGGCTTTGTTCGCGAGTACGCGCTCGCAGCGCGCAGCGATGCGCGCGATGGCTTCGGGTGCGGCACGGCCGCGCTCGAGCATGCGCGCAAGCGAGGCGATGTACGCGCTCGAATCGCGCTCGCCCGATCCCTGGGCGGAATAGGGCGGCGCAAAAGGCAGATTGGCACCGATAACGGCCAGGAGAACGGCTGCGAGTGCGACCGCGATCGCGATGCGCACCGGCCGCGGCAGCACCTCCCAGAACGTGCGGCCGGCCGCGTAGCCGTGCACGCGTTCGTCGAATGCGATCGCGCCCCGGCCCAGGATCGCGTATGCCGCCTTCGCGTTCGCCGCCTGGGAGACGTGCAGATTGTCGAAGATCGCCGGCGTCGTCACGGCGACGACGATACCGCGGCCGTGGGGGTAGGCGATGCCGGCTGCGAGGGATCCGGCGGAGATCACCGTGGCGTGCCTCACCGAACATTCCGGTGCGTAGCCCGCTTCGAACGATCCGGCGACGCGAGCGCCGCGCAGCGCAGGCGCGAACGCGCAGCCCGCTTCGGCAAGCGTTTGCCGTGCCGCAAGCCGCCGCGTCGCGGGCAGGGAGAGCGTCCGGCGCGCGTCGCGCCCCGGCGATTCATCGAGCACGACGAGCCGTCCGCCGGCGCGAACCCAGCGATCGAGATACGCGAGCGCGCTCGATGAAGGTGCGGCCGCGGAGAGTGCGCCTTTGCCCGCAAGCACCAGCGTACCCGTGCCGCGCGTGAGTTCGCCAATCGGCAGCTCGAAGCGCTCGACGCGCGCGCCCTCACGTGCGAGCACGTCGTAGAGCGCGGCGTAGCCGTTGACGCCGGTATCGTAGGTGGACGGCTCGCTTTGCTGCACGGCGTGCTGCGATGCGCGCAAAACGCCGAGTATCGCAACGGCGGCCAGCGCGATCGCGACGGCGGCGAGGTCGGCGGCGCGCCTACGCGGCATCGCTTCGCGCCGCCAAAATCTCGCGGTAGGCGCGCTCCGCGTCGTTCCACTGCTGCGGCGTAACGCGATCCTCCGCATACACGGCCGCGGTAAAACCGCGCGCGATGCAGTCGAACGCGCCGCTCAACGCGGCTGCGCGCGTGCGAACGTCGCGCCGGCATTCATTCACCGTACGCGCCGGATCGTCGCGCAGAAGCCCGCGCGCGTCGAGCGCCGCGAGTACGGCGCGAAAGAGCAAGGCCAATGCGAGCGCGTACGCGCCGCGCTGCGCCGACTGCCGCGCCTCTTCGTGCAGCAGCGCGGGATCGGCACCGGCCGGCAACGGGATCGAAAAGCCGGCGCCGCTCGAAGATGCTTCGCGAGCGATGGTGCGCAAGAGCCGCACGAGGACGACGATCGCGCCGCCGATGGCGAGCACGAGCAGCAGATCGCCGATCGCGACGCCCGCCGTGCCGCCGATGCGCACGTGGTGCGCGAACGCATCGATCAACCGATCCCAGCGGGCGCCGAGCCAATCCCGCAGCGCGTCCCACCACGTGTGAGCGGGCGCGCCCCGCACGTCTAGGCGAAAGCGCGGCTGCGCGAGGATCTCGCGCGCGAGCGCTTGCGGATCCTGCGCCGCCGGCTGCAGGCCGAACCGCCCGAGCGCGCTCACGGCGCCGAGGCGGCGGGGTGCAGGCTCTCGATTTGCGCCTGCATGTCCAAACCTTCGCGGCGCACGCGCACGTCGAAATAATACACGACCAGCAGCACGCCCAGCAGCGCGGTGGAAACCAGAGAGAGCAGCGAACTGACGATCACGTCCACGATGTGCAGGTTCATCGTTTCGAGCGTTCCGGCGACCGCGAGCGAGATAACCGAAAACCCGGCGTAGATGACGACGAGCGCCAAACACACCAGCACCGCGCGAAGCAGCTCGCTGCGGTTGAAGACGCGAGAAAAGCCACTGCCGATAGCGTAGCCCGCGCCGCGCTCTTCAATGGCGAGCGCGCACAGCGCGAAACCGAAGACCAAGTAGCACAGGACGATCGCGATGAACCACGCGACCGCGACGGCGATCGCCGCGGCGAATGCGATGACGCCGAGCGGCGGCGAGGTGCGAACCAGCAGGAACGCCACGACGAACGCGAGCGTGAGCGCAATGGCGCCCACGAAGAATGCCGCGACGAACAGCCCGATTTCGGCAAACAGCGTCGCAACGATCGCTTGCGCGCGCCGCAGTGCCTTGGCGTACGCAACGCGCCAATCCACGGGTTCCCCGCGATACAGCCCGGCCACGGCAACCGCAATCGCTGCAACCGAAAACGCATTGAGGACGACGGCGAGCGCCACCATGACGACGGTCCACGCATTCTGCGCCGGGCTCACCGCTTGCGCGGGCACGCTGCCCGGATGTTGAATCTGCGCGATCATCTGCGCGAACGAGCTGCTCTCGTGCAAGCCGGCAAAGTACTGCGCGATTGCCAGCGGTACGACGAGCACGAGCGCGATGAGCGTAAAGGGTGCGATGTTGCGAACGTACAGGGTGAGCGCGCGATCGAAAAGTTCGCCGAGCGATAAGGGGCGCAGCAGCACCGGTTCACCCGCAGGATTCATTATCGCGGCTTCTTGAGGATTTGTGCGGTATCCTATGGTACTTCACGCTCATGCACGATCTGGGCGAGCTCGCGTCGATTTGGCGATATCCGGTCAAGAGTCTGGCGGCAGAGCCGCTCGAGCGCACGGCCGTTCAGGCGGACGGGATCCCGGGCGACCGGGCCGGCGCGCTGTTCGTACGAAGCGGCCACGCGCGAACCGGAAAGACGTTCCGCGGTAAAGAGCACAACCTGCTGCACACGGTGCACGAGGCGGGGCCGGCAATGGCGATCGCTTCGCGCAGCGGCGTGGAGTTGGAACTGCGCGAAGAGCAGCGGCACTATTTCGACGATGCGCCGATCTCGCTGATCTTCGATTGCTGGATCGCCGAAGTCGAACGCTCGCTCGAGACGCCGCTCGACCCGCGCCGCTGGCGCCCGAATTTCTACGCGCGCGCGGCCGCCGGTTTTACGCTGCAGGAACCGGATTTGCTGGATCGCGTCATCGAGATCGGCGGCGCCGTTCTGCGCGTGCGCGACACGATCAAACGCTGCGTGACGACGACCTACGACATCGAGACGGGCGAGCGCGATGACGACGTGCTGCTCTACGTCGCACAAAAGCGCGCGAACGTGATGGGCGTTTACTGCGAGGTCGAGTTGGCGGGCACGGTTCGCGTGGGCGATGTCTTGCGTTTGCGGGAACGCTGAACTTCGCGAACGACCGCTTCGAGCGCGTCGATGTAATCCAGGAACCGTTCGCGCCCTTCGCGGGTGATGCGCACCAGCGTCTGCGGACGCCCTTTGCCGGTGATGCGGCGCATCTCGACGATGCCGAACTCCGCAAGCGCGTGCAGATGCCGGTTCAAATTGCCGTCGGTCAGGCTGCACGCTTCCTGCAACTGCGTGAACGAGAGGCCGTCGGCGTTTGCAACCAGCGCGCTGCAGATTCCCAAACGCCCGCGTTCGTGAAAGACGCGATCGAGCGCGTCGAGCGCGTATGGCGCGTCGCTCATGCCGCACGCTCCCGCATGATGATGAACCCGATTGCGAGCTGGCCTGCGCCGAATCCCAGCGGCAGCACCCACCACTGCAGCGCATACGCGGCCGGCACGAACAGCAAGCACATTCCGGCGATCATGAACGCGGCGGCGATCGGCACGACGGCACGGGGCACCATCGTGCGCGATGCGAACAAGCCGACGCCGTAACATCCGTACCATACGCCCGGCAAGAATACGAACAGATCGGCGCGCAGCAGTGCGAACGAAAGCACGGATCCCAAAACCAGTGCCGGCAGCATCGAGAGGCCGACGGTCGCGGTCTGCCAGCGATCGCGCGCGGTGGCGTCGTTCACGTACCAATGGGCGATCGCGCCGTAATTGACCAGCACCGACGCGGCGCAGCAGACGAACCAGAGCGCAAAATACAAATGTCCCTGGTGCGCGCTTTGCACGTGCGGAACCAGCAGCAGCTGCAGCCCGCCGGCCACGATGGCGAAGAGCCCGGAAACCGCCGCGGCAAGCGCAGAGTATCCCCGAAAGCGCTGCACGTGCCCGAGGCGCTCGCGCACCTCGGCGATATCGGCCAGGGCGCGCTCCAGATCGGTCATGCTCTACTTTGTAGCACAAAGTGGCGCAACACGCAAAGGGGCACGCTCGCGCGCGTGCCCCTTTTTGTGCGGCTGGAGGCGTTAGAGAATCGTGATCTGCTGCACGTAGAAGCGGCCGAAACGGTCTTCGTGTCCGGTGGCCGAGACGCGCTCGCCCACGCGGAAGCGGCTGCCCGCGTTCGAGACCACCCACGTCGCGCTATGACGTGAGGCCGGCTCCCAGACCAGCAGCGTGTTTCCGCCGACGCGCTGGACCGTGCCGCTCAGCGTAACCGTGTTGCGTGCAGAGCTGCTCGGCTCCGTCGTCACATCCGTGTCGAACGCGACCATGCGGCCGTTGATCGTCTGCGGATAGAACGAGCCGTTGGACGAGCGCATGCCGTTCGCGGTTACGGTCTGCCCGACGTGGAATTCGTCGGTATCGGGAACGAACCAGGCGCCGAAGCTGCCGCTGGTTTCACGCACGATCAGTTTTCCGGTCTGGATGCGCTGCACCACACCGCTGAGCTGTTCGTTGTAGGCGGCGCGATTCGCGCTGAGCGTTACTTCGTTCGCGTTGAATACACCGTTCGGCGTAACGCACCCGAAGGCGCCGACGAACGTGCCCGGCCGCAGCGACATGCCGTTCGCATTGACGCGCGCTCCGCTCTCGACGCGAATGTCGGCCCAGTGACCGCTCGGCGTTTGCACCGTCAGCATCGAGCCGTTGACGCGCTGAATCGTTCCGAAAAAGCTCTCGCTGGTTGGGCAGAACGTCGCCGCCGAAGCCGTCGCTCCGAACGCCGCGCACGCCGCGATGACCAGCGAGCCGATGAGAGGGATTGAATACTTACTTGCCATTGCTTGCTACCCCATAAAAGACGTGTTTCTCTGTTGTTCCCTAACGCAGCAGCGGGCGCAATCGTCGTCGCTTACCGGGTGTAGAGCCTATCGGCCGTGCTTATGGTCTGCAGCAGTAGGCAAAGGCGCGGCGGGATTTCGGCGTAATCCGGTTTGCCCGATCCGAACGCGCGAAATTCGAGGTACGCGCGTGCGCGCAATGCGACGCGATCGATCGCGTATTCGCCGTTCGGCCCCAAAATAGGGTGGCGCACGACGGCGAAGCGCCGATCCGCCGGGCGATAGATCACTCCGTATTCCGCGACGTTCGCACGCGCCTCGTGCAGCGAATACTCGTCGTTCTGCGCGCTCCACAGGCACAGCGGGCACGGGGCGCCCGGGTTTGCAGATTCCACCGTATGGCAGGCGCAGCACGCACAACGGCGGCACTCGCTCGGCACGCGCGGTCCTACAGCGTGCGGCGGCCTTCGATCGCTTTTGCGAGCGTGACCTCATCCGCATAATCGAGATCGCCGCCGATGGGCAGTCCGTAGGCAAGGCGCGTCACCGTCACGCCGAGCGGCGTGAGCAAACGCGAAAGATACAGCGCCGTCGCTTCGCCTTCGGCATTCGGGTTAGTCGCAATGATGATTTCTTCCGGGCGCTCGGTGCCGATGCGATCGACCAATTCTTTTACGCGCAGCTGCGCGGGGCCGATGCCGTCCATCGGCGAGATGAGCCCGCCGAGCACGTGGTAACGGCCTTTATATGCCGACGTGCGTTCGAGCGCGAAGATGTCCTTCGCTTCCGCGACGACGCAGATCGTTTTGCCGTCGCGGCGCTCGTCGCGGCAGATGTCGCACGGATCTTCTTCGGTGATCGAAAAGCAGATCGAGCACAGGCGCACGCGATCTTTGACGGCGAGAATCGCTTCCGCGAGCGCCTGCGCTTCATGGCGCGGGCGATTGAGCAGATAGAACACGAGCCGCGCGGCCGTCTTCGGCCCCACGGTCGGCAGTTTGCTGAATTCGTTGATCAGGGCTTGAACCGGACCAGCGATGGAGCCCGTTTTCAATCAGGCGCTCACATGAGGCCGGGAATGCGCATGCCGCCCGTGAGCCGGCCCATGCGCGACTGGGTGGTCTCGTCGACTTTACGCAGCGCATCGTTGATCGCCACGGTGAGCAGATCTTCCAGCGTCTCGACGTCATCCGGATCGACGGCGTCTTTGGAAAGCTTCACCGCTTTCACCTGATGATCGCAGGTCATCTCGACCTTGACGTTCTCGCCGGCGGCAACGCCCGTGACCACGGTGCTCGCAAGCTCTTCCTGCGCCTTGGTCATCTCTTGCTGCATCTTTTTCATCTGCGCCATCAATTGCGCTTGGTTCATGATTATCGTATCCGTTCGTTCAAATAGGAAAACAGTTCGTCTGGATCTTCCGCAATTGCGCCCGACTGCGGTTCGCCGGCCTGAACGCTCGCGGCGGTTCGCGCCGCGCCCCCGCCCCTCGCGCGCGCCGATGCGGCGCCGCCCGTTTGAAACTTCACCTGCATCGCGACGCCGAGCGCTTCTTGAATCGCGCTTTGGATGAGCTTCCCGTTGTCTTTGAGCACTTCTGCCGAAATCGCGTTGGGCACTTTTACCACGAGCGCGCTGCCGTCTACGGAGTCGGGCATCGCGCGCCGCAGTTCGCCGCGCAGCGATTGCTTCTCGCTCTCGACCTTCATCACAATCGATTCCCACGCCGCACGCACTCGCTGTATGGTGACCGGCCCCGCGGTTTTGGCCTCGACGTCGCTCGGCCGCGCTTCCACGGGCTCAGCATGACGAGGAGACGGAGCAGACGGTACGCCCGCCGCACCCGACTCGTCACCCAACGCCGCCGACTCCTCACGCGGCGCAGCCGACTCCTCGCGCGGCGCAGGGGACTCGTCATGGTGAGCTTGTCGAACCATCGCAGAGCTCGTCGCGGCTTTGCCTTCTTCCAATGCACTGAGCCGCGCGCTGATCGCATCGAGCGTCGGATCTTCCGCGGCGAGCGCGTAGCGCAGCAGCGCGGTCTCGAGTTCCAGCCGGGGATTGCCGGACGAACGCGCCGTCGAGAGCGCTTCGCTGAGCAGGCGCAGCGCGCGGACGATCTGTACTTGCGTGAGCTGTTTGCCCCGATCGGCGGCGCGCTGCGCGTCTTCGGGCGCGAGATCGCGGGAGAGCAGCTGCGGATCGATGCGTCCCACGAGCAGATTGCGGAACTCGCCGATCAGACTGCGCAGCAGTACCTGCATGTCGGTGCCGGCGTCGCTCGCCTGGTCGATCGTCTGCAGCACGCCCGGCGCGTCTTTCGCGATGAGCTGGTCGAGCAGCGCGGCGGCGTACTTGCGGCCCGTTGCGCCGAACGCGAGATCGATTGTCTGCGTCCCGATCGCCCCCTCCGCGAATGCCGCCGCTTGTTCGAGCATCGTGAGCGCGTCGCGCAACCCGCCGTCCGCGCGATACGCGATGGCGGAGAGCGCCGCTTCGTCGATCGCGATCCCTTCGGCCGACGCGATCTCGCGCATGCGCTCGATCATCACCGGAATGGCAATGCGCCGGAACGCATAACGCTGGCAGCGCGAAAGAATCGTGACGGGGAGTTTTTCCGGTTCGGTCGTTGCGAGAACGAACACGGCGTGCGGCGGCGGCTCCTCGAGCGTTTTGAGGAATGCGTTGGCGCCTTCTTTGGTGAGCATGTGCGCCTCGTCGATGATGTACACTTTCATGCGCATCACCGAGGGCGCGAATTTTACCGCGTCGCGCAGCGCGCGAATCTCATCGATGCCGCGATTGCTCGCCGCGTCGATCTCGAGCACGTCGAGCGCGGTGCCGGCGAGAATCGCCCGGCAGTTCTCGCACGTATTGTCGGGCGTCGCGGTCGGGCCGTTCACGCAATTGATGCAGCGGGCCAAAATCTTTGCGGCGGACGTCTTGCCCGAGCCGCGCGGTCCGGAGAACAGGTACGCATGGGCGAGTTTGCCGCTCTCCAGCGCGCTGGAAAGGGTGCGGACGACGGCGTCTTGGCCGACCAGATCGGCGAAGCTCTTTGGGCGCCAGGTACGATAGAGGGACACCTTGGGTAGTACTTTTCAGTGTTTCGCAGCGCCTGCCGCCGGGTATACTGAACTGCGACGCTTCTTTAGTTTGGTTTACTAAAGAGGCAGGCATGCGTGCCTAGGGCACATCGGAACGAGGTAGAGTCGTGGATCTGCGGGCTGCGCTTCGTGAGAAGTTCGGTTTCGAGTCATTTCAACCGGGTCAGGAAGAAGTGGTAACGCGCGTCGTGACGGGATCCGACACGCTCGCGATTCTTGCTACCGGCGCCGGTAAAAGTTTAACGTACCAACTCTCGGCGCTGCTGCTCGAGGGCACGACGGTGGTGGTTAGCCCGCTCATCGCGCTCATGAAAGACCAGATCGACATGCTGCGCGAACTGGGCGTGACCGACGTCGTGGCGCTCAATTCGACGCTCTCGGAAGATCAGGAACTCGCGGCGCTCGAGCGCATTCGCAGCCGGCGCATCAAGATCGTCTTCGTCACGCCCGAAAAATTGGAAGACGACTCGTTCATGCAGTTGCTGCAGTCTATAGACGTGCCGCTCTTCGTCGTGGACGAAGCGCACTGCATCAGTCAGTGGGGGCACGATTTCCGTCCGGCGTACCTGGCGCTCGGGCACGTCATCGAACGCCTGCAGCATCCGACGGTGCTCGCGCTCACCGCCACCGCGACGCCGGCCGTTCGCGAGGACATTCTGCACCAACTCGGCATCCCGCACGTGAAGCCAATCGTCAAAGGCTTCGATCGTCCCAATCTGGTTTACGACGTGCGCCGCGCCGAAAAAGAGGCGGACAAGCTCAAGATTCTTCGGAGCCTGTTCGCAAACGAACTCGCAGGCACGGGCATCATCTACACGGCGACGATCAAAAACGCGCTCGAGGTACAGAAGTATCTGCAGGAGTCGCTCGACATCCCGGCCGCCGTGTATCACTCCAAGTTGCAGAAGCAGGATCGCACGGCGGTGCACGAGCTCTTCATGGACGAGCACATTCGCGCGGTCGTCGCGACGAACGCGTTCGGACTGGGCATCGACAAGCCGAATATCCGTTTCGTCGTGCACTACGATTTGCCGGGCTCGGTCGAAGCGTACACGCAAGAGGCGGGGCGTGCGGGCCGCGACGGGTTACCCTCGCAGTGCGTGCTCATCTACCGCATGAGCGACACGCGCGTGCAGAACTACTTTCTCACCGGCAAATATCCGGACATCGAGGAGGTGCAGAAAGTCTTCGGCACGCTCGAGATTTTCGGTACGCAGGAAGACGGCGTTTCGATGACCGATCTGCGCAAGATTCTGCAGCTGCCGCTCACCAAACTCAAAGTGATCCTCGCGCTGCTCAAAAAGGGCGGCTTCATCGAAACGATCAGCCGCTCGAAGTACGCGCTCACCGAAGCGGCGCGCAAAAATCGCGATCTCGTGCTGAACCTGGCGAGCTACGAAACCAAAAAATCGTACGACCAGAGCAAGCTGGCGATGATGCTGCAGTATGCCGAGACGACCTCGTGCCGGCGCAAGTTCATCCTGAACTACTTCGGCGAGGATTACGAGAACGTGAACTGCGGCGCATGCGACAACTGTTTGCGCGCCGCGAAGAAGCCTGCCCGTACACTCGTGCGCGGCGAAGCGGCGCAGGCGCTCTCCGGCTACCGCATCGCCGATATCGTCTTCCATCCCAAGTTCGGACAGGGCACGGTGGAGCGGGCCGAAAAAGATTTGGTTACCGTGCTATTCCCGAGTGTCGGCTATAAAACGCTGCTTGCCTCAGCAGTCAGCCGGAACGAAGCAAAGATCGCCTAAGGCGTGAAGCCCCGGGCACCGCTCTTCGGCGCAGTAATTCTTGCCGGATGCGTCATCGCGTCCGCGGCCGCCGCGCGCCCCCAAGTCAATCCGCCCGCGCCCCCGGCTACCAATCCGCCCGTAACGTCCTCGCCCTCGCCCTCCCCGCCGCCGGGCGCTCCGGCCGCGACGCCGATTCCGGGCATGCCGTTCACACCGGCGCCCTCGCCTTCGCCCACGCCGACGGCGACACCGACGCCCGCTCCCATCGTCGTACAGCCCGCTGCCGCCATGGTGCCGGTCGGCGCCTCACAAGTGCTGCACGTCTCGTCGGTCTACGGTCAGCTCAGCGTGAACGTCGTCAATCCCGCAATCGTCGATGCCGCCGTCGATCAGACGGCGCAAACCATTACGCTTACCGGCAAGGCGCCGGGCGCGACGGCGATCGGCGTCACCGACCAGCGCAACATGCCCGCGATCGTCGTGCCGGTGCGAGTCGCGTACAACGCCGGAACGATCGCCGATACGGCGTCGATCCGCATCACCGGCGATCCGGCGAGCCCGCAGTTCGTGAAAGAGCGCGCCGTTGCCGCAGCGGTGAGTCTCGCGCAGGCGCGATCGGGCGCGCAGATCGTGGCTACCGCCGATCAAGTCCGGTTCTCGGCGCCGCTGGCCCAAGACGACATCGCCACGCTCGACGTTCCGGTTCTCATTCAGGGCGAACAGTATTTCAGCGTGGACGGCGTCACGCACGTGCGCGTCGAGAACATGGCTGCCCCGAAGATCACGCCGGATTCGCTCACCGTCAGCGATTACCCGGAAAAGCTCACCGAGAACGGCGTGCTCTTCGCAAGCGATCTCAAGCGTACGGCACCGACGCGCTTTCTGTATTTCCATTACAATCCGCCCGGCGAACCCGATCGCCGCATCGTACTGCGCGCGCAGAATCGTTCGTCGGAACCGGCGGTCGTGCAATTCATCACCGGTGCGGGCGGGCCCGATCCGAACGAGATGCTCGCCGGACACACGGCCACGTACACGTTTCTCAAGCGGCTCGTGCAGAATGAAGGGCAGGTCATCGTCATTCCGGGCAACGGCACGCTCAATCTGGTCGAGCAGCCGCTGCCGGCGAAGAACGTGGTCTGCAATCTGCTGCAGCTGCGCGTACTCAGCGGGAGCACGGTGCATCTCACGCTCTTCGCGCAGAACGCGTCGAGTTCGCCCGACGAAGCGCTCTCGAGCACCGAACTGCTCGAGGGCGATCATCCGCACGCGCGCGGAGAATACAAGATTCCCGAATTCCACTACAGCACGCTGTGGAATACGACGGATCAGTATCTCGAATTGCAGCTCGGGCACATTCCGCTGCCCAATCTCATGCAGGGTCAGGCGCTCGCGGGCGACTACGGCGTGCTGCAATCCTTCGTCATCAAAGTGCAGAACCCGACGAACCGCCCGCAGCCGATTGCCATTTACGAGAATCCGCGCGGCGGGCGCGCGACCGGCACGTATCTCATCGACGGCGTGCTGATCCAATCGCACCAAGTGCCGCCGTTTTCGCGCTACAAGGTGCGCCAATACGTCGTCCCGGCTCGCGGCTTCGTGCGCGTGACGATCGAAACGATTCCGGACAGCGGCTCGAGTTATCCGCTGCGCCTGATCTTCGCGCCGGACGACGGCAGCGTCGCGCCGGGCGCACCGGGCTCGCCGATCTACTAAGCAACCTTTCAGAATTCGTTCATAGGCCGGCCGCACAATACCGGCATGCAGCGGGCCGAGGACGCGCTCTGGAATGGTGAAGCCGGGGCCGGTGGTATTTCATGGGTCGATCGCAGCCGCATGGGTCCGCTGCGCGGCGTCATCGACGCAGCCGACGCAACAGGCCGGCGGAACGCGTACATGCACCAGCTCCATACGATGGTGTTGCGGCGCGAACTCGAGCGCATTTCGCCCGTCGAGCGCGCGCTGGACTTCGGCTGCGGGACGGGCCGGATGCTGGAAACGCTGCACGCTCACAGCGCGCACACCTACGCGGTCGATCGCGAGCCGGCCATGGCTCGAGCCGCGTGCGGCTATGCAGGCCGTTTCGCGGTTCGCATCGATTGCTGGGACGGCAGCGATCTGGCGTTCGAAGCCGGGTTTTTCGATTTCGTTCTCTGCTCGAGCGTGCTCTGCGTCACGTCCGCGCGCCTGTTCGATCGTTCCCTCTTCGCGATCGCGCGCGTGATGCGGCGCGGCGGAACGCTGCTGCTCTTCGAGCAAATCGCTCCCGCCCGCGATCTGACGCTGCGCCGGTATTTCTGCGCGCTCGCGAACGCGGGCTTCGAGCCGGTGCGCGCCTACGCGATCCGATCCGGCCGCTCGATTTTCACGAACTGGATCACCGCGCACGGCGGCATCCCACAGTGGTCGTTCGGCGCCTTCGCGGCGCTCGAGCTCGCATTCGCCAAACGCGATACGCGCACCGCGCGAGCAGATCCGTACGTGGAGTACGCGATCGCCGCACGCCGCCGGTGAGCGCCGCTCGCTTTTAGCGCGTCAGTCGTCCAGCGAAACCGTGAAGCGCGGCGCGTCGGGCAGCCCGCCGTCGCCCGTGTAGCCCGGACGCCGCACGATCGACGTGCCGATGGCCATGAATTCGATGACGTGCGGCTGCCAGATCCAACTCTGCTCGGTGATGCGCATGCCGATGATGCCTTCGGCGCCGTGCGCTTCGGCTTCGGCCTGCATGCGGCTCATTGCCAGTTCCCGGGCGTCGTAGATCGCTTCGGTGTAATTCGTCAGTTCGACGTTCATGCCGATCGTGCGCAATTGCTGTAGGAAGCCCTGATGCGCCACGTGATACACGCAGTTGCCGAGCACGAGCTCCGCCGGCACGTATCCGGATTGAAAGAGCTTGAAGAAATCTTGCGCGCTCAGATCGCTGGTGAACGGGCGACCGTGCAGCGTGTGATATTTCTCTCCTTCGCGCGCTTTGATCGCGGTGCCGATTGCGGTGAATTCAAGTGCGGCTTCGGCCCATGAATAGGCGTTGACGTTGAGCCGCACGCCGACGATGCCGTCGGCCCCCAGGACCGCTGCTTCTTCCTCCATGCGCGACATCGCGAGCTCCCTCGCGTGGTACATCGCTTGGCTGAGATACTCCAGCTCCTGATTCTGATACCAGTTGCCGTACTGAATGCCCACGTGATAAATGGAACTGCCCAGCACCATTCCCAGCGGTTTGACGCCGAGCTGTTCGAGCAGGACGAATTCACTGACCGAAAGATCGCTCGTGAAGAGCGGTTTGCCGCCTTCGCCGGACATGCGCCGCAAGCGCGCGATGGCGTCCTGCGGTACGCCGCCCTGCGTCGTTGCGGGCGGCATACCGGGTGCGCCGGGCGGTGCTTGCGGTGGGCGCGGTCCGGAACCAAATCCGAAGAAACTCATGGAAGCCTCGTCTTTCCGTATCAGCGTACGAGTTGTTGCAGCATCTCCTGCGCCTGCACGCTGCTGCGCGCATACGCGCTTAAATCTTCATAAAGCGCGCGCGCCCATTCTTCGAACGGCACCTGCTGCGTGCGAATCGTGACGCCGCGGACGATCTTCGCGCACGTGGTTTCGACCTCTCCGCCGCGCCCGAGTGAGAGCGCGTAGCGCAGGCGATCGTTGCCGAGCGGAACCGTAACCGCGACGTTCTTTGCCGCTCCCGCGCCGAAGATGCCGCGATCGACCTCCGTGAGCAGCGGAAACGCCTGTTGAAGTTTTGCGGCGACCGCGTTCACCAAATCGCGATTGCGGCGCGCGCCGCCCGTGATCGTTTCGACGAACCGGTGTACGGTAACCGGCGTGCTGCGCGCCTCGAGCGGCGGCGCTTCCGGCAGCGATTCGAGCGGACCGAGGCGATCGATCAAAAAACGCCCGTTGGCCGAGAGCGTCGTTCGTGCGTACTGCGCCAGGCGCATGAGACGCTGCGCCGTCGAACGCTCGAGAATCGCCAGTTGCTCCTCGAGGTGATCGTCCGGGCTGCGTCCGCTCGCCGGATCGGGCGTTGCATGCAACGCCGCGGGAATGCGCGCGTAGGCGTCG
>DATEHZ010000084.1:0-21243 GCA_035279385.1 Vulcanimicrobiaceae bacterium | reverse complement strand
CGTAGAGAATGACGCTGCCCGAAGCGATCGCCCAAAAAGCGCGCGGCCGGCGAATCCAGAGCGCCAGCGCGATCGGAAAAAAGAAGTACCAGCGAAACTCGACGCATAGCGTCCAGAACGAGCCGTTCAAAAACGAGGTGTGCCAATCCAAGAACAGCAGTTGCTTGACGACGTCGAGTGCGCTCGCACCCAGACGCGTGCCGGGCAGCAGCAGAAGGACCGCGACGGCCGCATAGTAGGGCGGTACGATGCGAACGATGCGCTTCGCGAAGTAGCGCACGACGTCGAAGGTTGCGGTTTGCTCGCCGCGCAAGCGCGCGAGGAGCGGATACGACAAACAAAATCCGGAGAGCACGAAGAACAGATCGACGCCGTGCGAACCCTCGAGCAGCGCGTGCGCGACGCTCAAGAACGGCACGGGTACGTGCAGCGCCGGCGAATGCAGCATAACGTGATGCGAGACGACCAGCAGCACCGCGACGGCCCGCAGACCGTCGATATAGGCAATGCGGTGTTCGGTGCCGGAACTCACGGCCATGTTCTTAGTTTCGGCCGCCGTGCGGGGTAATCTAAGGGCAAAGCAAAAGCAGCGGGCGTGAGCTTCTCTGCCGTCGTCACCGCGGGCGGACGCGTCGACGCGGAATTCGCAGCGGTGCTGGGCACGCCCGTCAAGGCGCTGGCGCCCTTTGGCGGCCGGACGTTTCTCCAAATTACGCTGGAGGCGCTGCGCGGCGCGGGCGTCGAGCGCATCGCGGTCGTCGGCGGCGGCGAGGTGCGCGCCGCATGCGACGGCCTCGTGGAGCGCGTCATCGACGAATCGCCGGACGGCGCGGAGAACCTGCGCCGAGCGCTCTACGCGTGGAGCACGCAGACGCCGCTGCTCTACCTCACCAGCGACATGCCGTTTCTCACAACCGCCGCGCTCGAGGCGTTTCTACGACGCGTTCCGGCAGATACGCTCGCGCTTCCCCTTACCGAGTGGAACGATTTTGCCCGCCGGTTCCCCAGCGCGCCGCCCTTCGGCGTGAATCTCGCGGGCGAAAAGGTCGTCAACGGGGGCGCCTTTGTCATTCCGCCGCGCGCTCACGAGTGTATCGAACGCTTCGCGATGCAATTCTTCGATGCGCGCAAGAGCGTGTGGCGCATGGCGCGCCTGACGGGACCGCTGCTGCTGCTGCAGTTTGCGATGCGGCGCCTCGGCGTTGCGCAGTTGGAATCGCACGCACGCCGTTTGCTCGGCGTTCCGGCGCTCGCGGTGCGCGGCGCGCCCGCAGAACTCGCCTACGACGTCGACGTGCTCGAAGAGTACCGGTATGCCGCCGCTGCGTCCTAAACCCTCGCTGCTCGGCGCGTTTTGGTTCGGCATTCAAGTGGTTTGGGGAGCGCTGCTCGGCGTATCGCTGCAAGCACGCGCGACGGAGATATCGGGCCCGCACGCGCTCGCCGCGTACGGCATTCTTGCATCGAGCGGTGCCGCGATTGCCGCAGTCACGCAAATCGCCGTCGGCAGGTGGGCGGATTTGCGGCGTCTGCACGGCAGCCGCCGCATCGAATTTTATGCGGCTGGAGCGCTCTTGGCGTGTCCCGCGCTTTTCTGGTTTTACGCCGCGCCCAATTTCTCAGCGCTGCTTGCGTCGCTGCTGATTCTGCAGTTTGCGATGAACGTAGCCATCGGTCCGTATCAGGCAGTCATACCGGATTTCATTCCCGAGAACCAAGTCGGCACCGCGTCCTCGTGGATGGCCGCGCTGCAAAGCCTTGGAAACGCATGCGGGGCCGTGCTTGCGGCGCTCGTCGCGGACGCGCGCATCGTTGCCGGTGCGATTGCGGGCACGTTGCTCGCGTCGTGCGCGATCACGGCGGCGCATGTGAAGAACCTGGAACCGGAAAACGCGCGGGTGGAACCGCTTCGCATCAGCCGCGCGTTCGTCGATCTTTTTATCTCGCGTGCGTTGGTGTTTCTCGGTTTCTACACGCTGCTGGGATACTTGTTCTTTTACGTACGCGGATCGCTCGGCGGCGACACGAAGCTGCTTACCGGTGCGATTGTCCTGGCGGTCACGGCAAGCGGTGCGATCGGCGCGGCGGCTGCGGCCCGCCCGGCGGATCGCGGCGATCGCCGCGGCATCGCTTGCGCCGGCGGCGCCGCGTTCGTTGCGGCGATCGGCTGTTTTTTGCTCTCGCACTCGCTGCTGCCGATTTTCTGCTCGGCGATCTTCGCGGGCGCCGCGTGGGGCGTCTTTCTGAGCGGCGACTGGGCGCTCGGCTGCCGCTTTCTGCCGCGGTTTGCGCTGGCAACGGCGATGGGGATATGGAACCTCGCGCTGCTCTTTCCGCAGATCCTTGCGCCGCTTCTCGCCAATGCCGTGCTCGCGCGCATGCACGCGCTGCAGAGTCCCCGCGCGGCCGACATCGCGTTCGGCCTGGCCGCGATCGAGGTGCTGGGCGGCATACTGTGGATTTGGCGCTTGCCTGCTGCCGAGGTTCGCTCGGTTGAAAAGGCCCCATCTGGGAATATTCCCTAGGGCTGTTGGGCAGGGGGAACCTCGACCTCACCCTCGTTCGTTCTAGCAGCTAGGAGACCGAAGGCGCTCTTGCACGTTATCCAATACGGGTGGCCGGTCTCCGTAAAAAACCAACGTTTAGGGAGGCTACATTGAAACGACTGAGCACCGGAGTCCTGATCGGTTTCGCGATTGCGAGCATGGGACTCACAGCGGTCGCCGCTCCGTCGGGCCATGCAACACGTGGAAACATCGGACACAATGTCGTTGCTCAGGCTACGCCGGCAGCATCTCCGAATGCAACGCCGACGGCTGCGCCGTCAGGCGCTCCGACCCCAATGGCTTCACCATCTGGAGCTGCAACGCCGATGGCCTCGCCGGCCGCTCCGGCGACGACCGCGCCCGCAGCAGTGCCGCCGATGCAATTCGGCTCACCGCCGTCGGGCGAAATTCCAATCCTTTTCAATGACCACCACGTCTATTCGAAACCGGACGTCCTCAAACAAGGGCGCGTTCTTTCCGCGCTCGTGCGCGGCGGCACCATATTAGTTCCGCTGCGTTCGATGTTCGAACAGATGGGCGCGACCGTGTCGTACGATCCGGCGACGAAGACGGTTGACGTCACCAAACCCGGAAACGACGTAAAAGTCACGCTCGGGAAACCGGAAGTCACGATCAACGGTGAAACGCGTCCGCTGGACGTGCCGCCGATGATGTACCAGGGAACGGTTCTCGTTCCGGTGCGCGTCATTTCCGAAGGCATGGGCGCCTACGTGCAGTGGGTGCCGGATCGCCGCGTAGTGGTCGTACGATATGTCGCTCCGACGCCGCCGCCGCCGCCGAGTTCGCCTGCGCCGGTTCCGTCGCCGACGACCGCGCCGACGCCCGCTCCGGCTGCAACGCCGTATCAGGATCACTTCATCGCCGGCGATTACATCATCAAACCGAAGGTCTACAACGAGTTCAGTCCCGGTAACGAAGGCACGAATTCGTTCGCCGCTCGCGGCGCATTCGAGTTCAACGTCCTGAATATCCCGTGGATGATCGCGGCCGACTTCCGTCAGTATCAGTATCCGCACAACTGCTCGTCCGCAACGGATCCGCAGTGTTTGGTGACGATCATCGGCGGACAAGGTCAAACCGTCGTACCGGCCTTCACGGCCAAGGACACCGACGTCGATGCGCGCCTCGGTCTGAAGATCGCCGATCCGCACATCTTCCTGGGCGTGGGCTACTTGTGGCGCACGACCAACTACGGCTACCCGCGTCAGAACGGTGTTGGATTCGGCCTCGAGAAGTTGCCGGACCTCAACCAAACGTTCTCACTCTACGGCAGCGCGTATTACTATCCGAGCATTCGGGGCACGTGCGGTACGGACGTCTGTCCGACCGGTCCGTTCGATCTCGCGTACCGCCTCTTGAAGTATCAGGTCGGTGCGACGGTCACGCTGGGCGGAAGCTCGTTCCCGGTATTCCTCGACCTCGGCTACCTGGGTGACGATGGGCGCAACAAGACCAACGCTCCCGTCGACTTCACCCACAGCGGTCCGTACGTCGGTCTGGGCATCAAGTTCTAGACTGCAGCAACCGCAAGAAAGAAACGGCCGCGCAACCGCGCGGCCGTTTGCTTTGGATGGCCGGACGTCGAGTCGAACGCCCGTTCGAGCCGCATCGTGCGGCCTGGTGCGCGCACGGCGCTTGCGCCCGCGGGGCATTCCCTGTAGAATAACGGCTTGGCGCCGGAATCTCTCCCGGCGTGCTTCAGGGTGCTTTAGCCGCACCGGGAAGCCCGGACCCGTTCGCCGCGGGCTCGTGTAGCAGATGGGCGTTCTTCCGACGGAAGACGTCTGTCGAGGCGACGACACCATTCTCGTTGAGTGGACAGGAAAAACATCAGAGGCTATTTTGGCAGCAAAGAAACAAGCGAAGTCGCGCAAGAAGCGCGAGTTCAAGAACGTTCAATCGGGCGTCGCGCACATTCATGCGTCCTTCAACAACACCATCGTCACGATGTCGGATAATCTGGGCAACGTGATCGCGTGGGCATCGGCCGGCAACCTCGGATTCAAAGGTTCGAAGAAGTCGACGCCGTTCGCCGCTCAGATGGCCGCCGAGGCCGTCGCGCGCAAAGCGATGGAGCACGGCATGAAGTCGACCGAGGTGCTGGTTAAAGGACCGGGCGCCGGACGCGAAGCCGCGATTCGTTCTCTGCAAGCCGCCGGCTTGGAAATCACCCTCATCAAAGACGTAACGCCCATTCCGCACAACGGCTGCCGTCCGCCAAAACGGCGTCGCGTGTAGCGCTGGGCTCAAGAGAGAGTTATTTAGCGAATGTCACGTTATATTGGACCCGTCTGCCGTCTGTGCCGCCGCGAAACCGCTGCGAGCAAGACCGGTGAAAAGATCAAACTGTTCCTCAAAGGCGATCGCTGCCTGAGCAAAAAGTGCGCGGTGGAACGCCGCGGCACGGCGCCAGGCCAGAAGACGCAGGGCAAGCAGCGTCAGAAGATCTCCGAATACGGCCGTCAGCTGCGCGAGAAGCAGAAGATGCGCCGCTACTACGGCGTGCACGAAACGCAGTTCGAGAACTACTTCCGCGAAGCGGCCCGCGTTCCGGGTCAGACCGGTAAGACGTTCCTGCAGCTGCTCGAGCGCCGCCTCGACAACGTCGTCTATCGTCTGAATCTCGCGACGAGCCGCGCGCAGGCGCGCCAGCTCGTCACGCACCGCCACTTTCGCGTGAACGGCAAACTGGTCAACATTCCCTCGTTCATCGTGAAAGCCGGCGACGTGATTACGATCGGCGAGCGCAGCAAGAAGTCGCCGGTGTTCGAAGCCAACTTCGAAGTGGCCAAGAACCGCCGCGCGCCCGAGTGGCTGGAATGGAACGAAGGCGAAGTATCGGCGAAAGTTCTGCAGCTGCCGAGCCGCGAGCAGATCGACACGCCCGTCGACGAGCAGCTCATCGTCGAGTACTACTCGAGATAATCTCTTGGCCTCGGCAGGCTCGGCTCGTGGTTCGACAAGCTCACCATGACGAGTTGAGTCGCAGCAGCAGTATCGCGACTCGGTCGCAGCAGCAGTATCGCGACTCGGTCGCGGCAGCAGTATCGCGACTCGTCATCCTGAGCTCGTCGAAGGACGAGCCGAGCCTGCCGAGGCTCACACCCCAAGCCGCTTCTAGGCGTACGATCGCCGCACTGCGGGGCAGCGCGACGGATAACGTAAGAAGCAACAAAGGACCAAAAAACAAACAATGACCGTTCTGGATACACCCCAAGGCGCAAACATCGAGGTGCGCGAGCGTCGCGAGAATTACGCGAAGTTCGTCATCGAGCCGCTCGAACGCGGCTTCGGTATCACGCTCGGCAACGCGCTTCGCCGCATTCTGCTCAGCTCGATCCCGGGCGCTGCCGTCACGTACATGAAGATCGACGGCGTGCTGCACGAGTTTTCGACGATCCCGGGAATCGTGGAAGACACGATCGCGCTGATGCTCAACCTCAAGGGTCTGCCGGTGAAACTCAACACCGAAGAGCCCAAGGTTCTCACGCTCAGCGTAACGGGTCCCAAAGACATAACGGCCGCCGACTTTGCGCCGGATGCCGACATCGAAATTCTCGATCCCGAGTACCACATCGCGACGCTTTCGGCGAAGACCGCCAAGCTGTCGATGGAAGTCGGCGTCGAGAAGGGCCGCGGCTACGTCACCGCGGATCGTCAGCGCAACGTCGAGCACATGATCGGCCTCATTCCGCTGGATTCGATCTTCTCGCCGATTCGCAAGGTCAATTTCACGGTCGACGACACGCGCGTCGGCCAGAACGTGGACTTCGATCGCCTGACGATCGAGATCGAGACCAACGGTTCGGTGACGCCGGACGAAGCGCTCTCGACCGCCGCGACGATCATGCAAGAGCAGCTCGATCTCTTCGTCAACTTCACGAATGAAGAGAAGCCGCTGCCCGCAGCGCCGACCAGCGAATGGGATATTCCGGTTGAGACGCTCAACCTCTCGGTCCGGTCGTTCAACTGCCTCAAACGCGCCGGCATCTCGAAGGTCTCGGAACTGCTCGACATGAGCGAAGACGAGATCATCAAGATGCGGAACTTCGGCAAGAAGTCGCTCGATGAGATCAAGCAAGTTCTGGAAGAGCGGGGCCTCTCGCTCCGTCAATCGTAAGGATACAGCTACATGCCGCACCAAATCGCATACAAGAGACTCTCGCGCACCGACGGCCACCGCAAGGCGCTGCTTCGCAATCTCGCGACCTCGTTCTTCAAGCACGAGAAGATCGAAACGACTTCCACCAAGGCGAAGGAGATCAGCCGCGTCGTCGAGCGTTTGATCACGCAAGCTGCGCGGGGCGATCTTCACTCGCGCCGTCTGATCGCGGAGTACATCACCGAACCGGCGGTCGTGAAGAAACTCGTCGAGCAGATCGCGCCGGCGCTCAAAGGGCGTACGGGCGGATACACGCGCATCACCAAGACGCGCGTGCGTCCGGGCGACGCGGCCGAGTTATCGCTGCTCGAACTCGTCCGCTAAGTCATGGGTTCTAGAAGGGGCGTACTCTGATGGAGTACGCCCCTTTGCTTCGACGGCTCATCGCCGGCGAACGCCTCACGCAGGACGATGCCGCGGCCATGATGGGTGCGATCATGGACGGTTCGTTCACGCCGGTGCAGTCGGCCGGACTGCTCACCGCGCTCGCAATCGAGGGCGAGCAGACGCCGCAAGTCATCGGCGCGGCGCGCGCGATGCGCGATCGCAGCTTGCACGTGGAGCACGATCTGCCGATGGTCGTCGACGTCGTCGGCACCGGGGGCGATAACGCCAACACGATCAATATTTCCACGATGACCGCGCTGGTCGTCGCTGCGTCCGGTACGCCGGTAGCCAAGCACGGCAATCGTGCCGCGTCGAGCGCGTGCGGCTCCGCCGACGTCCTCGAAGCCGAAGGTATGGTAATTGACGTCGAGCCGGAACGCGCGGCAAAGATGCTGCGCGAGACGGGCTTTACGTTCATGTTCGCCCCGCGCTATCATCCGGCGATGAAAAACGTCGCGCCCGTCCGCCGGGAACTCGGTGTGCGCACGATTTTCAACGTGCTCGGTCCGCTCACCAACCCCGCGCGCGCGACGCATCAAGTCGTCGGCGTGGCGCGTCCCGAACTCATCGAACTCATGGGCGAGGTACTTCGCAGCCTCGGCGTACGCGCCGGCGCGGTCGTTCACGCGTCCAGCGGTATCGATGAGGTCGGCGGCGAAGGCCCGACGACCGTGTACACGTTCGATGAGGGCGAGAGTAGACGCTGGACTCTGGAACCGGAGGCCTACGGCATCCGCGTGCCGCTGGAGCAGATCCGCGGCGGTTCCGTCGACGCCTGTAAAGACGCGTTCGAACGCATTCTGTCCGGCGAGCAATCGCCGCGAGCCGACGTCGTCGCGCTCAACGCCGGGCTGGTTTTCACGGTGTGCAAACGCACCGGCGATCTGAAGGAGGGCATCGAGCTGGCTCGCACGCTCATGAAAGAGGGCCGCGCGGCGGCGGTCTTCGAGCGCGCAAAGCGGTTCTCGCATGGTTGACATACTCCATCGCATCTACGATGCAAAAGCTGCGGTGAGCGCGCAAGAAGAGACGCGCGAACCGTACGACGTCGTCCGGGCGCACGCGCTCGCGCGCCGGCGCGAGCGGCGTCCGTTTCTGCAGGCGATTCGAAACGCGGACGGACCGGCGATCGTCGGCGAAATCAAACGCGCCTCGCCGTCGGCGGGACTTATCGCGAGAAACTTCGATCCGGCGTCCATCGCGCGCATGTACGATGCCTCCGGCGTCGACTGCATCAGCGTATTGACCGAGGCGGATCATTTTCTGGGCGAACTCGAATATCTGGACGTCGCGCGCAAGCATTCGTTGCGCCCGCTGCTGCGTAAAGACTTTTTGAGCACGCCCTACCACATCGCCCAGTCCGCCGCCTATGGCGCCGATGCGGTGCTGCTCATCGTCGCCGGTTTGCGCGACGAGCAGCTGCGCGAATGTATGGATGAAGCCGCGAAGTACGATCTCGATGTTTTGGTTGAAGTACACGATCGCGCCGAACTCACCCGCGCGCTGGCGCTGGGTGCGGCGCTCGTCGGCATCAACAACCGCAACTTGCGCACGTTCGAAACCGATCTCGCCGTGAGCGAATACCTCTTGCCGCACGTTCCGGAAAACGTGACGGTAGTGAGCGAGAGCGGCATGCAGGGGCCGGAAGATATTCTACGCCTGCACGGGGCCGGCGCTCGCGGGTTTCTCGTCGGCGAAGCGCTCATGCGGGCCGACGCGCCGGGCGAGCTCATTCAGGCACTCAAATCGGCGATTCATACACCGGCAATGCATTGAGAACGCGCATCAAGTTTTGCGGCTGCACCGATATGCAGGAGGTCATGATGGCGATCGAGACCGGTGCCGACGCCATCGGCATGATCTTCGCACCTTCGACGCGGCGCATCACCGAGAGCGCGGCCAAACATATCGCCGAGCGCTTACCGCCGTTCATCACGCCGGTCGGCGTCTTCGTGGATCCGACGCGGGACGATATCGCGCGGGCGCGAGAGATCTTTCCAGACCTGGTCATTCAGCTTCATGGCGATGAGTCGCCGAGTTTCGTCTCGTCGCTCGACGGCAAAATCATCAAGACGATTCACGTCCCGCCCGATGCCGGAGATTCAAACGCGGTCGAGCGGGCCGGCAACGAACATCCGCGTGCGATTCTGCTGTTCGATACGGCCGTGAACGGGGCGAGCGGTGGAACCGGCGTCACGTTTCCCTGGCGAACGATCGCGCCGATCGCTCGCGAGCGCCAGGTCGTCGTCGGCGGTGGACTCACCCCTGAGAACGTCTCGGCCTGCGTACGCACTGTTCGCCCGTACGGCGTGGACGTGCGCAGCGGAATCGAGACCGGCGGCCGGAAAGACGCGGCGAAAATGCGCGCGTTCGTTCAAGCCGTGAAGGAAACAGATGCATCCTGATTCCCGGGGCTACTTCGGAGATTTTGGCGGACGTTTCGTTCCCGAGGTACTCATCGCTGCGCTCGCCGAGCTCGAACGCGAAGTCGAGAGCGCCTTTGCCTCGCCGGCGTTTTGGAACGAATATGAAGCCATCTTGCGCGACTTCGTCGGCAGGCCGTCGCCCGTCTACCGCGCGCGCCGCTATCTGAGCGCGCGCTCGGGCGTGAAACTGGCGCTCAAGCGCGAAGATCTCAATCACACCGGCGCGCACAAGATCAACAACACCGTCGGGCAAGCGCTGCTCGCGCGGCGCATGGGCAAAAAGCGCATCATTGCGGAAACCGGCGCGGGACAGCATGGCGTCGCGACCGCCACCGTCGGTGCGAAGTTCGGCATTCCGGTGGATGTGTACATGGGCGCGCTCGACGTCGAGCGGCAAGCGCTCAACGTGTACATCATGAAGCTGCTCGGTGCAACCGTGTATCCGGTGACGGGGGGCACGCAGACGCTCAAGGATGCGACGAACGAGGCGTTTCGTCAGTGGGCCGCTCGCGTCGACGACACGTTTTACGTGATCGGCAGCGTCGTCGGCGCGCATCCGTATCCGTACATGGTGCGCGAGTTTCAAAAAGTGATCGGGATCGAAGCGCGGCGCCAATGCCTCGAGCAGTTCGGACGTCTGCCGTCGGACGTCGTCGCGTGCGTTGGCGGCGGCAGCAACGCGATGGGCATCTTTGCCGGATTCATCGACGATCCGGACGTACGGCTCTGGGGTGTGGAAGCCGCGGGCGAAGGCATCGAGAGCGGCCGTACCGCTGCGGCGATTACGGCGGGAAGCGTCGGCGTGCTGCACGGCTCGCGATCGTATCTGCTGCAAACCGAGCAAGGACAGGTCGGCGAAACGCATTCCATCAGCGCCGGCTTGGATTATCCGGGCGTGGGGCCGGAGCACGCGTATTTAAAGGCGTCCGGGCGAGCCGCGTACGTGCCCGTCACGGATGAAGAGGCACTCGAAGCGTTCTTCGAGTTCTCGCGTACGGAAGGCATCATTCCCGCACTCGAAAGCGCGCACGCGATCGCCTATGCCCGCAAACTTGCGGCGCAGCGCGACGCCAACGATCTCATACTCGTCAATCTCAGCGGCCGCGGAGACAAGGACATCGCTCAGGTTCGTGCTCGAGAACATTTTTAAACCAAATCGCTGCGCGTTCATCCCCTACCTCATGGCGGGAGACCCGGACCTCGCGACGACGGCGCGCATCATCGACGCCGTTCGCGACGCCGGTGCGGATGCAATCGAGCTGGGCGTTCCGTACGGCGATCCGCTCGCGGACGGCCCGACGATTGCCGCTGCCGGACTTCGCGCACTCGCCGCCGGCGCCGGTATCGCGCAGGTTCTGCAGATCGTCCGCGAAGCGGTCTCGCGCGGCGCTCCGCCCATCGTGCTCTTCACGTATTTCAACCCGGTCTATCAATACGGCATCGAACGCTTTGCAGCAGACGCCGCAAGCGCCGGTGCAGGGGGCGCCATCGTTCCGGACATCGCGCTCGAAGAAGGCGAAACGCTTCGCGAGGCATTGCGCGAACGCGGCTTGCAAATGCCGCTGCTCGTGGCGCCGTCGACGCCGCGAGACCGCGCGGCGCGCATCGCGCAAGCATCGAGCGGATTCATTTACGTCGTCTCGCGTCTGGGCGTAACCGGCGCGGGCGCCGCGCCGGATTTCTCGCCGCTTCGCAAACAGGTGCAGATGCTGCGTGAGGTCACGGACAAGCCGCTCGCCGTCGGCTTCGGCATCAGCAAACCGGAGCACGTACGCGACGTCCGCGAGCTCGTCGACGGGATCATCGTGGGCAGCGCGCTCATCGATGCGTATGCGGGGTCGAGCGGAGAAGAAGCGGCGCGCCGCGCCGGCACGTTTGTCCGTGCGCTCGTAAGCTAGACACGTCCGTCCGGCGCGCGCGATAATGACGGTGCATGGCACCGGCGAGCGTCGCACAGGGCCTATTGACGTTTCTGTTCACCGACATCGTCGGCAGCACGCGGTTATGGGAGCGTGCGCCTCAAGCAGCCAGGCAAGCGCTCGCTCGGCACAACGAAATTCTCGCAAACATCGTAGCGTCCCACGACGGAACGATTTTCAAAACCGTCGGCGATGCATGCTGCTGTGTGTTCGCCGATCCGGCGCAAGCCGTCCGCGCGGCGATCGCCATGCAGCGGGCGCTCTCGCAAGAAGCGTGGCCGCAAGCGGCGGGAACGGTCGAGATCCGTATCGGCATTCACACCGGCGAGGCAATTGCGGAAGGCGGAGACTACTTCGGGCCGACGCTCAATCGCGTTGCGCGGCTGATGTCCGCCGCGCACGGCGGTCAAATCGTCGTCTCGGCGTCAACTGCAAACCACGCAGCACAGACGCTCGCGCCCGAATGTACGGTCGTAGACCTTGGCGCGCACCGGCTGAAAGATTTAGCCGAACCGCAGCACGTGTATCAAATATGCGCAGACGGTTTGGCTCTCGATTTCCCGGCGCTGGCCTCGCTCGACGCGCAGCCGAACAACCTGCCCTCGCAGCTCTCGACGTTCGTGGGGCGCGCAGAAGAACTCGCGCAGCTGCGCCAACTCGTGGCGAACAATCGTCTCGTGACCGTTTGCGGCGTGGGCGGCATCGGCAAGACGCGCGTGGCGCTGCAAGTCGCGGCCGAAACGATTGGTGCGTATGCCGACGGCTCGTGGATCGTTCGGCTGGCCGATATCACCGATCCGCAACTCGTACCGCAGAGCGTCGCATCGACGCTGCACGTTACCGGCATACCCGGACAGCCGCTCACGGAGACCCTCTGCCAGCACCTCGCAACCAAAAATCTGTTTCTTCTGCTCGACAACGCCGAGCACGTGCTCCAAGCGGCGGCGCAGTTGGTCAACGCGCTTCTGACGTCTTGTCCGGGGCTGACGGTCCTCGTGACCAGCTGCGAGCCGCTTCATCTCGCCGGAGAGCACATCGTACGCATCGGACCGCTCAGCGTCTCCGATGCCGAAACGCTGTTCGTGAGCCGCGCGTGCCTGCATAAGACCGACGAATACGTCAATCATATTTGCGGCGAGCTCGATCGCCTTCCATTGGCTATAGAACTGGCTGCGGGCCGCGTCGGGACGCTGACGACCAAACAACTCGATGCGCGTCTGAACCGCATCCTTCCGGTGCTCACCTCGAAAGACGCCTCGCACGTAACGCGCCACCGCACGCTGCAGGCGACGATCGAATGGAGTTATCGTCTGCTCAATCCCAAGGAGCAGCGTTTCTTCACGCTGCTCTCCGTCTTTGAGGGCGGGTTCACGATCGAAGCGTGCGAAGCCGTTGCGTGGGCGGGCGAAGAAGACGATCCCGCTTACGAACTGCTCGACGCCCTGGTGGACAAGTCGTTCGTCACCGCCGAACCGTTCGGCGACGCGATGCGCTACCGGCTGCTCGAATCGCTGCACGGATTTGCACGAGCACGCCTTGCTGCCACGGGCGAATCCGCCATGGCGCGCGACCTGCACTTCGAGTACTTCAAAACGCTTGCCGATCGGTGGGGCACGTGGCAGACGGCGGACGAAGAGCACGCGTACCTGCAAGCATTTGCCGTGGAGATTCCGAACCTGCGAGCGGCTTTGGAGCGAGGCCTCGAGCGCGACGAACCCTCGGCGGCGTTCGAACTTCTGCTCAAGGTCGCGCTCTACTGGCAGCAGCATTGCAGCATCGCCGAAGCCCGCGCGTGGCTCGAGCGAGCATGCCGCAGGGCGGGTGCGCGCCCGAGCATTTTGCACGCCAAGCTGCTTCGACGCGCATCGACCTTCGCGACGATCGAGGACGATTACGTCGCGGCACGGGAGTTAACGGATCTTGCGCGTGAAATGTTCAGTGAATTGAACGACCGGCCGGGCACTGCCGAAGCCATCCATAACCTGGCGGTCATCGAGCAGCGCTCGGGAAGCGAAGAAGAAGCGTACCGGCTGTATGGCCAAGCGCTGGAGATGTTCGAGCAGACCAACCACGAGATCGGGATTATCACGGCCCTGTTCAATCTCGCCCAAACCGCGAAGCGGCGCGGCGAAGCCGGTGCGGCGAAAGGCTATTTGGAACGTGGTATGTCGCTGTGCACCTCGCAGGTGCATGCCGATCGCCTCGCGACGTTCTGGCTGCTGCGGGCGCAAATTGCGATGGACGAGGCCGCCTATGAAGAAGCGGCGCCCGCACTCGTGCGGGCGCTCGAAATGAAACGGGCGTTGGACGATCGGCATGACATCGTCGAAGTGCTCTGCACTTTCGCCGTGCTAGAGATTCGCCGAAACGATTTGCAAAGGGCGCGCGGATACGCGCGCGATGCAGCCGAACTCGCGCAGCAGCTGAGCGTTCCGTCTCTGCTGATCGGATGTTTGGAAGTATGGGCGGTGATCGCAATCCGGAATGGAAACGACGAACGGGCGGCGCGCGCCTTCGCCCTCTCGAAGGGTCTGCGAAAGCAGCTCGGATACGTCTATGCGATCATGAGCGAACTTGCTCCGGATTTGGAACAGTTCGCCCACGTAGCACCGGCCGAAGACGCGAGCCGCGAGGCCGTGGCCCGCGCCGTCGGCGAATTAACGGCGGTGTAAGTAGAACTACTTCGTAAAAATCGCTACACCCGATCCGCTGATCTGACTCTCGTCGCCGTTGTCATCGTCGTGCAATAGATAGCGGACGTTTGCATTCGGCGGAAGATACGGCGTCCAGCCCTGGCCCGGATCGGGCACATTGCCATTCGCATGGATGACGATCTTCACCATGGCCGGCGGTCCATTCACGCCGGGCTCCGGCGTTGCAATGGTCGTGCAGGTCAGGTTCATCGGGTTGCTCCCCGGCACGGGTTTTGTGCTGCTGGTCGTGGCGCTGGGCTTGGTGGCCATAAACGATACCTCCAAAAACACCGCCAGTATAGGCTGCCCGTAATGGTGCCGCCCAGGGTCGAAAGTCCTCAAAGTACCTTCGTCATCTGACGTGCCCGTACTCTTCGTGCGGATGGACGCGGATGTAGCCGGCAACGCGGCGATCTTCGATCGCGACGAATGCGGCGCCCCATGCTCCGCGTACGATCCAGCGGCGCTCCGCGGCGACGTTTTCAAACAGCGACGCCAAACCATCGAAGTCGCGTTCTTGCAAGGGCCGAATCATGGTGAAACCACGTCGTCGAAGTGGCGCGAGCCCGTTGTATCCGAGGACGAACGCAGGTAAAGCGTGGTGACGGGACCTTCGCGCGTATCCGGCGCCTGCGTCTTTGCTTCGATGCGAGTGCCGGCGTCCAAGGAGACCGGGCCGGTGTAGCGGCGCCAGAGCGGTTGGCCGGCGATTCGATAGAGGATGCGCGCACCGGGCACGAGCGAGCGCAGCAGCACGCGAACGCGCGCCACTCGTACGAACGCTACGGCGCTGTCGGGATCGCCGGCAACGCTCGCAAAGGTCGCGGGCTCGCGAATAGCCATGAGCGTGTTCGGAACGCGAAATGCGTAGCCGTTCGCGAGCAGCCAGGAAAACTCGCCTGGAAGCACGCTATCGCGAAACAGCGGCCACGGCATTTTCTCACTTCCCGCATTCGCCACGGCGCCCAGAGCTGCTTCCCGCGGCAAGAGCGCGTACCAGAGCTGCAATTCGTTGGCGATATGCTCGCTCCAAATGATTCCTTCGACGCCCATTGCCTTGGGCGGCGGACTGAACGCGTACACTTCTTCGAGCGTACTCATGTAGCGCGTGCCCGGCGGTTCTTGCTGCGCTGCGCCCTGCACCGCGTCGAAGTAGAGCGGCCCATCCGATGCGGCGACGACGCGGTGGCCCAAGCGCTGCGCGCGCTTTGCCGCATCGCCGAGATGCCACACCTCGACGATTGCGTCCGCCGGTGCCGCGTCCACTTCATCGTCCCAAACCACCATCGTGCGATGCGCCGAGCGAATGCGCGTATCGAGTGCGCGCTCGAACTCCGCTCGCTGCCTTGGGGACCAGCCCGAGACTTCGTCGCCGCCGGTATGGACGTACGGACCGGAGAAGAGCTCCATCGCTTCGTCGATAACGTCGCGCGCAAACGGCGCGGCTGCGTGCGGGCAGAGCGTATCGGCGGAGCCGCACGAGAGATTTGGATATGCGCGAATCGCTGCGGCTGCGTGCGCGGGAAGATCGATCTCGGGCACCAGCACGATGCCGCGCTTGCGAGCATAGGCTGCAAACTCGCGAAGCTGCGCGCGGGTGTAGTGCTGCGCCGAGGGGAGCCGCGGATAGCGGCGGCTGGGCAGACGCCAAGCTTCGTTGTCGGTCAGGTGCAGATGCACGACGTTCAGCCGGTAATGCGCGGCAACGTCGATAAATCTCCGTATCGTCGCAGGCGGGAAGTACGTGCGCGCGAGGTCGAGACCGATGCCCCGCCACGCGTACGCGCCCGACGCGCGTGAACCGTGCTCGAGCGGCGGGCGCGGCATGGCGGCGCACGCCGCAAGCAGCGCAGTGCAAAAAAAGCAAAGAAACGCGCGCCTGGCCATTTGCGGCCTCCTTCGGCCGCTTCCTTCGGGCGGCCGAAGCGTACCTGCTCCGCCGCGGGGTCACAAAACTAGGGGGAAGGTCGTAACCGGGAGGAACCCTCCTGTGGTTGAATGAGACGACCCTCTTATAAGGAGAGACGTACACCTTGAGCACGACCGCTGAGCGCATCGCGCCGTTTTCGAACGAGCCCATCAAGCTCTACACCGACCCCGCCGACGTGGCCGCCATGCAGGCCGCGCTCGCTTCGGTGAAAGCCGGCTTCGGCAAGAAGTACCCGCTGGTCATCGACGGCGAGCGCATCTTGACGGAGAAGACGATTCCGTCGCACAACCCGTCGAACCCCAGCGATATCGTCGGCGATATTTCCGCCGCGTCGCTCGAGCAGGCGAACCGCGCCATCGAAACTGCGCACGAGCGCTTCGCGTCGTGGAAGAACACGACCGCGGAAGAGCGAGCGAACTTTCTGTTCAAGGCGGCCGAACTCACCCGGGCGCGCCGGTACCACTTCAACGCGCTCATGGTGTACGAAGTCGGCAAGAGCTGGGTGGAAGCCGACGCCGACACGGCCGAAGCGATCGACTTCATGGAATTTTATGCGCGTGAAGCGCTGCGCTATGCCGGCAAGCAGCCCATCACGCCGATTCCCGGCGAAGAGAACGAACTTCGCTACGTTCCGCTCGGCGCCGGCGTCGTAATTCCGCCGTGGAACTTCGCGTTCGCGATCATGGCCGGCATGACGTGCGCCGCACTCGTAACCGGTAACACCGTCGTACTCAAACCGTCGAGCGACTCCGCGGTCATCGCCGCGTGGTTCGTCGATCTGCTGCATGAAGTCGGCGTGCCGAAGGGCGTCGTGAATTTCGTGCCGGGCAGCGGCAGCGTGATCGGCGATGCGATCGTTGAGCACCCGCTTACGCGCTTCATCTCGTTCACCGGCTCGAAGGAAGTGGGTCTGCGCGTCAACGAGCGCGCCGCAAAGACGCAGCCGGGACAGAAATGGATCAAGCGCGTCGTCGCCGAGATGGGCGGCAAAGACTCGATCGTCGTCGCGGCCGACGCGAACGTCGACGCGGCGGTCGAGGGCGTCGCGGTTTCCGCGTTCGGATTCCAAGGTCAAAAATGCTCGGCGTGTTCGCGCGCGATCGTCGATGAAAAGATCTACGACGAGTTCGTCGAGAAACTCAAGGCGCGCGTGGCAAAGATCGTTGTCGGCGACGTGAGCCAACAGAGCAGCTGGATGGGACCCGTCATCAACGAACGCGCGATGACCTCGATTCAGAAGTACATCGAGACGGGCAAGAAAGAAGGCCGCCTGGTCGCCGGCGGAAACCGCATCGGATCGAACGGCTACTTCCTGGAACCCACCGTCATCGCCGACGTTGCGCCCGACGCGGTCATCGCACAGGAAGAGATCTTCGGACCGGTTCTGGCCGTCATCAAGGCGCGCGACTACGATCACGCGCTGGAGATTGCGAACAACACCGAATTCGGCCTTACCGGCGCCGTGTACACAAGCGATGAGGCGAAGATCGAGCGCGCGAATAACGAATTCTTCGTGGGCAACTTGTACGTCAACCGCAAGTGCACCGGCGCGCTCGTCGGCGGCAACCCGTTCGGCGGATTCAACATGTCCGGCACGGATAGCAAGGCCGGCGGACGCGATTACCTGCTGCTCTTCTTGCAGGCGAAGGCGATCTCGCGTAAAGTTTAATCTGTTTCACGCACATATAAAAGCACCGCGGTGTTTACCGCGGTGCTTTTGCTTTGCGTTTGCCGTCAGTGCGGAATGTAGGGGTGCGGAACGCTGACGGCGGGATGCGTTGGACTCGCGGCGTGCGGTGCGGCCGCGCGCGCGGGCGCGGGGGCGCTAACCGGTGCTCGATAGATCGGCATGGTTTGCGTACGGTATGCGGGCATTGTCGAAGTGCTGCGGTACACGGGCATTATGTTCGTCCGATAGACCGGCATAGCCGAACGATAGACCGGCATAGCCGAACGATAGACCGGCATTGCCGAGCGATAGACCGGCATTGCGGTTGTCGGAGCGAGCGGATGACGACGCGCAGGGTGATCGAAAAATCCCGGGCCTGCTATCTCGATCGGGAAGAAGACCGGGTTGAGCTGTCCGATCCCCGCTTGGAAGGGCGTAAATACCAAACCGGGATTGCATCCGAGCAGCGCCGTGCCCAGCGTCACCGGCACGGTGACGAAGAAGACCGGCGTTCCGTTCGCACGAGCCAGCGGAAATTCGAAATTGCAAAATTGTACGAAGCCGAAGCCGTCGAACGGCGAGACGAGAAGGAAATGCGTGAACGGCCCCTGCAGCCCCACCGGTAAAAAGGCGAAGCCGTCATCTCCGGCCAGCGGAAGATCGACGTCGAGATTCGTCGAGCGGAACACCCAGGCTTCGCTGAACGAGTGATCTGCGAGGTCCGATCCCTCGACGAACACGTCGTGCCATCCGGCCTGCAAATGTTCGTGCGGGACGAACGCGATCGTATTCCCCGCGCGGGACATGCCTGCCGTCACGTCCTTGCCGTCGACGTACAGCCGGAGCGAATTCACTCGAAGCGTTTCGCCCCGCGTCTGTATCGTGGCGGATAGGCGCGGAAAGAAGGCTCGTATCGTCGTTCCCGGCGCGGGAACGAGATCGCGCACTTCCGGCGCGAGCGGCGAGGTCGCCTGATAGGTCGATGCGCCGCTCACTACGGATTGGCTCGCAGCGGACGCGTGTGCCGGCGCCAGGACGAGCGCCAAAAGCACGACCGAAAATCCTAACGCCTGTTTCATGTGCTCATTGTAGCGCGGCGCGAGAGGATTTAAAATGCGTTCGCTGCCGTGCAGTTTGCCTTAAGAGGGCGCCAAGCGTCCAGGCGTTCTCGCGCCGGCGTGCAATACGCGGGGCATGCGCAGGCGAGCGTTTTTGAAAAGCGGCGGAGCCGCACTCTCCGCTGCGGTTCTTCCTTCGGCGGCTCTTGCGGCGGCGCGTCCGGCTATCTCGGTCCGCTCGCGCGGCGTCGAAGCGTCGTGGACGCTCGAAGGCGGCCGCTTCAAATACGCCGCGCTGAACGATCGTATCGCAGACCGGCCGATTCCGCTGCCGCGCGAAGTCTTTTCCTTGCGCGTCGGCGACGATCAACCCATCGGTGCGTCGGCGTTCGAGGTGCGCAGTGCGAGCGGCACGCACGTGACGCTCGCGCACCGCGGCGCCGGAGTGGTCGTCGAGTGGGACGCTGCCGCTCCGGCCGAAGCGCTTTTCGTGCGCCAACAGCTGCAGATTCGCGCGATCGATCGTGAGGTAGATCTTCGCGAGGTGCGTCTTTGGGAGTTTCCCAATTTACCGGATGCGTACGTGGCGGGACGCGTCGACGGTTCTCCGATCGTTTCGGGGACGCTGTTTGCCGCGGTGGAGCACCCGCTCTCACAGTCGGAGGCGATTTACGATCGCGCGAATGCGTGGCTTCCGCGGCACGTGGCGTTGCGCGCCAAGGCGCCGCTCGCGGTCTCAGGCGTTCTGGGCGCAACGCGCCCGGGACAGTTGCGCCGCGATTTTCAGACGTATCTGGAGAGCGTTCGCGCCCGTCGATACAGTCCGTTTTTGCACTACAACTCCTGGTACGATATCGGGTACTTCACGCGCTACGATCAAAGCGAATGTTTGGACCGCATTCGTGCATTCGGGGAAGAACTGCACGTAAAGCGAGGAGTTTCTATAGCGTCGTTTCTCTTCGACGACGGCTGGGACGATCCGCAGCGTCTCTGGCAGTTCAACTCGGGTTTTCCGGACGGCTTTGCACCGCTCAAAGCTGCGGCGCTGCGGTACGGCGCCGCACCGGGCGCGTGGCTTTCTCCGTGGGGCGGTTACGGTAAACCGCGGGAACAGCGTTTGGCCGCCGCCGGCGCGCTGGGATATGAGACGAACGCCGACGGTCTGGCGCTTTCCGGACCGAAGTATTATGAACTCTTCGACGGCGTGGTGGAACGCTTCATCACGCACGGCGGCGTGAATCAATTCAAAATCGACGGCACGGGCAGCGCGGAGCGCGTCTTCCCCGGCAGTCCGTTCGGCAGCGATTTCGAAGCAGCGCTCGCGCTCATCTCCGACATGCGGCGCCGCAGTCGCGAAATCTTCGTGAATCTGACGACCGGAACGTATCCCTCGCCGTTCTGGCTGCTGCATTGCGACTCGATCTGGCGCGGCGGTGAAGATCACGACTTTGCGGGCGTCGGGACGCACCGTCAGAAGTGGATCACCTATCGCGACGCCGACACCTACGCCGGCATCGTCGTGCAAGGCCCGCTGTATCCGCTAAACTCGTTGATGCTGCACGGCGTGATCTACGCGCAGCACGCCAAACATCTCAGCGACGATCCGCATGACGATTTTGCAAGCGAGGTTCAATCGTACTTCGCAAGCGGCACGCAGCTGCAAGAACTCTACTGCACGCCGCAGTTGCTTTCGAAGCGGGACTGGGACCGGATCGCGCATTGGGCGCGCTGGTCGGCAGCGCACGCAAACGTCTTGCGGGATACACACTGGATCGGCGGTAACCCGGAGCGTCTGGACGTCTACGGCTGGGCGGCGTGGTCGCCCGGTAAGGGCATCATCACGCTGCGCAATCCGGCAGCGCATAGGCAGGAGTTGGTGCTCGACGTCGGCGCGGCGTTCGAACTGCCCGACGGCGCACCGCGCCGGTATCGCGCGGGCGCCGCGGTTTGCCAGGCGGGTAAACCGGAAATTTGCACGCTGGCGCCCTTCGAGGTCCGAACCATCGAGGCGATCCCGCTCTAAACGTAAAATAGGCGTCCAATGCTCGCGGAGATCGGTGCTTATTTCCAACTGGACGGAACGTACGTGGGATGCGAACGCTATCACGGCGGCCACATCAACGACACGTATTTTGCGACCTACGCGGCCCCGGACGGGCCGCGTCGCTATGTGCACCAGCGGATCAACGTCTCGGTCTTTCGCGATCCGCTCGCCCTCACCCAAAACATCGCTGCGGTCACGCGGCACGTGCGCGAGAAATTGCTCGCGATGGGCGCTCGCGAGGTCGATCGCCGCGTACTGCGCTTGCTCCCGACGCGCGATGGAGCCGACATGCTCGTGACGGCGCACGGCGATTACTGGCGCACCTACCCCTACGTCGAACGGAGCGTCTGCTACGGTACCGCGCGCGGCCCGGCGGACGCGTATTCCG
>DATEHZ010000083.1:0-19127 GCA_035279385.1 Vulcanimicrobiaceae bacterium | reverse complement strand
ATGAGCGACTGCATGAACGGCGGAAACGCCGCTGCTTGATACGACGTACCTTTGGTGAGATTGCGAATCGTGCCGCTTGCCGGTTCGACTTCGATCTCATCGCCGCTCTCGATACCGTCGACGGCTTCGGGAGACTCGAAGATCGGCAGGCCGATGTTGAGCGCGTTGCGATAGAAGATTCGCGCGAAACTCTTCGCGATTACCGCTGCGGTGCCGGAGCCCTTAATCGCGATCGGCGCGACTTCGCGGCTGGATCCGCAGCCGAAATTCGTGTCGGCGACGATGATGTCGCCGGCCTTCATGCGCGCGGTGTACTCCGCATCGAGTCCCTCGAGTGCGTGCTTGCCGAGCTCGGCCGGATCGATAATGTTGCAGTATTTGCCCGGGATGATGACGTCCGTGTCGACGTTCTTGCCGTATTTATGCGCGAAGCCTTTCATCGTGCCAGTGCCTCCACAACGGTGCGCGGATCGGTAATGACGCCCGTCAGCGCCGATGCGGCGCAGGTTGCCGGAGAAGCGAGGAACACTTCGGCCTTCGGCGATCCCATGCGGCCCACGTAATTGCGGTTCGTCGTCGAGATGCAGCGCTCGCCGTCGCCGAGCGTGCCCATATGACCGCCGAAGCACGCACCGCAGCCGGGCGTGTTCACCACGCAGCCCGCCGATGCAAGGGTCGTCAAGATCCCTTCCTGCGCGGCTTGCATCCAGACTTTCTGCGAGCCGGGATTGACGATAACGCGCAGGTTCGGCGAGATCTTCTTTCCGTCCAGAATACTCCCGACGATCCGCAGATCTTCGATGTAGCCGTTCGTGCACGACCCGATGAAGACTTGATCCACCGGAATCGTCTCGTTCGTGACTTCCGAAATCGGATGCACGTTGTCGGGCGTATGCGGACACGCGACCTGCGGTTCCAAGCGGTCGACGTCGATCTCGACGATGCGTTCGTACGTCGCGTCGGTGTCTGCGCGCTCTACGGCAAAATCGCGATCGGTGCGCTCTTTGACGAACGCAATGGTCTTTGCATCCGCGTGGAAGATGCCGTTCTTCGCGCCGGCTTCGATGGCCATGTTCGCCATCGTGATCCGGCCGGTGATGGAGAGGTTGTCGATGGTGGTGCCGTGATATTCGAGGGCGCGGTACGTCGCGCCGTCGATGCCCAACAGGCCGACGGTTTTGAGCATGAGATCCTTCGCGTAGACCATCTCGCTCAGGCTGCCGTTGTAAATGAGCTTGATCGTGGGCGGAACCTTGAGCCAAACTTCGCCGAGCACGAACGCGGCGGCGATGTCCGTCGATCCCATACCGGTCGCGAACGCGCCGAACGCACCGTACGTGCAGGTGTGCGAATCGCCGCCGACGATGAGTTCGCCCGGTGCGACCAGGCCCTCTTCCGGCAGAACGACGTGCTCGATGCCGCCGCGGCCGACGTCGAAAAAGTGCTTGATGTTCTGCTCGCGGGCAAAGTCTTTCATCAACTTTGCGACTTTTGCCGACTGTGCGTCCTTGGCCGGAACGAAATGGTCCTCGACCAGCGCAATTTTTTCGGCATCGAAAACGCGGTCCGCGCCTTTGATGTTGCGCATTACGCCGATGGCCACGGCTGCGGAAAGTTCGTTGGCGAGAACCAAATCGACGTTTGCGTTGATGATCTGGCCCGGCTCGACCGAATCCAGCCCCGCATGGCGCGCGAGGATCTTCTCGGTCAGGGTCATGCCCATAGGTTCATACTCCTCTCAGGGTGACAAAACGCTTCGAGTCGAATAAGGCGCGACCATGCAAGACCGGCAGTTCGGCTTTTCGACGCGTGCCATCCACGCGGGCACGCCGCCCGATCCCGTCACGGGATCGCGCGTCGCTCCCATCTATCAAACGGCGGCTTTTGTCTTCGGTTCGACCGAGCAGGCGGCCGAGCTCTTTCAATTGCGCAGTTACGGCCACATTTACAGCCGCATCAGCAATCCGACCGTCGCAGCGTTCGAAGAACGCATGGCGAGTTTGGAAGGGGGTCTGGGCGCCGTTGCGTTCTCGAGCGGACTGGCCGCGCAGCTCGGCGTCGTGCTCACGCTCGCGCAGGCCGGCGATCACATCGTCAGTTCGCAAAACGTCTACGGCGGTACCGTCACGCAATTCAGCATCACGCTCAAACGCATGGGTATCGAGACGACCTTCGTACCGGTCGACGACTTCGACGCCATTGGCAGCGCGATACGGCCGAACACGAAGATGCTCTTTGCCGAAACGATCGCGAATCCGTCGGGCGCGCTCGCAGACGTCGACCGTCTCGCGCAGATCGCGCACGAGGCGGGTATTCCGCTCGTCGTCGACAACACGTTCGCATCGCCCGCGCTCTACCGGCCTATCGAGCACGGCGCCGACGTCGTGGTGCACTCGGCGACGAAATTCATCTCCGGTCACGGCACCGTCATCGGCGGCGTGCTGATCGAGTCCGGCAAGTTTGCGTGGGAGAACGGGAAGTTTCCGCTGCTCTCGCAGGCGAGCCCCGGTTATCACAACAAAGTTTTCACCGAGACGTTCGGTGAGTTCGCGTTCCTCATGCGTGCGCGAGCGGAAGTGCTGCGCGACGTCGGTTCCCAACTCTCGCCGATGGATGCATGGCTGCTGCTGCTCGGCCTCGAGACGCTCGCCATACGCATGAAGACGCACGTGGAGAACGGACGAAAGATCGCCGACTTTTTGAAGAGCCGCCCGGAAGTCGAATGGGTGAACGTGCCGGCAATGGGTTCCATCTTCACGTTCGGTCTGCGCGGCGGACGCGAAGCCGGCCGCCGCTTCATCGACGCGCTCGAGCTCTGGTCGCATCTCGCAAACGTGGGCGATGCAAAGAGCCTCGTGATTCATCCCGCATCCACCACGCATTCCCAGCTCACCGACGAGGAAATGGAAAAAGCCGGTGTCGGCGCGGGCATGGTTCGCCTCTCGGTCGGACTGGAAGACGTCGACGATTTAATCTGGGATCTCGACAACGCGCTCAAAGCCGCGGTGGAAGCGGTGGCGGTATGATCGTCGACAGCGTCGCGAAACGTCGAGAGCTGCTCGAGAACAGCAAAACCGTCGCCATGATCGGCGCCTCGGCCAATCCGCTGCGCCCGAGTTACACCGTGTTCAGTTACCTGCGCACCATGACGCCGTTCGAGGTCACGCCGATCAACCCGACGCTGAGCGAGATCGACGGTGTGAAGGCCTACCCGTCGCTGACCGCGTACGCGCAGCAGCACGGCGCACCGGACGTCGTGGACGTATTTCGCAAACCGAGCGAAGTCGTCGAAGTGGTCCGCGAAGCGATTGCCGTCGGCGCGAAATGCATCTGGTTTCAATACGGCATCATCAACGAAGACGCGATTCGCATGGCGGATGAAGCCGGGCTCGCCGTCGTCGTCGATCGCTGCATCAAGGTGGAATGGGCGCGTCTTTCGGGCGGTCTCTCGACGAGCGGCCTCAACAGCGGTCTCATCACCAGCCGCCGCCGCATCCGGTCATCGTGAGGTATCGGTCGCAAGCAGATGCGCTCGATGCCGAGATCCTGCGCTGCATCGAGCAACGCTCGGTTCCCGATTTCAACGGCCTCGCGCTGCGCGTCTTCGCGCATCAGCTTCGCTATAACGAACCGTACGCGCGTTACTGCGCATCGCGCGGTGTAACGCTCGACGAACCCCCTGCAGACTGGGAAACCATTCCGCCGGTGCCGTCCGCCGCATACAAAGAAGCCGCGCTCTGCACGTTCGATCCGAACCACGCCGCGCTCGCATTTGAAACGAGCGGGACGACGAAGGGGGTCGGCGGCAAGCACTACATGGAAACGCCTGCGCTCTACGACGCCGCACTGCTCGCGGGCTTCGCCGACGCACTGCTGAGCGAGGTGGATCGTCCGCTGCGCTATCTGCTGCTCGTCCCGGATCCGTCGCAGCGCCCGCAATCCTCGCTGGGCTACATGATGCGCAAAGTTGCGGATGTTTACGGCGACGGACGGCATGCGTGGTATCTCGACGGCGACGAACTGCACGTCGATCGGTTCATCGAAGATTCGCGCGCGGCGTATCGGGACGGAGTTGCCGTCTGCATCGCCGGCACGGCGTTTGCATTCGTCAATCTGCTCGACGAACTCAACGTTCGCGGCATCGCCTCGCTTCCCGCGGCCGGCGGATCGCGCATCATGGAGACGGGGGGTTTCAAAGGCCGCACGCGGGTCGTCGAACGCGGGCAGTTGTACGCAGATCTTTCCGGCATCTTTTCGGTACCTGATTATCGCATCGTTGCCGAATACGGCATGACCGAACTCACCAGTCAGTACTACGATGCCACCTTCACTGCGCCGCGCATAAAAACCGCGCCGCCCTGGCTGCGCGCGCGCGTCGTCGGCCCCGACGGCAGAACGCTGCCCGCCGGAATCGTCGGCGCACTCGCGCACGTCGATCTCGCGAACCGCTCCTCGTGCGTCGCGCTGCAAACGGAAGACCTCGGCGTCGCCACACCCGAAGGCGGCATCATCCTCATCGGCCGAGAACAGGGCTCCGAACTGCGCGGCTGTTCGCTCGACGCCGAACAACTGCGCGCGCTCGCACGCGCGTGACCGCGCTTTTGCAAACGCCCGTCCGCACGATCGTGCGCGCGATTGCCGATGCGGCGGAGCGCTGGAGCGACGCCGACTTTCCGCCGCGCGTGCGCGCCACCGAGCGCGTCGTGGCGCGAACCGGGTATTCGGTTCCGGTGATCGAGTACGCGCTCGACCGGCTCTTTTTCGGCATCACGCACCGTGAACTCGTCGCCACGATCCAGAGCGAGCTCGGCTCGCTCGACATACTGGACGGCTTCGCGCCCCGCGGCGGCCGCCCCGACGCATGGGCCGCGCCGGCCGGAGCAGTCTGCATCATTTCGAGCCGTACGACGATCGGCGTGGCGATCGTTCCGGCGATCTTTGCGCTGTGCGCGAAATGCGATGTGCTGGTAAAAGATCGCGAAGACGCGCTCGTACGGGCGTTCTTTGAGACGCTCGCCGAGGAACTCGATCCGCTCGCACAAGCAGCGCGCGCGGCCTCCTGGTCTTCCGAAGACGAGCGCGCGCCCAATCTCGCCGAGTTCGATGGCGTCGTCGCATTCGGCGACGATCGCACGTTGGCGGCGATATCGTCGGCGGTTCATCCCAGCGCGCGATACATCGGCTGCGGATCCCGCGCGAGCGCCGGCTACGTGACGCGCGAGGCGCTCTCGTCGCGCAATGCGGCGGCAGAAGTTGCTCGCGGTGCAGCCCGGGATCTCGTGCTGTACGAAACCGAAGGCTGCCTTTCGCTGCACACCCTTTTCGCGGAACGCGGCGGCGAGATCTCCGTTGCGGATTTCGGATCGATTCTCGCGGCCGCCGTCGAAGAAGCGAACGTCGAGTTTCCGATCGGCGAGCGAAGTGCCGCAGAAGTTGCGGCGATCGCGCAGCAGCGGGATCTTGCGGCGTTTCGCGCGGCGGGCGGACGCGGCGCGGTTTTTGCAAGCGCGGACGCGGACTACGCGATCATCGTCGACCAGCCGTCTTCCGAACCGCCGCATTTCTTGCCGCGCACGATCGGCGTGCTCGCGGTCGACGGGCCGCGGGACGCGCTCGCCTACGTGCGCGAGCACCGCCTGCGCCTCGAAGGATTCGCGCTCTCGGAGCACCGCGCGGATGCGCTCGAGATGGCCGTTGCCGCCGGTGCAGTACGTTTGACGCGCTTCGGCGAACTGCAGCACCCACCACTGAGCGGCGACCACGGCGGCAGGCCGCGAATCGCCGAATTCGTTCGCTGGATAGATAGGTCGCTTTGAACACTTCCGAGATACTCGCGGGTGAACTGGAAGACATTCGTACCCCCGTACCCGGCCCGCGATCGCGCGAACTCACGCCAACGCTGCGATCCTTCGAATCGCGCAACGTCACCTTCGTCGACCGCGATTTTCCGATCTTTTGGGAATCCGCCTCGGGCGCCAACGTCACGGACGTCGACGGAAATCGCTACATCGACCTGACGGGCGCGTTCGGCGTCGCCAACGCCGGGCACAGTAATCCGTACGTCGCGGCCGCCATCCACGATCAGGCGGTGCGTCTCATGCACGGCATGGGCGACGTGCATCCCACCGAAGTCAAGGTGCAACTGCTCGAAACGCTCGCGCGCATCACGCCCGGCGGCCTCGGCAAGACGTTTCTCGCCTCCACCGGCGCGGAAGCCGTCGAGGCCGCGCTCAAAACCGCGATGCTCGCAACCGGCAAGTTCGGGTTTGCGGCCTATCGCGGCGCGTATCACGGACTCTCGCTCGGAACGCTGGCGGTCTCCGGCATCGAGAAGTTTCGCGAGCCGTTTTCCAAATTCGTACCGCAGCAGACGCTCTTTCTCGACTATCCGCGCGCCAATCCGCTCGCTGCCGATGAAGGTGCGGCACCGGCGCTCGATGACGTCAAGCGCGCCCTTTCGGCACGCGGCGATATTGCCGCACTCATCATCGAACCTTTGCAAGGACGCGGGGGATGCATCGTTCCGCCGAAAGGCTATCTCAAAGGCTTGCGCGAGATCTGCGATTCGCTCGGCATGCTGCTGATCTTCGACGAGATCTATACGGGTTTCGGGCGCACCGGAACGCTCTTCGCATGCGAGCACGAGGACGTCGTGCCCGACATCCTCTGCATCGGCAAAGCGATGGCGAACGGTTTTCCGATCTCCGCGACGATCGCGCGGCCGACCATCATGGACGTATGGCCCGAATCGCCGGGCGAAGCGCTGCACACCTCGACGTATCTGGGCAATCCCATGGCGTGCGCTGCGGCGCTGGCGAATCTCGGTGAGATCGAGCGCATGCAGCTTCCGCAGCGCGCGCGGCAGCTCGGCATCATGCTGGGCGCGCGTCTCGACGCGCTGCGCGCCGACGGCAAAGCGCTCGAGGTGCGCGGACGCGGCTTGATGTGGGGTATCGAGTTCGCCGATGCAGCGGCCGCCGAGCGCATCGTGAAAGACGCGCTCAAAGCCGGCGTGATTCTTCTGCAGGCCGGTCCGCAAGGCAACGTCATCTCCATCACGCCGCCGCTGGTTATCTCGCAGCGGCAACTCTTTCGAGCGATGGACGTCATCACCGCATGTATAAAGTAGGCATCGTCGGCTCAGGCTTCGGCGCGCGCGCGCACCTGCCGGCATTTACCGCTCACTCCGAGTTCGAGGTCGTCGCGCTGGCATCGCCGCACAGCGCGCAGAGCACCGCCGCGGAACGCGGCATACCCAACGCGTTTTCCACGTGTGAAGAGTTATTGCGCGGCTGCGACGTCGACGTGGTTTCCATTGCGGCGCCGCCGTTTACCCATCACGCGGACGTACTCGCCGCATTAGCCGCGGGCAAACACGTCATCTGTGAGAAGCCGTTCGCGCTGAACGTCGCGCAAGCGCAGGAGATGCTGGACGCCGCAAAACGCGCCGGCACCGCCACCGCGGTGATGCACGAATTCCGCTGGGTGCCGCAGCGGCTCGCGGTCAAAGAACTCGTCGAGAACGATCATCTCTCGCCGCTGCGCGAGATCGAGATCACGCAGCTCTCGAACCGGCTGCGCGAGCAGGTCGAACGGCCGCGATCGTGGTGGTTCGAGCGCGAGCGCGGCGGCGGCATGGCCGGAGCGCTTCTCTCGCACCTCATCGACGGCGCGAATTGGATCGCCGGGCGCGCGCCGGTGCGCAGTACCGGTTATCTGCGTACGGCAAATCGGCAGCGCCGCGATGCAGCGGGCACGTTCTCGAGCACCGTCGACGACGGCTGCTGGGCGCTCATCGACTACGGTGACGGCCTGGTAGCGCGCGTCAGCGTCGATGCGACCACGCCGGTCGAATCTTTCACGCTTGCCGCGCACGGCGAGAACCGCACCGCGATTGCGAGCGGCACGGACTTCGACGACATGCGCCTCTTCAGTGTGGATGAGGAAGAAACCGCGGAACTCGAGGTCAGGCCGTCACCCTATGCGCGATTCGGTTCGGTCGACCGTCACGTGCCGTTCATCATGGAGTTGCTCGACGAGTTCGCCAAGCAGATTCGCAGCGGTCACAGCGCCGTTCCGACGTTCGAAGAAGCCGTTCACACGCAGCGCGTGCTCGCATCGATCGGCTACGGCGAAGCGTAGACGTTACGGGATGATGTGGCGCGGCCCATGGTCCGAGCGTGCGTGCGGTACCGGATGCTCGCCGGCCGAACTGCGCCGCACGGATGATTGTATCGCGATTGCACCTGCTTTGGGCGCGTACATCGCTTCCTGCAGAAACGTTCCATCGAGCGGGACGGCGATCGGCGCGATGGCCATCGGCCGTCCGGACACGAACGCCGCGGCCGTGTAGTCTCCAATCATCCAGCCCAGATGCGTTGACGCCAGCCACTGCAGATCCATCGGACCGGCAAGGAGCTGCGGTGAACCCCACGTCGCGCCGCCGTCTTGGCTGGCGATGAAGTCCGCCGAAAGCGCGCACGTCGACGTCGTGCACTGTGCGTTCGCATACGAGTAATACGTCACGCCCACATGTGCGCCGGAGCCGCTCGTCGCACCGTCGACCGCCAATCCCGGCAAAAAATGATCGACGCTGCTCGAGAGCGGATCGATCGGAATACGCGCCGGAGCGCTCCACGTGACCCCGTCCGCCGAGAGGATCGAGACCAGGTCGTTCTGCGTGCAATTCGTGCGGAACCGGCAGTCGGACCAAACGGCATAGATCTTGCCTTGCCCGTCTTCTGCCGCCGTCACGAACGGTACGTAGCGCAAATTGCCCGCCGGCAGGTGATCGGTGACGTTCTGCACGATGTTCGCGGCGCTCCACGTCGCGCCGCCGTCGCGCGAGGTGAACGAATAGATCTGCTGCGTGTCGATGGAGTTGATGACCACGGCAACCGTTCCATCGGGCAGCACCAGCGGCTGACCGCCGATTCCCCCCGCGGTTCCCGGCGGATGCGAAACCGTACTCCACGTCGCGCCGCCGTCGCCCGAAACCGCCATGTCGATCAAACCCGTGCTCGCGTTGTCCCACTCGATGTAGCAATGCCCGTAATACGGGCTGGCTGCGTGGTTGTCGCACGCAATCCAGTCTTTGTCGTTGTCGGTTTCGTTTGCGCTCGTCACCGCAATGGGAGCGCTCCACGCCAGTCCGTCGGGCGATCGCGACACGACCGCGCCCGGAACGCCGGCACTCGAAAAGTTCACCGGCAGCGCGCCGACGAGCCAGGTCGCGTGACGCGCGTCGTACGCGACGCTCGGATCGCTGATGCTATCGTACGGCCCCGACGGCAGCGTATAGTGCGTCGTGCCGGGAAGCGACGCGGCGATCCAACTTGCGCCGCCGTCGAGCGAGGTCGCGGTGCTGATGTCGGAGGATCCGAACGTGAAAAACCGGCCGGCTTGAAACGCGGCCACGATCGTGGTCCCGAATGCAGCCGCGGAAGGCTCGACCTCGGTCGCGTGCTCGCTTGCGCCGTTCGTGAACGGATCGCTGCCGATGCGCACGACGTTCGCAAGCGACGGCGCACCGAAGGGCGGCGCCGGCGCCGCGCTCGGAGTGACGGGCGGCACGGCGCCGGAAAAACCGCCGCCTGCGCCGCCGCATGCAGCGAGCGCGGTAACGGCAACAAGCGCGACGGCGCTACGGACTCGGATCGCCGACCGCCTGGGCCATGGCTTTATAGACGTTCAGCCGTCCGCAGCCGGCCTTGCCGCCCGCAATCGGACTGGCCGTCGAGCAGAGCAGCGTCTTGATTTGGCTCGGCTGCGCGCCGGCGCTGAGGAGCAGGGACGCGGCGCCGCTCACATGCGGCGTTGCTTGCGAGGTTCCCGCGATGAGGATGCGGCAGTCGTTGGCGCCGGCGACGGCGTTCGGATCGGGCCGGCATGCGGAATTCGAGGATCCGTCTGACGCCGTGCTGGTGTAGATGTTCTCGATCCAGTGCAGCAGGTCGTTGTCGTTGCACGTCGTTCCCGGCTGCCCCGAACATGGATCTCCGCCGGGCGCGACGACGCCCCACGCGGCCGAATTCGCGTTGTCGTAGTTCGAGTAGAACGCCACTTTCTCCGCGATTGCCGACGGATTGCTGTCGTCGATCGCCGATGCGCCGACCGCGATCACTCCCGGATCAACGGCGGGATAGTCGAGCTTCGGTTGACCGATCGCCGGATCGCCCGTGCCGTTTCCGCTCGCCGCTACTACCACGACGCCGCCGGCGATCGCGTTGGCGACGGCGCTCTCTTCCGCGGCGTCGGACTGCGTATCGCCCAGACTCAAATTGATCACTTTGGCACCGTGCGTAACCGCGTCGTTGATCGCGATCGCGACGTCCGATCCCAGCGCGGTGCATTGCGCGCTCGTCGAATTCGCCGCGCATCCCCCGGTGGGCGGATCCGGAAACACCTTATAAATCTGCAGCGGCGCTGCATAGGCGACACCGGTAAATCCGAACCCGTTGTTCCCCGCCGCCGCCGCGATGCCGGCAACGTCGGTTCCGTGTCCATCGTTGTCATGCATTCCCGCAAGTCCAACGGTTACCGCACCGTTGAGCACGGTCTCGGCAAAGGTCACGTTGACGAGTTCCGGATGCGTCAGATCGGCGCCCGTGTCGATGACCGCAATCGGCATCGTGCCGCCGAGCGCGCCCGGGAACGTTCTGCCGGTCGTGTTGCTTTTTCCGTACGCCCACGCGTTCGCAGCACAAATCGCGTGGATGTCCCATTGCCCGCCCGTCGCGGAGGATTCGTAGAGCGGCGGAACGTTCCCGGGCGCGAATCCCAGGAAGAACGGATCGTTCGTGAACGCGGAACTTGCCGTGGTCGATTGCAGACGGCGGTACGCGGCAAACGAAACGCTCTTTACGTACGCCAGCGAACGCAGCCGCTGGAGCGTCGCTTGCTCTTGCGAGGGATCGACATGCAGCACTTGCACGACCCGATCGGTTTGCGGAAAGTCCAGCGTACGGTCCGCGCCGATCTGCGGCCGCACGCGCGAGAACGTGCCGCGTTCGTACGTCACTTCGATAACACCCGGGACGTGGCCGGACGCGAAGCCCGTGCGGTAAAGGCGCCGCGGCAGTTGGCTCGTCGCGCGCGCGAGGGATTGCGGCGCGCCCGACGTCGTGCACAGCGCCAGGGGTGTTGACGGCCCCGGTGTGGGCGTCGAGCTGGGTGCAGGCGTCGGCGGCGGTCCGCCGCTGCCGGTCCGATCGGCGCAAGCCGCGAGAGCGAGCGTGCCGGACAGCGCCAGCACGCTTAAGAGACGCAAAGATGCGGGCAGAGAGTGGGGCACGTCGTTCTCCTTATCGCAGCGCCGCTATTGCGCTGCGCGAGGGACGGCCCCAGCAGCGTTCAGACGGCCACAACCTTGTTTACTACTGCCGATGTTCGTCGCGGACGCGCACAACGCTGCCGCGACTTGCGCCGGCGTCAAACTCGGCCGCATACCGAGCATGAGTGATACTACCCCCGCAACGTGCGGCGTGGCCTGCGAGGTTCCCGCGATGAGGATGCGGCAGTCCCCGCTTTTGCCCGCTCTATCGATGCTGCACGCACCGGGCTGCGCCGCCGTGCTCGAGTAGATGTTTTCGATCCAGTGCAGGTTGTCGTCGTCGGTGTCGCCCGAGGGATCGCCGCCGGGTGCGACCAGATACGCGCCGCCGCTTCCCGGTCCCGATGCTCCGACCCAGTTCGAGTAGCTCGCGACGCTCTCGGAAACCGACGTGCCCGTGCCCTTGAGCGCCGATGCGCCGACCGCGATGACGCCCGGATAGGCGGCCGGGCAATCCAAATGGTTCGCCGTTTCATTGCCTGCAGCCGCTACCACGACCACGCCGTGCGCGATCGCGTTTTCGACCGCATTTTCCTCGATGGTGTCTTTGCAGTTCGAAAGCGGACCGTCGGAGCCCAGGCTCAGATTGATCACGCGCGCGCCGTGCGCAACCGCGTCGTCGATCGCGCTGACTTCATCGACGTCGGTCGTCTCGCATTGCGTGCTGGTCGAACCGGGGGTGCATCCGCCGCTGGGCGGACTGGGAAAGATTCGGAACGCGAGCATCGGTGCGTCCAGCGCCGCGCCCGCGAAACCGAAGGCGTTGTTCGTATCCGCGTCCGAAATGCCGGCAACGTTCGTCCCGTGTCCGTCCCTGTCGGTCACGATGGAGCCGCTGGTTTGCGGCGCGCTCGCAGGGAACGTCACAAAGCAGCGCGCGTACGTCACTCGTCCGCTCAGGTCCGGATGGTTCACGTCGACGCCCGTATCGATGATTGCAATCGGCGCGCCGTGCTGACCCGAGCTCCATGCGGTGGCCAGGCCGATGACGTGCATATCCCATTGCCCCGGAACGGTGCTCGACTCAAAAAACGGCGACCCGGGACCGAAGCCCTGATAATACGGATCGTTCGGTGCAAAGGAGAAGACGCGCCGGTATTGCGCGCGCTGCACGCTGCGTACGCCGGGTGTCGTCTGCAGACGTGAAAGCTCGCGATCGGTTCGATCCGGATCGACCGCGCTCACGTGCATGCCCGCTGCGTCCGTGTACACGATCATACCGGGCACGTAGCGCGGCGCACCGTACTGCAGCGCCGGCGCGCGCATTGCAACGCTTTGCGAATTGATTCCAAGGGCTGCAGCGGCGGCTGCGCTGGTCGGACATGCGGCGGACGATTGCGAGCCTCCGCCCGGCGGCAAGGTCGGCGGCGGCGGCGCAGGCGGATGCGTCGCGGGCGGCATCGCTGCAGTGGAACCGCCGCCGCCTCCTCCGCATGCGGTCAACGAAAGCGAAAAAGCGGCTATCGCCGCGATGGCAAGAGAACGTCTAATCATGCGCTTCACCACCGGGTTTTTTCCCGATCGGGGCGCACCTACATCATCGGCGCAGCAATCGCCAAAGGAAACCAAGCGCGGCGACGGTTGCGCGGCGCTGCACCACCGCTCGCTCGCCCGCCAATTCAAGCCGCTGCGTCCGCACGCCGCCGCCGTCCGCGATCCCAAGCCATACCAGGCCGACCGGTTTCTCCGCCGATCCGCCGGTCGGGCCTGCGATACCCGTCGTCGCGATGCCGACGTCCGCATGCAGATGCGTGCGCACGCCTTGCGCCATTTCGATGACGGTTTCTTCGCTTACCGCGCCGCAGCGATCCAGCGTTGCGGCGCGCACGCCCAGCGCGCTGCGCTTGATGCTATTGTCGTACGCGACGACACCGCCGATGAAACTTTTCGACGAACCCGGCACGCTCGTAAATTCTGCAGCGATCGAGCCGCCCGTGCATGATTCCGCACTGGCGATCGTCCGGCTCTCGCGCTGCAGCAGTTCGTGTATTGCGCCCGCCAGCGTCTGATCGTCGAGCGCGTAGACGTGCCCGCGCAGGCGCTGCTCGAGTTGTGCCTGCACCGGCGCGATTAACGTCTGCGCCTGCTGCGCCGACGGCGCCTTCGCCATAATTTTTACGTTGCAGCGGTAGTCGCTCGCGAGCACCGCGATCTTCGGATTTTCGAGCGTGCGAAAGAGATCGTCGATACGGAAATCGATCTCGGACTCCGCGATGTCGATCGTGTGCAGGACGCGCGTGTAGATCGCCTGCGTGGCGTGGAGGCGCTCGCGCAGCCAAGGCAGCAGTTGATCCGCGAGCATCGGCTTCATCTCGGCGGGCACGCCGGGCATGCACGCGATGAACTTTCCGTCGGGGCGGACGGCGATAAAGCCCGGCGCCGTGCCGTTCGCGTTCGCCATGACGACGGATCCCCGCGGAACGTCCGCCTGTTTGCGGTTGTTCTCTTGCATGACGCGGCCGATGCGCCGGAACCGCTCTTCCATCGTTCGCAGCGACTGCTCGTGCAATTCCGTCCCGGTCCCCAGGACGTCGCACGCGGCTTCTTTGGTGAGGTCGTCGACGGTCGGGCCGAGCCCTCCGGTTGTAATCACGCCGTCGGCGCGATCGAGTGCCGCACGCATTGCCGCGGCGATGCGTTCGCGGTTATCTCCGACCGCGTGCGTCGCGTAGACGTCGATACCGCACTGCGCCAGCGTCCCGGCCACGTGCGCGGTATTGGTATCCACGAGTTGTCCGAGCAGCAGCTCGGTGCCCACCGCCAGGATCTCGACCGACGGCACTAATAGTCCACCGGCCGCAGGTAGAACTCGTTGATCGCGGTGTTGGTCAGCATGGCCGTCGTCGGCAGATGACGTTTCCAGTGCGTTCCGTCCAAACGCCGGCGCACGAGTTGCACGTCGGACCGCTCGAAGCCGCGTTCGACGAGCTGCTCGTCGGAATACCCGTCCAGCATGCGCGCGAGAAGCGCGTCCGCCTTTGCATAGGTAATGCCGAGATCGCCCTCGTCGGTTTGGTTCGCTTCCAGATCCGCACTCGGCGCTTTGTCGATGAGCGACTGCGGTACGCCCAGATGAGCCGCAAGCTCCCATACTTGCGTCTTGTAGAGATCGCCGATGGGGTTGACGGGCGGCGTGTCGTCCGCGTGCCAGGTGAAATAGCCCAGAAGCCGTTCGGTTTTGTTTCCCGTGCCGACCGGAAGCGCGTTGTATTTCGCGGACTGATCGAAAAGCACGACCATCCGCACGCGCGCCATCACGTTGCCGCGGCGGCGTGCATCCGCATCCGGCTCGTGCTGCAGGTAGCCGTCGACCGCGCCGGAGATGTCGACGGTATGCGCGTGTATGCCGAGCGAGTCGACAACGAGCTGCGCGTCGCTAAGGCTCGAGGCACTGGAGGTTTTGTACGGCATACGAATGGCGTACACGTTCTGGGGCCCGAGCGCCTTCGCGCACAAAAACGCCGTGACGGCGGAATCGACGCCGCCGGAGAGCCCGACGATGGCCCGCGAAATGCCGCGCCGCACGACGATCTCGTCCTGCAGAAACGCCGTGAGCCACTGCTCGGTGACGTGCGGATTGATGTGCGGCGGCCGCGTGAACTCGGCCGGCCTGGCTTCAATTACCGGTAACACGGGGTAACGGCAGCTCCTCGTCCAGCAGCAGATCCGGAAGCACGGCGCCGAGATCGCCCAGCAGCGGCAGACGCGCGCGCGCCAGATCGATCTCGCGCATATCGAGGGTTGCGCGAATGATGTGCGCGCCGAGTGCGGGCGCCTGCACCAGCGTGCGGCCATGCGGATCCACGACGCGCGACGATCCGGTCATGCCTTTTCCGCCTTCGAATCCCGCGAGGCCTGCGTACAAGATATAGACGCCGTGCTCGGCCGCCGTTGCATGCAGAATCTCGCGCCACCGCGCGATGCTTCCCAGTTCGTCTTCCTCTTCTATACCGCGCCCCGGTGCGGCGCTCGGCACGATAAGGATCTGCGCGCCTTTGATCGCGGCAATCGTCGGCATGAGGGCATGCCAAACGTCCTCGCAGATCAGCATCGCGACCGTGCCGAACCGTGTGCGCAACACCTGCAGGCGCCGCCCGCGCGAGAGGAAACGCTCCTCGTCGAACACGCCGTACGTCGGCAAGAACATTTTGCGATGAACGTGCGCGATGCGATGCGTCGAACCGCTGCACTCGAGATAGACGCAGCTGTTATAGTACGTTCCCGCGGAGTTCTCGAAGAAACCGCACACGATATCGGCGGCTTTTCCCCCGGCCGCGCTCCATGCTCCGGCGATGTCCGCAGCGAACTCTTCCGCCGGACGCGCGAGTTCGTACACGGCGCCTTCGAGAAAATAGCCGGTCATCGCGGCTTCCGGGAGAACGACGAGCTGCGGCGGCTCCTCTTGGGCGGCGAGTTGCGCGAAGATGCCGCGCAACTCGTCGAGATTTTCGTGATACCGGCCCTTACGCGGTTTGCTTTGGACGAGTGCGACCGGAATACGTGACGCCATCTACATTGCGACTTCCGGATCGATCTCGCCCGGCCCCGCCAATGCGAGTTTCTCCGCGCATTCTTCAGCCGGATACGTCCAAATCTCCGCAAGCGTCGGATGCAGATGCGGGATGGCCATGAACTGCTTGACCGTCGCGCCGTAATACATCGCGACGATGACTTCGTGAATCAAATCCGACCCGTGCGGCCCCAGAATCGCCGCGCCCAGAATCTTGCCGTCTTCCGCGGACGCCATCATCTTCACGAAGCCCTTCGTCTTATTCAGACACATGGCTTTACCGTGCTCGGCGAAGTCGTACGTGCCTTTGACGTAGACAATACCTTTGGCTTGCAGCGTGCGCTCGGTCTCGCCGACGACCGCAACCTGCGGATCGCTGAAGACGGTGTGCGTCTTGACCAAATCGTAGACGGCTCTTTCGCCGCCGCCCATAAGTGCATTGCGCGCCGCGATCTCACCCTCGTATATCGCCACGTGGACCAGCATGTGTTTGGCGGCAACGTCGCCGATGGCGTAGATGTTGGGATTCGTCGTGCGCATCGTCTCATCGGTTGCGATGCCGGTGATGGGATGACATTCGATTCCCGCCTGCTCGCAGTGCAGACCCGCAACGTTCGGCACGCGGCCAAGGCAGTAGAGCAGTTCGTCGGCTTCCACCTCCGCGTCGACGCCTTCACGAATGACGTGTACGACCTTCTTGTTGCCGCGCTTGCTCACGCGCGTAATTTGCGTGCGCGTGTGAACCTCGATGCCTTCATCGACGTAGTACTGCGTGAGCGCCTCGCCGATATCGTGGTCCTCGCCCGAGAGCAGATGCGGCGAACGCAAAATGATGCTCGTCTTCACACCCATGCGCGAGAAGAACTGCCCGAGTTCGCAGCCGATGTACCCGCCGCCCAGCACGATGAGCGACTTCGGCAACTCCTCGAGTTCGAGCGCGCCGTCGCTGTCGATGTACCCGATGTCCTGCAGTCCGTGAACCGCGCTCGCGGGCGCGACGACGCTGCCCGTGGCGATGATGAACCGCTCGGCTTCCAGCACGAGGTCTTCCGCAACCTGCAGTTCGCGATCGGAAAGAAATTGCGCGTGTCCTTCGTAGAGCGGAAACTTCTCGATGCCCTCGATGCGGTAATCGGCGAAGCCTTTGATGAGTTCGTGCTTGCGCCGCATGATGTGCGCGAAGTCGACCGTGATGTTTCCGGCGTGCACGCCGAGTTCGGCGGCCTCCCGCATGTCGTTCGCGGCATCGCTGGAAGCTAGGAGCGTCTTGCTGGGCATGCAGCCCCGCAGGATGCACAAACCGCCCAGCGGCCCGTGATCGACGAGCGCGACGTCGGCGCCCAAATCGCGCGCGGTGCGCGCTGCGGCGTAGCCCCCGGAGCCGGCTCCGAGGACTACGAGATCGTGTCTGATACGTTTCACTATCCTAATGAAACCGGACGGGCGCCCAAACGATGCACCGACTCGATGAAGCGCACGGTTCCTCCGGAGTGCATGACGATCGAGTGCGTGCGCGCGTTGTTTCCGAAAAAGCGCACGCCGCGCGTCAAGTCGCCGTCGGTGATGCCGGTCGCGCAAAACACCACGTGCTCGCCCTTCACCAAATCGTTGATGGTCAGGATGCGGTCGATGTCGCCGATGCCCATCGCTTTCGCGCGCTCGACCTCTTCATTGTTGCGCGGCTCCAATTTGCCCATGAACTGGCCGCCCATGCATTTGAGCGCGGCCGCGGCAAGCACGCCTTCGGGCGCTCCGCCGGTCCCCATCGCCACATGGATGCCGGTGCCTTGCACGGCGGTCGCGATGCACGCGTCGACGTCGCCGTCGGAGATCAGTTTGATGCGCGCGCCGGATTCGCGAACCTGCCTGATGAGGTCCGCGTGGCGGGGACGATCCAGGATGACGACGGTCACTTCGTTGATGGGCTTCTCGAGCGCGTTGGCGACGGCTTCGAGGTTCTCGCGCACGGGCGCGTCGATGTGTACGTAGGGCGCCGCTTTCGGTCCGACGGCGAGTTTCTTCATATAGGTGTCGGGCGCGTTGAGCAGGCCGCCGCGTTCGGCGATCGCCATGACGGCGATCGAGTTGGGCAAGCCGTTTGCGACCAGGTTCGTCCCCTCGACGGGATCGACGGCGATGTCGACTTCGAATCCGCCCCGCCCGAGCTCTTCGCCGATGAAGAGCATGGGCGCTTCGTCCCGCTCGCCTTCGCCGATGACGATGCGCCCCGAAATCTCCATGCCGTTCAGCGCTTCGCGCATACGCTCGACCGCTGCACCGTCGGCGATGTCGCGCTCTCCGCGGCCCATCCAGCGGGATGCTGCCAGCGCGGCGCTCTCCGTGACCTTTACAAAGTCGAGCGTGTCCACCGGACACGTTTTCGTGCGTGTAATCATCGTCGCCATGGTGCTAGCACCTACAAGGTATCGTGCACGATTCCTTTAACAGAGGTTCCTCGTGTCCGCCCCGTCCGCCCAAGTCGAAGAATCACGTCCCGCTGCGCGCATCGCGTTCGCGCCGGCCGAAATGCTGCTGGTCGCGGGATGGGGACCGCTGGCGGCGGTGCTGCTCGCCGGGCTGACGCTCGGCTTCTTCGCATGGTACGGTTTCGTCGTTCCGACACACCGGCCGACGCTCACCCAAGCGCTCCTTCCCATCGCGGTGATCGCCGGCGGCGTGTTCTCGGTATGGACCTGGCTGGCATATAGCCGCTATTTTGCGAAGCGCGCCGGCATTTTGTATCAGCGCTCGCTGCAATACGACGCGATCTCGTGGGTGCCGTTCGTCCTCATGTGGCTTGCGTTCGTGCTGCCGCTCTGGCTCACGCACGGCGGCGTGCGGCTCTTCGTCTATTGTTTCGCGCTTTTCTGTATGGCGAAGTGGGCGGTGGCCGCGCGCTTCAACGAAACGGTGCGCGACGTCACGGTCGACTATCTCGTCACGCGCGTGGCCATTATCGTCATCGCGGAGCTTGCCGCGGTCATCGTCGGCCAGCGGCCCGGCGAGCACGTACAGGAATCCCGCAATTTGCTGCTCGCCGTGTGGGGCAGATGGGACGCGGTGCATTATCTCGACATCGCAACCATCGGCTATCACGGTACCGACATGGCGTTCTTTCCGCTGTATCCGCTGCTGATTGCGGGCTTGGGCGCGGCGATCGGCAACCATCTCGTCGCCGGCCTGTTCATCTCGAACGTCGCGCTCTTCTTCGCGCTGCTCTATCTCTACAAACTCGTCGAGCACGAGTTCGACCGCGGCGTGGCGCGGCGCGCGATCTTCTACATC
>DATEHZ010000082.1:0-16473 GCA_035279385.1 Vulcanimicrobiaceae bacterium | reverse complement strand
CGGGCCTGGCCGCGCGATCCCGTCGGCATCCTGGAAGCGATGATCGAGTCGGCGCCGTCGAGCCGCGATCCCCGCGATTTGGCCGAAGCGGCACGCCGCGTGGTCGTACCCGCGCTGCTGCGCCGCCGCGGCGTCGAGATGCTCGAACCGCTGCTGCTCGACCCTGCGCTGGAGCGAACGCTCGGCGAGGCCATGGATCCCGCGCTGGCGGTCCGGATACGGGACGCCGCGCTTGCCTATGCGGCCGGCACGCCCCCGGGCCGGGCGGCCGTGGTCTGCATGGCTGCGGTGCGGCCCCTTCTCGCCGATTTTCTCCTGCGCTCGGGCGTCCGGCTGCCCGTCTACAGCTACGCCGAGGTGCCCGCGGAAACTCGCATCGTTCCGGCGAGTATCCTTAAGGAAGAATCGTTCGCGGCATAGAAGGGCTATTTGACGGCCCCTGCGGGGGCTGTTAGACTTTTGAGGTTTGGCCCGCCGCTTGCGACGGGTGCTGCTTTTTTTCCGCGGTACACATGAGCTGGAATAAATACAAAAATCCGATCAAGGCGCTCGTCGTCCTGGCGATCGTCGCACTGAGTCTGTGGGCGATGCTGCCCATTCAGCAAAAGATCCACTTGGGTCTCGACCTGGAGGGCGGCGCGCATTTGCTCCTGGAGCTGCAGCCCAACGACCAGGTCAAGACCATCACGGCCGACGTTCAGAATCAAGAGATTCAGGTGATCGACCGCCGTATCAACGGCCTGGGCGTCACCGAGCCGCAGATCGCGAAGGTCGGGACGAACCGCATCTCGGTGGATCTGCCGAACGTGAAAAATCCCGAGCAGGCCGAGGCCGCTATCAAGCAGGCTGCGGTGCTGACCTACAAGATCATGCCGGACGCCATCCGCGCGCAGGCCGACGCCGCTCTGGCCGCGTGCAACGCGAATAAGAAGGACAAGAAGGCGTGCGACTTCGTGAACGAAGGCGCGTATAAGGCCAGCGGTCCGGTCGTCTATTCCGGTAAAGAACTCAAATCGGCGCAGCCGTCGTTCGATCAGTCCGGCGCTCCGAACATCGTCTTCACGACGAAAGATCCGAAGAAGTTCTACGAGATCACGTCCAAGAACGTGGGCCGTCCGCTCGCGATGTTCCTCGACAAGGTCTATCTCTCGGCGCCGACGATTCAGAGCCCGATCTCGGACAACGGTGAAATCACCGGTCAGTTCACGCAAGATCAGACCACGTCGCTTGCAAACGACTTAAATGCCGGTGCGCTGCCCGTTACGCCGTTCATCATGGAGAACGAAACGATCGGACCCACGCTCGGCAGCATCGACCTCGCGATGTCGCTGCGCGCGTCGATGCTGGGCCTGGGACTCGTGCTGCTGTTCATGATCTTCGTGTACCGCCTGCCCGGCTTCTTGGCTGACGTCGCGCTGCTGATTTACGTCGCGATGATGCTCGGACTGCTCTCCATCGCGCACGCGACGCTGACCCTACCCGGCATCGCCGGCTTCGTACTTTCAATCGGTATGGCGGTCGACGCCAACGTGCTCATCTTCGAGCGCATCAAGGAAGAACTGTGGGCGGGCAAGAGCTTCCGCGCCGCGGTTCGTACCGGTTTCGCGCGCGCGTTTACCGCAGTGTTCGACAGCCACTTCACCACCATCGTGGGTGCGGGCGTGCTGTTTGAACTGGGAACGGGCACCGTGAAAGGCTTCGCCTACACGCTGTTCTGGGGAACGGTATTCTCACTGGTCACCGCGGTGTTCATCACGCGGTTCTTCGTCGACGCGCTCGTCGAGAACGACGTCGCCACGAAGCCGGAACTCTACGGCGTGAAGCCCGAAGAAGTCGGCATATTTTCGAAACACGCGGGGGCCCAAGCGTAAATGTTTTTCCGTAGACTCAATTGGAACGTCGTCAGCTGGTTCCGCATCGTTTCGTTCATCTCGTATCTCATTATCGCTGCGGGTCTGGGCTCGATGGTGTGGCACGGATTCGAAGGCGGGAACGGTTTCCACGCCAACAAGATGCTGCAGCTCGGCCTCTCGTTTACCGGCGGTACGGCCGTCGACGTGCAGTTCACCAAGCCGGCCACGCAAGATCAGGTTCGCAAAGCGTTCTCGTCGCTCGGCGTAACGGATGCCGAGATCCGCACGCTGGGCAAACCCGCCGGGACGGGCTACACACGCTATCACGTCGAGGAAACGCAGGTCGCGTTCGGCAACAACACGCCGCAACTCTGGAGCGCGCTCAATAGCATTGCGCCCGTAGACCGCCTGCTTTCGTCCGTCAGCGCCGTCGGGCCGACGCTCGGACGCGAATACCTGACGAAAGCCGTCGAAGCGCTGATCATCGCGCTCGGCATCCAGTTCCTCTATATCGCGTTCCGTTTCGGATGGAACTACATCTTCGGCCTGGTCACGGTCATCGCGCTCGTGCGCGATGCGGCGATGATGATCGGCATCTACGCGATCGCCGGCCGGAAGGCCGACGACGCGTTCCTCGCCGCGGTACTGACCGTTATCGGTTACTCGGTCATGGACACGATCGTCATTCTCGACCGTATCCGCGAGAATACGAAGTTGATGGCGGGGCAGTCGTACGACAAGATCGTCAATACGTCGATTCTGCAGACGATGACGCGCTCGTTCAACACGCTGGCGACCGTCGTCATCACGCTGGTCGCGCTGCTCGCGCTGGGCGGCGTGTCGCTGCAGAACTTCGCGTTCGCGCTGCTCGTCGGCATCTGTTCGGGCGGTTACCACTCGATCTTTTATTCCGCTCCGCTGGTGCTCGTGTTTCGCAAGCGCCAACTCGAGGCGGCGGCGCGCAAACGCGCGGCAGGCGCTACGGTCGATCGCACGCGCTCTGCGCGCAGCGTTGCCGAGAGCAAGGCGCTCGGCGCGCACGGCGGTTCGGCGCGCGAGGACATCGTTGCGGCACGCAAGGCTCGCCGTCAAAAAGCGAAGTCGACGCGACCGGCCGATGCATCGCCCGTGCGTTACAAGCGTAAGCGTACGGATTCGGGCATGTCGACGACCACCGTCGTCGAGCAGCATCCCGATATGTTCGACGAAATCGATCCGCTCGACGCGCAAGCTGCAGGTCTCGACGAAGAAGCGCTGCACCAAGGGCATGAAGAGATCAATCTGAACCTCGAAGGGTTCGAGCCGGAACGCGAACTGCCGCCGCCGCACGATGCGGAGCAGAACGAGAACTAAACCGCTGCCGCCTCCGACTCGCTCGGAGGCGGCTTTTGAACGCGTCCTCGCGCAGTTCGTGGTTCGACAGGCTCACCATGACGAGTCTGGTCCACCCGCCCCGTCGCCCTCTCGTCCTGGTACGCCCGCTGAGTCGCCCCCTCGGCACGGTACGCCCGCTGAGTCGCCCGCTCGGCACGGTACGTCCGTGTCGTCGCCTCGTTATGGTGAGGGAGTCGTGTCGTCACCTCGTCATGGTGAGGGAGTCGTGTCGTCACCTCGTCATGGTGGAGTCGTGTCGTCACCTCGTTATGGTGAGGGAGTCGTGTCGTCGCCTCGTCATGGTGAGCTTGTCGAACCATCGTTCGTCGATCGGATGTTTGCGCGACAAAAGGAGTTCTTGGCGCGCGATGATTTTGCGGGTATCGGCGAGCGCGACTCGTTTCCCACGAAGGTCATGGGCGTCTCGTTCGAAGGGCGTCAGGATCTCGTTGCGGGCCTCGTACCCGGACACGAACTCGAACTGCGCCGCCAGCCCGAGAACCCCGTCGATGCCAACGCGATCGCCGTCCACTACGGGGCGTTCCACATCGGCTTTCTGCGTAAGCAGATCGCCAAGCATCTGGCGCCGCTGATCGACGGCGGCATCCGGTACGCCGCACGTATCGAACACGTCACCGGCGGCCGGGACGGAAAGAACTACGGCGTCAACATCCGCGTCGAACGGGATCGCGCGCCGCGCGCGGATGCATTCGCACTGCAGCTTCGCGCGCAAGCGGATCACGAGACGCTGCGCCGCGCGCTCATCGGCGATAAACAGCCGCACGACGCGCAGTCCGCCGTGCTCGCGCGCGTCGACGCGGGCAAGAATACGCTCGCGGTGCTCGGGACCGGCCGCGGCAAATCGTTCTGCTTTCAGTATCCCGCGGCGTACCGTGCGCTCGAATCGGAGCAGAAGACGCTCGTCATCTACCCCCTGCGCGCGCTCGCGAACGATCAATTCGACGCGCTCACGCGCCGCTTGGACGGGTTCGGCCTGCGCATCTACCGGGCCAACGGTTCGATTGGCGCGGACGAGCGTGCGGCATTGATGGGCGCGCTGCAAAGCGGCGCCTGGGATATCGTGCTCGCGACGCCGGAGTTCTTACAATTTCACCGCGACGCGTTCACGGGGCGCAGCGCTCCGTCGTTCGTCGTCGTCGATGAAGCGCATCACATCTACGAGTCGAAGCACCGCGCCGCCTACGGTAAACTTGGGGAGACGATCGCCTCGCTCGGCAGCCCGCAGGTGCTCGCGCTCACGGCAACGGCAGGCGACGACGCGTTCAAGCAGATTGCGGCGGATCTTTCTATAAGCGCGTGGGTGGTCGATCCGACGGTGCGCGAGAATCTGCACGTCGTCGATGCGCGCGGTTCGAAAGACAAGCTCGCCTATCTCGCTCGCACGTTCGAGCAGGACGGCAAAGGCATCGTCTACTGCAACTCGCGCAGCGAGGCGACCAAAACGGCCGAAGCGCTGCGCAAGCGCCTGGGCGACGAGGTGATGTTCTACCACGCCGGGATGCCTTCGCCCGAGCGTTCTGAAGTAGAATCGCGTTTTCGCGCCGGGGAACTGCGCGTCATCGTGGCGACCTCGGCGTTCGGCGAAGGCATCGATCTTCCCGACGTGCGCAACGTCGTGCTCTATCATTTGAATTTCGACTTCACCGAGTTCAACCAGCAAGCCGGACGTGCGGGGCGCGACGGCGATCCCGCGAACATCCATCTGCTCTTCGGCGATCCCGACCGGCGCATCAACGAGTTCATCATCGATCAGGAAGCGCCGACTTTGAACGTGCTGCGCGAGATCTACAAAGGCATGCGCGCCATGTCGCCGGAGGGGATCGTCCGCTCGACGTTCGTCGATATCGCACGCACGCTCGATCTCGACAAAGCGAACGAACGCACCATCAGCACCGCGGTACGCATCTTCGAAGAAGAAGGCTTGGTGGAGACGGGAATCGACGACGACGGCCGGTACGTCAAATTTTTGCGCGCGTCCGGCAAAGTCGATCTCGCCAAAAACGAACGCTTTGCGGAAGGCGAAGCGGCGCGCGAGGACTTCGCGCGCTTCTGCGATCTGATTTTGAGCGCGAGCGCCGAGACGCTGGAGCGCATCATCAACCGCCCGATTTACCCCGAGCGTGTGGAGTTACGCCGCTGAAAAACGTTCTGCTCGCGCCCGCGCTCCGTGAAGGCGATACCGTCGCGCTCGTTTCGCCGGCCGGACCGCTCGCGAGCGCCGAAGAGTTCGCGCGCGCCGAGGCGGTCGTTTCTTCGCTCGGTCTGGCTGCGCGCATCGGCCGGCATGCGCGTAAGAAGCGTGGATATCTGGCGGGCAGCGACGCGGAGCGCGCCGCGGATTTCAACGAGGCGGTGCGCGACCCGCAGGTGCGCGGCATCTTCGCGCTGCGCGGCGGCTACGGAACGATGCGTATTTTGGATGCGATCGACTACGCGGGCCTCGCAGCCGATCCGAAGGTCGTATTGGGATATTCGGATTTGACGGCGCCGCTCAACGCGATAACGCAGCGTACCGGTCTGGTCACTTTTCATGGCCCCGTCGCGGCGCTCTCCCAATTTACGGCCGCTGAAACGGCGTGGCTGCGGCGCGCCGTCATGCAGACGCAGCCGCTCGGCGAGCTGCAGTCGGCGGATACGCACATTCTGGCCGCCGGGGACGCGCGCGGACGGATCGCCGGCGGCAATCTGTCGCTGATCGCCGCGCTCGCCGGCACCGCGTTCGAAGTCGATACGGCGGGCGCGCTGCTCGTCATCGAGGAAGTCGACGAGGCACCGTATCGCATCGATCGCATGCTCACGCAGCTGCGCCTGTCGGGAGCGCTCGAGCGCGCCGCCGGAATTCTCGTCGGCCGCTGCGCGAATTGCGACGTCGACGAGCAGCATCCGTACGCCGAGATGCCGCTGGCCGAAACGCTGCGCGATCGTTTGAGCGATCTGGGCGTTCCGGTGCTCACGCAGCTGCCTATCGGACACGCCGGCGAGCAATGGACCCTGCCTATCGGCATGCCCGCGCGCATTGAAGACGGACGGATTTTTATCGACGAGCCCGCCGTTCGCTAGAGTCATATCTTTGACACACGGCACGCATGAAAAAGAGTCGCGCATGCGTGGGCGGAATACGAGCGCACGCTCGCGTGGAGGGGCAGTTCATGGTCAAACGTTCGCTGCAGGCGGTTCTTGCCGCCGTGTTGTTCTGCTTAGCCGCAGGTCCGGCATTGGCACAGTCTGCCGCAGGTACGGCGCAGCGTCCGCCGTCCTCGCCGGCACCGTACGACGCGTTCGTCAAGGACGCGACGGTTCTGCCGGGACTGATTCCGATCGTGCGCAAGAACGGCAAAGTCTATCTCGCCATCGGCACCTCGCAACTCGGCACCGATTTCATCGAAACCTCGGTCCCGTCCAGCGGCTTCGGCGGTTTCGGCCCCGCGCCGGGTGAGCCGTACGTCGCACCGGCGCGCATCATTCGTTTCGAGCGCGTCGACGATCAAGTCGTGATCCGCTGGCCGAACACGTTCGCGATTACACAGCCGAACACGCCTGCCGCGTACGGCGTTCGGAAATCGCTCCCGAGCTCGGTCATCGCCGTCGTACCCATTGCCGCGCAAGACGAGAAGACGGTCCTCATTTCCGCAGACGCGTTTCTCGGCGACGTAGCCGACCTCGCGCGCTATTTCCAAGACGTGTCCCATACGAGTCCGCTTCACACCTATCACTTGGATTCGTCGCGCGCGTTTTTTTCGCAGACGAAAGCCTTTCCGCAGAACGACGTCATTCGCGTCGATCAGACGTGGGAGTCGACGGATCCGAACACGATCGACAATGCCCCGGATCCGCGCAGCATCGAAGTCGTGATGACGTACAACTTGATCCAGGCGCCCAGCGACGGATACATGCCGCGCATCTACGATTGGCGCGTCGGCTACTTCTCGCAGCCGTTCATGGACTTTGCGAGCGACGACATCACCCATCGCGACGTGCACTACATCTCGCGCTGGAATTTCGGCCCGCGCACGTCGGCCGCGCCGGTCGCGGCCTCGCATCCCATCGTCTATTATTTGAGCCGCGACATTCCGGCGCAATACCGCGGCGCGGTGCGCGGCGCGCTGCTCGCATGGAACGACGCCTTCCGCCGCGTCGGCATCTTGAACGCGGTTCAGGTGCTCGACCAGCCCGCGGACGATCCGAATTGGGACGCCGACGATATTCGCTATAACGTCGTGCGCTGGGTGAGCACGAGCCAGCCGCAATACGGCGCGGAGGCGCTGCTCATTACCGACCCGCGCACCGGCGAAGAACTCAACATCGGCATCAACGTGGATGCCGTCGAAGGCCTGGGCGGCCGTAATTATAAGTACATTGTCGCGCCGGCGCGCGGGCTGCCGGACAGTCTTGCCGCCGAACACGCCTATCTGCAGACCGCGATTCGCGCGGTCACGCTGCACGAGTCGGGTCACGACATGGGTCTGCAGCACAACTTCATTGCCTCGGAAGCGTACACGGCGAAGAATCTGCAGAGCAAAGCCTTCACGAACCGTTTCGGCATCGCCAACTCGGTGATGGAGTATTCGCCGATCAACGTCTGGCCGAAAAAGATGGGGCAAGGCGACTACTATCAACTCGTTTTGGGGCCGTACGATTATTACGCGATTCAATACGGCTATGGCTACATCGCCGGCGCGCGCACGCCGCAAAGCGAGTTGGCGGTGCTGCGGCAATGGGCGTCGCGCTGGACCCAGCCGTACTACCGCTTCGCCAGCGATGAAGACACGGACTTCGCGAGCGGCCACGCCATCGACCCGCGCGTCGTAATGGACGACCTCACCAACAAACCGCTGCAATGGTGCGGCGTGCAGATGCACCTCATGCACGACATCATGAATGCCGTGGCGAACCGTTTCCCGGCGCGCGGCGAATCGTTCGATGAAGCCCGCCGCGCGTTTCTCGCGCCGCTGACCGGATATCTGCGCTGCGCCGGCATGCCCGCGCACAGCATCGGCGGCGAGTATCTCTCGCGCGCCGCGAACGGCGATCCGCATTCCGGCGCTCCGCTCACGCCGGTCTCGCGCAGCGAGGAGCGCACCGCATGGAGCATGCTGAACGCGGGGCTATTCGCCGATGCGCCGTGGCGCTTCAATCCAAACGTGCTGGACCGGCTCGTCTACAGCGAATACAGCTCGCTCGGACCGGATGCGACGTGGGCGTATAATCCCGCGCCGCGCCACGACGTGCCGATCGCGCAAATCGTCGGCAACGCGCAAAATGCGGCGCTGAACGAGCTTTTCTCGCCGCTGCGCCTGCAGCGCATCGACGATCTTTCGAGCAAATACGGCGACGGCAAGACCATCGCGCTCAGCGATCTCTTCGACTGGGCGCAGAGCGGCATCTTCGGCGATATTGCAAGCGGGCGCGTCGCGACGGACGGCGTCATCCGCCGCAATCTGCAAATCGCGTACGCGAAGCGTCTGGGCGATCTGTGGACCGCACCGAAACCCGGAACGCCTTCGGACGCGCAGGCGCTGGCTCGTCTCGAACTGGGCAACCTGCAGCAGGCGGTGCGCTCGGGCTTGCACTCGCATCTCGACGAACTCACGCGCGCGCATCTCGAAGCACTCGACGCCATCGCGAATCAAGCGCTGCAGGCGCATGCGGTCATCGCACCGCCTGCAGCGCCCCAATAGCCTACGGCGAGAACGTCAGGATGCCCAGGCCGCTTGCGGTCGTGAAATAGATCGTTTGCGGCACGCAGCCGCCGAGCGGCCCGGCGGTAATCCCCTGCGGATGCGCGTTTGCATCGCCGATGGCGTATTCCGTGATGGTTCCGTCCGTGCCGATCCGTCCGATCTTGTTAGCGCTGGTTTCGGTGAACCACAGCGCGTTGTCGCTGCCCGCCGCGATGCCGCTCAAGCCGCTGTTTGCGGTCGGCACGGCAAAGTATGAAACCGTTCCGGCGGCGGTGATGCGTCCGATTTTATTGAGCCCGGAATCCGTAAACCACACCGCTGCGTCGGGACCGCTCGTCAACTGCGAAACGCTCGAGCCCGAGGGCAGAGCCGTCGTACCGATGACGGTCCGCGTCGTCGGGTTTACGCGGTAAATCACCGACGGATGCGGCTGATCGTCTCCCAAACTTTCGCCGCCGGGCTGCGTTGCCACGTACATCATATGGTCGGTTCCGAGCACCATCGCGGAGAACGGCGCGTAGTATTTGCACGGCGACGTGCAGCCCGTCGAATCGAATTGCCCGAGCAGGGCGTCCGAGGCGTTATACACGTCGGCCCAACCGGCGGTGAAGCCGCCGTTCAGTTCTACGTGCGCGAGCCACATCGTATCGTTCGGCCCCGAGGCAAGCGACCCGAAGAAGTCGCCGTTCGGCGCCGTGGCATTTTCCAACACTTCCGTCACGTTGTGACTTGCGGTATCGATCGCCGCAAATGCGCCGTTTCCAAAATTCGCGCTGGTGAAGTCGACGATCTGAATTCCCCAGACACTCGCGTTCGGACCGTCCGCAAGCGACGCGGGGCCGCCGGCGCCGGTAAACGTTTCGTCCGCGGTATTGGGATACGGGTACTGCGTGAACGTGCCCGAGTAACGCATGAAGGCGCTCCCGGCGTTTAAATACACCGCATTGTCCGCTCCGATAACGATGCCGCCGAGCGGCGCTTGCGGCGCCGGTTTCTTCGTGATGTGAAATGAGGACGGCGCAGGCGCGGACCGTACGCCTCCGGTGAAGGGGATCGGTACCGCCCCGGAAGGCACGGCTCCGGACGTGGATCCGGAACCGCCGCAGCCGGCTGCAAATGCGAGCGACAAGAGAAGACATGGGGCGAAAATGCTGCGCTGCATGAGTACCTCACAATACGCAAGCGGTGTTGCAAAGCGTTGCTGCGTTCGCAGTCCGTTAAACTAGGACGTTCGGGGTAGCGGCGTAGGCCTGGCCGGTTGATGCAAGTTACTGCTCCGAATTTACGCGACGACGCGCTCTGCCGCCGCGGCATCCGTTGCGGCGAAAAAGCGGTTGTGCGTTTCGCTCACGTGCGGCGCCCACGGGTCGATTTGCTTGGCGTTCACCGGAAAGTGCACGGTGGGTCCTGCCGCGTCCGCGTAGCTCGACCCGTCGAACGGCTGGAAGTCGCGGCTCTCCTGGTGCGCGAGCACCAGCGAAGCGACGTCGTGGGCGGCGTTTTTCGCGGCGCCGCGCAGCGCATCGTCCAGGCGCGAGTCGTTCGCGAGCGCGTCGTAAAGCGCGACTGCGGGACGGTCGGCGTGCCAGGGCATGTCGGGCGTGGCCTCGGGAAAGCGCACCATGCCTTCCACCGATTTTGCGTCCTCGCGAATCGCCGCAACTTCGGCGCTGTTGCCTTTGCGCGCGGCGATGTCGTCGTTGAGCGCCTTTACCGACGCTTCGACGCCTTGCATTTTCGCCGCGCCGAGATCGAGTACGTCAAATGCCGCCGCGGGTTTCCAGGTTTGCCAATCGGCGCCGTACTTCTGCCGCATGACGTCGCCGACAACGGCCTTCGCCATGCCGCGCGCGTCCGCGTGTTTCGCGATGGCGTCGGCGACGTTGCTCGGCACGCCCGGCGAAACCATCGTTTCCGGCGATGCGGCCAAATACTTCACGCCGGCGTGTGAGAGTTCGTCCGCGAAGCCGAGCGAGGCCATGAGGCATTGGTTTGCGACCACGCCGTCGACTTTGCGATCGGCATCTTCGGGATGCTCCTGCGCGTGCAGCTTCACACCGTCGGCGATCGCTTGTGCGATTTGCGGCATGGGCATGATGGCATGCGCGCTGTCGGCTTCCAAACCGCCGCCGTCACCGGCGCCGTGATCCGTGAGTTCGATCCACGTCTGCGCCGCACCGGAGCTTTCCGCGTTGTCGAGCGTGTCCGCGACGAAGCGCGCGAGGTTCTTTTGCGAAGCCATGTCGTGCGGCGCACCGACTGATGCGTCGCCGAGCGTCCCGTCGGCAATCGTAAACGAATCCGTCCGAAGTCTGCCCGTGCCTGCGGAGGTCGTGTCCTCCACCGTGTACTGGATGCGCGAATCTTTCGCGCTGGTTTGAAGCGCTTGGCGCAGCGTTACGCCTTGCGATTCGTCGGGGTTGTTGTCACCGTCGCGATAGATGCCGAACTCCACCGTCCGCATCGCCGGCTGCCGAACTGATTCCAATGAAAAAGCCTCCCATACGTGTCACCCTAAGCGTGTCGAAGGGTGCTGAGAGGCTATCCCGACAGGCTCGTGATTCGGAAAGGCCTGGATGCCGCAATCAGTTTCCCACGGCCGGGTCCGGCATGAACTCACGGACCTCTTGCGCGCAGCGGCACGCTGCGGCGACCTTTGCGGCCCACTTCAGCGCTTGCTCGTGTGAGGCGACCTCAACGACGCAGAACCCGCCGACCGCGTTCGGGTGCGGCCCCTCGCTGACGGTACCGTCCGTAGCCAAAACGCTCGATTTCTGATCTTTCAGCCCGCCGCCGAAGACCCAGACCGCCGCGTTCATGGCCTCGGAAACAACCGCGTGCGCGGCTTCGGAGACGGCAGACATGTCCTCGTCTGGTATGTGGTCCATCGCGTGGGCATCGAACGAAATCAGGTATCGGGGCATTTGACGGCTCCTTGTCGCGGCTGCGTTCTCGAGTGATCATTGTACACGTTTCGGCAAAGCTGCCCGACGCACGTCGTGGAGGGCGAAATCGAACGCTGAGGCGAATCGGGAGCGGCTGTGCCGGAATACGTATACTCGATGTACCGGGTCGGCAAAACGGTGCCGCCCAAACGCCAAATCCTCAAAGACATCTCGCTGAGCTTCTTCCCGGGCGCGAAAATCGGCGTCCTCGGCTTGAACGGCGCAGGTAAATCCACGCTGCTGCGCATCATGGCCGGCGTCGACACCGAGTTCGACGGAACGGCGGAGGCAATGCCCGGCATTTCGATCGGGTATTTGCCGCAAGAGCCCGTTCTCGATCCCGACAAGACGGTGCGCGAAACCGTCGAGGAAGGGTTGGGTGAGATTCTCACGGCGCGCAAGCGTTTGGAAGACGTGTACGCGGCGTACGGCGATCCCGACGCGGACTTCGACAAACTCGCGGACGAACAGGCCAAACTCGAAGCGATTCTCGCCGCGCACGATGCCGACAACATGGATCTGCAGCTTGAAGTCGCCGCGGATGCGCTGCGGCTGCCGCCGTGGGACGCAAAAATCGGTCCGCTTTCGGGCGGTGAAAAACGCCGCGTCGCACTCTGCCGTCTGCTGCTCTCCAAACCCGACATGCTGCTGCTCGACGAGCCGACCAACCACCTCGATGCCGAAAGCGTCGAGTGGCTCGAGCAGTTCCTGCAGCGCTTCCCCGGTACCGTCGTTGCGGTAACGCACGATCGCTACTTCCTCGACAATGCCGCGGAATGGATTCTCGAACTCGATCGCGGTCACGGCATTCCTTGGAAGGGCAACTACAGTTCGTGGCTCGAGCAGAAGGAAGCGCGGCTGGCAGCGGAAGAAGCCGCCGAGTCCGCTCGTCAGAAGTCGCTCAAACGCGAACTCGAATGGGTGCGCACGAACCCCAAAGGCCGGCACGCCAAGAACAAGAGCCGCATCACGCGTTTCGAGGAACTCAGCACCTACGAGTATCAGAAGCGCAACGAGACGCGCGAGATATTCATTCCGGTCGCCGAACGCTTAGGCGATCGCGTCGTCGAATTCGAGAACGTGCGTAAGGCGTACGGCGACAAACTGCTCATGGACGGCGTGAGTTTCCGTATCCCCGCGGGTGCGATCGTCGGCATCATCGGACCGAACGGCGCGGGCAAGTCGACGCTGTTCCGGATGATCTCCAGCAAGGAGCAGCCGGACTCGGGAACGATTGCGATCGGACCGACGGTGAAGCTCGCGCTCGTGGATCAAAGCCGCGAATCACTCCAGAACGAGAAGTCCGTCTTCGAGGACGTCTGCGGCGGACTCGATCTGCTCACCGTCGGACGTTTTGAAATGCCTTCGCGCGCCTACTTGGGCCGTTTCAATTTCAAAGGCGCCGATCAGCAGAAGAAAGTCGGACAACTCTCCGGCGGCGAGCGCGGACGGCTGCACTTGGCGAAGACGCTCGTGACCGGCGCGAACGTTCTGCTGCTGGACGAACCGTCGAACGATTTGGACGTCGAGACGCTGCGCGCGCTCGAAGACGCGCTGGGCGAATTTGCGGGTACGGTAATGGTGATCAGCCACGATCGCTGGTTCCTGGATCGCATCGCCACGCATATTATCGCGTTCGAAGGGGATTCCAGCGTCTATTTCTTCGAAGGCAATTACCACGAATACGAAGAGAACAAAGTCTCTCGTCTGGGAGAAGAAGCGGCCAGGCCTCATCGTCTGCGCTACAAGCCGCTGACGCTGCGCTCCTAACCGGGCTTGACGCGTTTTGCTTGTTTCTCCCGGTACATGCGGGCGTCCGCGATGCGCACAAGAGCGTCCGCGTCGATACCGTCGTCCGGGCAGACGCTGATACCGACCGTGATGCCGATGTTGTAACTTCCGTTTTCGTCGCGAAACGGATCGTCGAAGGCTCGCCCGATTTTCTCCGCGATTCGCTCGATCTCGTCGCCGTCGTGAAGCAGGCGCACGAGCACGCCGAATTCGTCGCCGCCCAATCGCGCAACCGTGTCGACGGTTCGCACGGTGCTGACTAGACGTGCCGCGGCCATGCACAGCACGTTATCGCCGGCCAGGTGCCCGTACGTGTCGTTCACGGCTTTAAAGCCGTCGAGATCGCAGAAGAGTACGGCAACGCGCCGCGCGGGTGTCGCGCGGCGGACGGCGTCGGCGAGCGCCTGCGTGAAATACGAGCGGTTGGCGATTCCGGTCAGCGCGTCGCGCTCTGCGGCGCGCCGGGCTTTTACCAGACTCCCGCGCAGCAATTCATTCGCCACGCTCGCTTCGCGCAGGCGTGTCGCGACGATGACGATGGCGCAGAGCGAAAGCGAAAGAATGAGCGCGTCCGCCACGGGCGGCACGTCGAAGACGTGGTCGGGCAGCGGCCGCGGCGACTGATCGAGCAGCCCGAATGCGATGCCGGCGGCGAACGCGGTGACGAGCGAAATCGACGTGCGCGTGTGGTACGAAATGAACAGAATCGGAACGACCGCGAGCGTGCCGACGTGCACGTCCGTAGCGTAGGCCACGTAGCCAAGGGCGATCAATGCGGCATAGGCGGCACTAAGGAGCCACCGCCGCGCGGCTTCGGTGCCCATTAGGGACTATTGTGCCCACCGCAGCTCCAAAGGACGAGAACGCGCGAAGAAGATTTACTTGGGGCAGTCGTGCAGCAGCGTATAACCGTCGGCGCTCGTGTGCTGGATCACGTACTGCACGAGGGCCGGTTCGTTCGGCGCCTGATTCGGCGGCGGGAACTGGAATGTTGCGGGGATGGTGTCGTGACCCTTGATGAACGGATCCTGATCCTCACTCGGATAGTAGAACGGATAGTCGAGATCGACGTTTTGCTCCGAGCCGTCGGGGAAGTGCACGATGAGCGCGACGTACTCCCAAACCCGACCCGTCTTGTCCGTCGTCGCGTTGCCGTTGGGAGAAAAGTCGACTTCTCCGCACGGTTCGTGGGCGGCAGGCGCTCCGCCGCTCCCTTGTCCGGTGCCGGACTCGCCGGTACCCGTGCCGCCCGTTCCCACGCTGCCGGCGAGCGCATTTGCCTTCTTATTGGTGCCCGCGCCGTGACCGCCGACGGGCACGTGCCGCACCGGCCTGCTATGAAACTTCGTGCGCACGATCGGGCGCGCGGAAGAAACGCGCTTGATCGGCTGCTTTTCCGCCGGCGCCGCGGGACTGATTTTGTGCGGCTGCACGTTGGTCTGCGCGATCGTTTTCGCGTGCACGACGGGCTTGGGCGTCGGTTTGGGTGTGGGCGGAGTGCGATGTTCGATGCGCGTCATGTGCGCGAGCGTGATGCGCTCGATCGGAGCGACTTGCAGCGTGTACGAACGTTCGGGAATCGACATCACGGCGATTTCGATGATTGCAAGCGCGAGCGCAACCGCAAATAGCAAGCGCCGGCGCGATGCTTGCGCCGATTCGCCCGAAAGATCGCGCATGAATGAGGAAAGCCACCCGCGCGGCGCGGGTGACTTCCCCGTTTTCAGATGTTTCGCCGTGGTGTTCACGTTAGTGCGGTTGCGGAGACTCCCCGTACGTTTGCTTGTACCACTGTTCGAATTGGTCTTGAGTCGGGTAGTATCCGTATTTTTTGTAGTACCAGTCGCGATACGCGGATTGTCTGCGTTGCACTTGCTGCTGCTGCGCGCGTTTTTCGCGAACTTTGTGGTTGTAGTTGGTGATCAGGATTCCGGCGCCGGTTCCCATGAGGATGATGTTGCGGGTACTGGCCTTACCGTCTGCCAAGGCGGGGGCCGTCGCACCGAGGCCGATCGCCGCGGCCAGCGCCGCGGCCAGGGCTCTCTGCTTCATAAACCGTCCTTTCATCTGCTCCGAATCCTTCCCACGGAGAACGAAAAGGCGCGTCGGCTTGTTCCAAGGAATCCCTAGGCCCCGTGGAAGTTCAGAGCTATATACGAGCGATCCCGGATTTTCCGATTCCCGGGATCCTTTTCCGTGACATTACCCCACTTCTGAAGGACAAGCAAGGCTTCAAGGCTGCGATCGATCTCTTCGTCGAGAAGTATAAGAATCGCAGCATCGATTACGTGGTGGGGATCGAAGCGCGCGGCTACATGCTGGGCGCGCCGCTCGCATACGCAATCGGTGCGGGATTCGTGCCGGTACGCAAACCCGGCAAGCTGCCGTACAGCAAGCTGAGCGAGTCGTACGCGCTCGAATACGGGACCAATTCGCTCGAGATTCACGAGGATGCGCTGGGCAACGGCGACCGCGTTCTGGTGGTCGACGACCTGCTGGCAACCGGCGGTACGGCGGCCGCGACGCGGCGTCTTCTGGAACGTCTGGGCGCGCGCATCGAAGGCTTCGCGTTTCTCATCGAACTCGAAGCGCTGAGCGGGCGCGACGCTTTGAACGGCGTCGACGTTACTACGTTCATCACGTACTGACTTCGCGGGAGTTTTCTGGGATGGGTCGCAGCCGTTTCGCTCTTATCTTCGCCGCCGCGCTCGCGGTGGGCACGCTCGGCAGCGTTGCCGCCCGGGCCCAGCAGGCCTCGCCCTCGCCGGCACCCTCGTCTGCGGCGCCCGGCGATATCGCCGCGCCGCC
>DATEHZ010000081.1:0-12112 GCA_035279385.1 Vulcanimicrobiaceae bacterium | reverse complement strand
GCGACGCGTTCGCCGAAGGCGTGCTCGAAGCGCCGCGCCGTCTGCGGCGTCAGCGAGATCTCCGGAACGAGGACGATCGCGCGGCCGCCCCCGCGCAGCACGTGCTTGATCGCCTCGATGTACACGTACGTCTTTCCGCTGCCCGTGATGCCGTACAGCAGCATTTCGCGGAACTCGCGTGCATCCAGGCGAGCCGTAACGTTCTCGATTGCCTGCGCTTGCGGCGCAGTCGCCGCGAACTCCGGCGGCGTAAGCGGCGTATTCGTGCGAACGCGCGCCGGCGCGACTTCTTCTTCACGAATAACGCCCGCTTTGATCGCGCGGCCGATGATGCCGCTCGAAAAGCCCGCGAGAAGCGCATCGGCGCGCGGCACGCCCGGCTGTTCGCGAACGAATTCGAGCAGCGCGCTCGCCTTCGGCCCGCGAATCGACCCGCTTCCCGCAAGGAGCACCTTGACGCGATATTCGTGCGTGCGCGGATCGACGACGCGCCGCTCGCGGCGAATCTCGCCGCTTCTCACCAGCGCGTTCACGTGACGCAGCAGGGCGGAGCGATCGCCGGCACGGCGAGCCTCGGGATGGCGCAGCAGATGCTCGAGCAAAAACCCGTCGCGAAAATCTTCCCAGATGAGCGATACCAAGCGCCCCGGAACCGACGGGTAGCGCGCGCGGTTCGGCTCGCGTACCGTTACCGCAAACGTGTCGACCGTACGCGGAACCGCCGCGCTCAGAACGACGGCGCCCAGGGCCTCGCCGAGCGTGCAGACGTAATATTCAGAAACGAATCGCGCGAGCGCGAGGCCCATCTCGTCGAACGCGCGCGGAACGCCCGGCGCATCGATGACCGTACGCAGCGGGCGCTCCGATTCGCGCATCTGCGGCGCAGAGACGACGAACGCAATCTCCTCGCGCGAACCCAGCGGCACGCGCACGACGTCGCCGACGCGCAGGTCCAGGGTGCCCGCATCGTACGTAAGCGGCAAGTCGAAGCGCGAAGAGCGGATCGCCGCGAGCGCGTCGATGCAGCGGACTAGCGGAATTCGCTGCCTCCCGGCGGCTGCGTGATGCGCTCGAGCACCGCGCGCACGCTGCGTTCGGGCACCACGACGCCGTACTCGACGTCGCCGATTTCGCGCGGCAGCACGAAGCGCAGTTTGCCCGCGCGCTTCTTCTTGTCGGCCGCCATCGCATCGAGCACGCGCGCGGGCGGCTCGCGCGTCCACAGCGGCATGCGCAGCAGCGTAAGCAGCGCGATCACGCGTAAGTGATCCTCGCGCGAAAATCGCCCCGTCCGCAGCGCCAGCAGTCCGGCGGCGCGCAGGCCGACCGAGACCGCCGCGCCGTGCGAAACGCGATAGTTCGACGCGCGTTCGATGGCGTGGCCGAACGTATGCCCGAGGTTGAGCGTCTCGCGAATGCCGTGCTCGAGGCGATCGTCGCTCACGATCGCGCGTTTGACGTTTTGCGCCTCGCCCACCACGTTCTCCCACGGCCAGCGCCAAAACGCATGCGGAGCGAGCGTTTCCAGCGAATCGAAGAGATCGTTACCCTCGATGATGCCATGCTTGACGACCTCCGCCAAGCCTTCGCGAAGGTGGCGGTACGGCAGCGTGCGCAGCGCGTCGACGTGCGCGAACATCGCAATCGGATCGCTGAACGTCCCGGCAAGGTTTTTCCCCGCCCGCAGATCGACACCCGTCTTGCCGCCGATTGCCGCATCCACCATCGCGACCAGACTCGTCGCAACGTGAATGTACGGCACGCCGCGCATGTACACCGAGGCGGCAAAACCGAAGAGATCGCTTGCGACGCCGCCGCCCACGCCGAGAATCGTCGTCGTGCGATCCGCCCCCGCGGCAACCAGCGCTTCAAGAACGGTTTCCAACGTGGCCAATCGTTTGCGGCGCTCGCCGAGCGCGAACGGCAAAACCGCAAGCCGCCCGGGAATACCGCGAGTCAGCGCATTCGCATAGTCGAGCACGTTGACGTCGCAAAGCACCGCGCAGCGCGTACGCCCCCGGTCGCGCATGAACCGCCGCAGCGGCTCGCGCACGGATCCTTCGACGACGATCTCCGTCACAATTTGATGTTCTTCTTGTGTAGCCACTGCGCGATCGCATCGACGATCTGCGCGGTGCTCATATCTTCCGCTTCCACGACGTAGTCGGAGTGTGAATAGGCCGGCATGCGCGCCGAGTACAGCTCTTTGATCTTTGAGAGCGAGGGAGTCGGGCCCAGAAGCGGACGTACGACTTTGCTGCGGCGCAGCCGCCCCAAGATCTGCTCCGGCGGAACTTTCACAAACACGCGGTAGGCACGTTTCTTGAGCAGTTTGAGGCTATCGTCGTAGGTCACGGCGCCTCCGCCCAACGCGACGACGCCCGGCTCCTGTTCGAGCACGCCGGCGATCGCCTCGTACTCGTAGCGCCGGAACTGCCGCTCGCCCTGCGCGTAGAAAATATCGCTCACGGGTCCGTATTTGCCGACGACGATGTCGTCAACGTCATAGAACCTCACCCCGAGTTTGCGCGCAAGTTTCTTGCCGATCGTAGACTTGCCCGCCGCCATAAATCCCGTAAGGGCAACATGATTTTTCATTTGAAAAGGCGCTCCGGCCTAGCCTGCGCGCCCTCCGCGTTGCGTGGCCCCCCGTCCTCACGGCGCCTCGATATGATTGCCACTATGCACCCTCCCCGCGGGCGCCGCTATAACTTCGATCGAACAAGGCTCCCGCTGCGGCTTGGCTGCGGCGCAGATTGTCGAGCGTCTCTTCCATGGAATCACCCCCGTATTTCTCAAGCACGGGCCCGGTGAGCGCAAGGCGCACCATCGCTTCGCCGACGACCGCGGCCGCAGGTACGACGCACACGTCGCTGCGCACGATCGACGCGGGCGCATCGGTCTTCTCATGCAAATTCACCGACGGCAGCGCTTTCATCAGCGTAGGAATCGGCTTCACGCTCACGCGCAGCGTAATAGGTTGCCCGTTGCTCATACCGCCCTCGATGCCGCCCGCGCGATTGCTGCCGCGCACGACATTCTCACCCTCCAACGCAAACACGTCGTGCGCCGCCGATCCGGGCCGCGATGCGACGTCCGCGCCAAGCCCCACCTCAACCGCTTTGACCGTTTGCATGGCCATGAGCGCGCCTGCAAGCACGCCGTCCAAACGCGTATCCGGCTGCCGGTTGCTGCCGACACCCACCGGTACGCCGTCGATGCGCACGACGTACTGCCCGCCGAGCGTATCGCCCGCCTTTTTCGCCTCGTCGATCAGCGCGATCATCTCCTGCGACGTCTGCGCGTCCGGGCATCGCACCTCGCTGCGCTCCACGTCGTCTTCTGAAAACTGGTCGATCTCGGGCGCCTGCACGCTACCGATTTGGTGCACGAACGAACGCGTCGTAATGCCGAGCGCTTCCAGAAACTGCGCGCAGATCGCGCCGATGCCGACGCGCAGGGCCGTCTCTCTCGCACTCGCGCGTTCCAGCACGTTGCGCAGATCGTGATGACGGTATTTGAGCGCACCCGCGTAGTCGGCGTGCCCGGGACGCGGATTGGTGAGCGGTTTGCCGTGGCCGGTAATCGGATCCATCAGTTCGCGAACGTTTTCGAAGTCGCGATTGCGAATCATCACGGCGATCGGCGAACCCAGCGTATACGAGCCGCGCACGCCCGCCAGAAACTCCAGTGTATCGGTTTCGATTTTCATGCGGCCGCCGCGGCCGTAGCCGCCTTGACGCTTGGTCAATTCGGCGTTGACGCGATCGACGTCAAGGCGCAGCTGCGCCGGAATGCCGTCCAGAATACCGACCAGCGCCGGTCCGTGGGATTCGCCTGCGGTGAGATAACGAAACATCGCTCTATAGCTTAGCGCCTCGCCCGCCGTTGTCATCCTCACCCCGGCCCATCGAAGGACCGCTTCGCAAAAAGACTCAGTCGAATCGGATGGTGAGCATCGAAATCGACCCGCCGTCCACGCCTTCCACCGGAAACGTAATCTGATCGCTCTCGCGCCGCAGCGCCAGCGTATAGAGCAGCGGCAAATAATGATCGGGCGTCGGTGCCGAAAGCAGGGCGTCGCGTCCGAGCGACTCGTAATCAACCAGCGGCGCGTCGTTGCGCTCGAGCAGCAGCTCGCGGACGCGCGCCTCGAACCGCAGCGCCCAGTCGAAGGGCTGCGGTTCGTGTCTTCCCCACGCGTACGCGTGCAAATTGTGCACGACGTTGCCGCTGCCGATGATCAGCACGCCTTCATCGCGAAGCGGCGCCAAACGTTTGGCGAGATCGTAATGAAATTGCGGCGGTTTGGTTTCGTCGATACTCAGCTGCACGACCGGTACGTCCGCGTCCGGAAACACGTGAAGCAGCACCGACCACGTGCCGTGATCCAGTCCCCATTGCTCGTCCAGCGAAACGCGCACCGGCGAGAGCAGATCCGCAACGCGACGCGCCAGCACCGGATCGCCCGGCGCCGGATACGTCACTTCGAACAGTTCGCGCGGAAAACCGCCGAAATCGTGAATCGTGCGCGGCTGCACGGCTGCGGTAACCGCGGTTTCTTCAACGTACCAGTGCGCCGAGATGGCGAGCACCGCTTTGGGCCTGGGCAGGCTGCGGCCGATGGCGTGCCACTTCTTCCCGTACACGTTGTCGGTTATCGCATTCATCGGATTGCCGTGACCGAAAAAGATCACGGGCATCGACACATCGGCCATACCTGCCTCTTACCCGCGCGGGCTAGCGCTTTACTTCTGGAGAACCGCCTGCACGTTGAGTTCGATCTTGACCTCGTCGCTGACCACGACGCCGCCGGTTTCGAGCGCGGCATTCCAGGTCAGGCCGAAGTCTTTGCGGTTGATCGTCGTGTGCGCGCTGTAGCCGACGCGCTCGCCGCCCCACGGATCGGCGCCGCGGCCTTCGAAGCTGCCCGCCAGGACGACTTCCTTGGTCACGCCGTGAATCGTCAGATTTCCGTAGACTTTGAAATCATCGGGCGTGCCTTCGACGCGTGTGCTCGCAAAAGTCAGCGCCGGATACTTCTCGACTTCAAAGAAGTCGGCGGACTTGAGGTGCGCGTCGCGCTGTTCTTCGCGGGTGTCGATAGAGGCGACGTCGATGTTCGCGCTGATGGCCTCGGGCAGGTCGCTGCCGGGCGCCAGGTCGATCTGTCCGTCGAAGCTCGCGAAGCGGCCCCGGACCTTGCTGATCATCAGGTGGCGAACGACGAATTCGACGGTGGAGTGGCTCTTGTCGAGCGTGTAGAGCAGTTTTTCTTGTGTTTGGAGCGTACTCATGGTATAGTTACTTTTGCATACCGACTTACGAAATACAAGTACGCACCCGAAAGTAGCCCAGTCACCTTATGGAAACCATCACGAACCTGCCGCTCCCCAGCGACGCCGAAGTCTACCAAGGCAACTGCCCGACGCGCGCGATCCTGAGTCGCATAGCGGACAAATGGACGACGCTCATCATCGGCATTCTCGCGCAGCACGAGAGCCGGCGCTTCAACGAACTCAAACGCACCATCGGCGGCATCTCGCAAAAGATGCTTACGCAAACGCTGCGCGATCTCGAGCGCGACGGACTCGTGAAACGCACGATGTATCCCGAGATTCCGCCGCGGGTGGAATACGCCCTCACGCCGCTCGGTAAAACGCTGTGCGGCCCGATCAGCGCGCTCACGCAATGGGCGCACGATCACATCGAAGAGGTCAAGCGCGCACAGAGTGAGTTCGACGGCCGCGCGTAGAAACGTCGCCGCAGCCTCATGACTGAAGACACGCACGTCGAGCATGGCCTGCGGCTGGCGATCGTCGTGGCCGGCGTGAGCATCGCCGCCGTCATGCAGTTTCTCGACGCGACGATCGTGAACGTCGCCCTGCCGATCATCGGCGGCAACTTGAGCGCGACGTTCGACGAGATCGGCTGGGTCGTAACGGCCTACTCCCTTGCAGCGATTGCCGTGATTCCGCTCACCGGCTGGCTCGCGCTGCGCTTCGGCCGCAAACGCTACTTTCTGTTTTCGATCGCCGGTTTCACGGTCGCGAGCGCGCTCTGCGGACTTGCCTCCACGTTTCCCGAACTCATCATTGCGCGCGTGGTGCAAGGGCTGTTCGGCGGCGGACTCGTCGCGACGTCGCAGGCGATTCTCGTTTCGTCGTTTCCGCGATCTCGGCAAGCCGTCGCGCAAGGAATTTTTGCCATGATCGCGGTGCTCGGGCCGGGTCTTGGGCCGACGGTCGGCGGATGGCTCACCGATCAGTACAACTGGCCCCTGATCTTCTTCATCAATCTGCCGCTCGGCGTATTCTGCATGATCACGCTCGCGACGACGCTGCGCGAATGGCCGTCGGAACGCAAACCCATCGACGTTCTCGGAATCTTTCTGCTCGTCAGCGGACTTGCGTGCTTGCAGTATTTTCTCGAACGCGGCGAGATCAAGCAGTGGTTCGACGATCCCGGCATTCGCATCGCCGCCGCGTGGGCGCTCATCGGCCTCGTCTGGTTCGTCACCCACGCGCTGCGCACGGAGCATCCGGTGCTCGAACTGCGCACGCTGCGGCACCGCAATCTCGCGCTCGCCGCGCTTGCAACCTTCGCTCTGGGCGCAAACTTGTTCGGTTCGCTGCTGATTCTGCCGCTCTATCTGCAAAACGCGCTCGGTTTTACTGCGCTCGGCGCGGGCATGCTCCTGGCGCTGCGCGCCGTCCCTACGGCGCTGCTTGCACCGCTCAGCACGTTCTTGCTGCAGCACGGCCTAGTCGCGCCGCGCGTCGCCGCGTCTGCGGGTTTTCTGGTGCTGGCGGCAGGCACGTACGGGATCGCGCAATCGGTGACGCCGCTCAGCGATGCGAACGCGTTCGTACCCGCGATGATCTTTATCGGCGTGGCATTCGCGTTCTTATGGACGCCGCTGGGCATCATCTCGCTGCGCGGTCTGCCGCAGCGCGAACTCGGCTACGGCGCCGCCATCTTCAACTTGAGCGCGCAGATCGGCGGCGCGGTCAGCATCGCGATCGTCACCGCCATGCAAGATCGCCGCGACGCGTTCTGGTGGAACAGCCTGGCATCCGGGGTAACGCATCGCAACATCGCCTTCCAGCAGCTCTCGCAGCACGCGCGCATGCACGACCTGCTCATCCGCCTGCAGGCAGGCGTGGCGCAACAGGCGGGCGTTCTCACCTACCGCGACTTGCTGCTGATGCTCGTCGTCCCCGCGCTCGCTGCGGTTCCAATCATTCTAATGACGCGCTCGACCACCGTGCGGGCAGCGCCCTGAAACCTTCGACCTCCTAGGAAGTGTTGGGTCGAATACCCCTACCGCTCGTCTGCTTGGACGAGGTAGGATAAAGTACAGGGGGACATGGTATGCCGAATGGCAGGGTCGCGACCGGCCCGCTGGTGGTTACACTCACCGGTGAATTCGACATTTACAACGTGGACGCACTGGGCGCGCTGCTCGCCCCTACATACGAACACCCCGACGTCGTCGTCGATATGAGCGAAGTCCGCTATCTGGACTCCACCGCGCTCACCGTCTTCATTCGTATGCGCAAGCGCCGCATGATCGCGAACTTTCAGCCCGCACGTATGGTCGGGCTCAATCCGAATATTCGCCGGCTCTTCGCCCTCACGCGCCTCGACGTCGTTTGGCCGATTTACGAGACGCTCGACGAAGCCCTCGCGTCGTTCACCGTTGCGTCGTAACGCGCTGCGAAGAGCGGCGCGAAGAGCGGGCGGTACTGCAGCGAAACGAGCAACCACAGCGGCGTCACGATAACCGGACCGAACAGTCCGCTCGGCATCATCGTGATGTGGAACGCAAAGCTGTTGTAGAGAAATGCCGCCAGCATGATGAGCGCGACCGGAACGAAGCGGTTCGCGAGAAACAGCACCCCGATGACGAGCTGTGCGCCGCCGACGAACATCGACCAGTGCGAGTGCGTGAACGCGTCGTTGAACGTACCGGCGAGGCCCGGGAGCGGCGGCGGTGTCGTGATGAGGAACGCCGTTGCTCCGGCGACCGTAAACATGATTCCGAGCAAAAGTCGAGCGACGACAGCAGCGATGTTCATGATTGTCCTCCGTTTCTATTGAGGACGTCGAACGGTTCCGCTTAAAATCGACACGCCGCGGCGCGGTCGAGCAAGAATTTTTTATCCCGCGCGTTCTGCGTAAGCGATGCTGCACGCTCGAACTCGATCCGCGCTTCGCTCAAGCGGCCGATCTTCTGCAGCAGATCGCCGCGAACGCTCGGCAGCAAATGATAGCAACGCAGCGCCGGTTCGTCCATCAGCGCGTCCACGATTTCCAGCCCGGCCGCCGGACCGTAGGCCATCCCGACCGCGACGGCGCGGTTGAGCTCGACAACCGGTGATGGCTGCACGTGCGCGAGCGCATCGTACAGCGCGGCGATTCGTGGCCAGTCCGTCTGCCCCGCGCTCGCCGCGCGCGCGTGACACGCCGCGATTGCCGCTTGCAGCGCGTACGACCCGCGCGCGCCGCCGAGTTGCTCGCTTCGCGCAAGGGCGGCCAGTCCGCGTGTAATGAGCAGCCGGTTCCATTTGCCGCGGTCTTGATCGAGCAGCAGAATCGGGTCGCCGTTTGCCGCAATCCTCGCGCGCATACGAGAGGCTTGCAATTCCATGAGCGCCACCAGTCCGTGCACCTCGGGCTCTTCCGGCATGAGGCCCGCGAGAACGCGTCCGACCCGCAGCGCGTCCTCGACGAGCTCCGGTCGCAGCACGTCGTCTCCCGCCGTCGCCGCATAGCCTTCATTGAAAATCAGGTAAATCGCTTCGAGCACCGACGCCAGCCGCTGCGCGCGCTCCGTGCCCGTAGGCACTTCGAACGGAACGTTGGCTTCGCTCAGCGTGCGTTTCGCGCGCACCACGCGCTGCGCTATCGTCGCCTCGGAGGTCAGAAATGCGCGGGCGATCTCCGCAGTCGTCAAGCCGCCGATAAGTTTGAGCGTGAGCGCGACGCGCGCTTGCATCGAGAGGACGGGATGACATGCGACGAACATCAGCCGCAGCACGTCGTCGTTGATTTCTTCGTACACGGTATCGAATTCCGATGCGAGATCCGCCGTTTCGAGATCGCGTCCCAATTCCGCGGTCTTGCGTTCGAAGGTTTTCTTGCGCCGGATCAGGTCGATCGCGCGGTGCTTCGCGGCGGTCATCAGCCACGCGCCGGGGTTGCGCGGGATGCCTTCCTGCGGCCATTGCGAGAGCGCCGCGACGAACGCATCCTGCGCGAGTTCCTCCGCCGCGCCGACGTCGCGCACGACGCGCGTGAGGCCGGCGATCAGTTTGGGGGATTCGATGCGCCAAATCGCATCGAGCGTGCTGTTAAGCGCTGCTGACTTCATGCAGCTCGCACGTGGCGTCGCCGATCAAATCCAAGAACCGGCGCGTCAACTCGAGCGCTTCTTCCTTACTCGAAACTTCCAAGAGTGCGAAGCCGCCCACGACTTCCTTCGCTTCGGCAAACGGCCCGTCGGTGATCGTATCTTTGCCGTTCTTGCGCGACACGCGAATTTCCAGCGAGCCGGGCATCGCGCCGCCTGTGTCGACCAGATAGCCTTTTTCGCGCCACTCGTCGATCAGGCGGCTCATCTTCTCGAAGTCATCCTGCGTGGGCTGCTTCATCGTCGCCGGATCGTGCGTCATGATCGAGAGAATTCTCATGATTGCCGTGCCCGCAGGCGTTCTTCTTGCTCGCGCACCTCGGGCGAGAGGTTCTCGCCGAAGTCTTCCGCCTCGAAGATCTGCCGGATCTCGATGGTCGCATCTTGGAACGGCGCGTGTTTGAAGCGCTCGACGATCTCTTCTTTGGACTTGCCTTGCACGATCCAGAAGCCCGCGATCAGTTCTTTCGTCTCGGCGAACGGACCGTCGGTAACGGACGCTTTCCCGCTCGAAAACGTGAGCCGCGCACCCTTCGAGGTTGCCTGCAGCCCCTCACCGGCAAGCATGATGCCGTCGTTTATCAGCGTCTCGTTGAAGCGCCCCATTTCGGCGAGCTCCTCGGCGGTCGGCAGAACTCCGGCTTCGCTTTGCTCGCTCGCATGCACCAAAACCGCAAATCGCATGTGGTCTCTCCTCTTGGATGGTCGTGTTCTGTCTAGACGTCGAACGAGTGCCCCGGTTTTCGACACGACGAGGATTTACATTTCGATCCCGGCCACTTGGTGACGGGCGGGATAGTCCACGACGATAGCCCGGCATTCCTGGTCGGCCGCAGCCCATGCCTCACGCTAACAGTCGCCGTATGCCACGCACTCCGGACGAACACCGTCGGGTTGAAGTCTTGGAACGAATCGTCGACTACGTCTACGAGCACGGCGTCTCCCAGCTCTCGCTGCGTCCCTTGGGTGAAGGTGTCGGCTGCGGCCCTGGGCTCTTGCTCTACTTCTTCGGTTCGAAGGAAGAACTCGTGACGCACGTGCTCGCTGCCGCGGGCCCGCGCCAGCGTACGCTCGTCAGCCGGCTCGAGAAGAAGCATGCCGCCACGCCCGGTCAGGCCTGCTCTCCGATCGCTTCGGACGCCGCCCCGTGATCCGTTCATTCAAACCTCGGAACGGGACTCGACTACTTCATCATGGCGCTAGCGCCGACGATGTCGTGGCTCTTTCTGGGGCGCATCGTTGCCGGCATGACCACCTGCACGTTGCAGACGATTGAACGGGAGTCCGGCGAGCGTCTCGCACGCACCCATGAGTAGCAGGGGAGCGCGTTTAGCATCCGCGGTTACGCTGGGTATAACGTTGCGGTAAGTAACGCGAGAGGTAAGTCCAATGGCGTAGCTTATGGGCCGTGGTGAAGACCACGGCCTTTCAGTTTTGCGCAGCCTAGATGAGCATCGCCTCTGCCACGGCTTGGTCTTCGCTCCAGGCGCCGCCCTCCGACATCAGTTTTGCAAGTTCGTCTGCACCCAGCGCATCGCGCAGTGCTGGCAGCATCGCGTCGTACTCCTGTTTCTCGGTGTATTCGCGCATCGCTTCGAGTGCTTCGACGCGCGCGTCGACGTAGCCGAGAATGCGCGCCGCACGGCGCAGGTCATCGAGCCGCTCGTCACCGGCGTCCGCGCGCAGCGTTGCAATCGCCGCGAGATGCTGCAGCGTGAAAGCGAGTATCACGGCGTGTTGCGTATCGCGCGCGGCCGTAAGAGCCTGATGTGCCGCGGTGCGCGCCTCGTCGTACCGATGCAAGGCCACCAGATACGCGGCCATGTTGCACGACGCGTTGGCAACGTTCCGGGTGGTGCGAAACGTACGGTAGGCGTGGACTGCCTCGTCCGCGAGTTGCACCGCTTTTGCCGCATCCCCGCCTGCAAACTCCACTTCGGACAGATTAGTGGCAACCGTTGCCGCGAGACGCTCCGCCCCGGCGGCTCGCGCGGCCGCAAGCGCCTGCGCGGAGAGTTCCCGCGCTCCGGCGACATCGCCGGCAAAGTGGCGCGTCATAGAAAGACTGAGGAGCGCCTTGGCGGCCTGCTTGCGTGCGCCGTGCGCGCGCGCTTCCTCCAGCGCGTGCTGCAGCAGCCCCTCGCTCTTCGCGATGTTGCCCGCATACAGCAGCGCGACGCCGACGAGCACTTCCGCCTCCGCGAAGCGCCGCGGATCGTGGATCGCGCCGTATCGTGAGAGCGCGCGTTCTGCCGTCCTCCGGCTCGCCTTGAACTGGGTAAGGGATGAGAGACAAAGCGCTTCGGTGAGATCGAGTGCAGCCACGACCGTTTCGGGTGTAGCGCCGGTAACCCGTTCCTGTGCGGCGCGGACCCAGCGCCGCCCCTCCGCCGGCCCGAGTTGCCACCACGCCGAGCGCAGCGCGCTCGCCACACGCTGCCCGAGCAGCACCTCACCCTGGCCGCCGAACGCCCAGGCCAGCGCTGCGCGAAAATTCTCCAGCTCCGCTTCGGCCCGCGCATACCAAAGACGATCCGGCGTGGTCTCAAACGTTTCGTCGAGCTGCTCCGCCAAGGCGACAAACGCGAGGGCGTGCGCCTTAGCAGCGGCGGCTTCCTCACCGGCCTCGCGTAGTTTTTCGCGCGCGTACTGCTGCGTCGATTCCAGCAGCCGGTAGCGCGTCGCGCTTCCCGCGTC
>DATEHZ010000080.1:0-43590 GCA_035279385.1 Vulcanimicrobiaceae bacterium | reverse complement strand
ATCATGATCATCGACGGTGACCAAATCGGCTGGTCGACGAGCGGAGGCAACCAGTAATATGGAATCCGCCTTCTTCGCGTTCATCGGTGCCAAGGGCGGGGCCGGCACGTCGACGCTCTGCGTGGAGCTCGCCAAAGCCTTGCGTGACGAAACGAACGTCACGCTCGTGGACGCGGATTTCTCCGGCCGCCGCAGTCTTGCGATCCTTCTGGACGGCGTACGGTATCTCGACGCCGCGCGCGAACACAGCGCAACCCACATTGCCCAAGCGCGCGTCAACGGAATGTCGCTCGTCGAGCTCTCGGAGTCGTACGAAGCGGGATTTACTGCAAACGTGCAAGACATCGAGGCGCTCGCAGCGTCGCTGAACAAACCGGGCACGGTTTTGGCCGATATTCCCCTTCCGTTTGCCGCCAACTCGCGTCCGTTCATCGTTCGTTCGACGCGCTTCATCGTCGTCGTCGAGCCGACGCTGCTCGGCGTCACGGCGGCGCGCACGCTCGTCGGACAGCTCCTGCACTTCGGCATTCCGCAATCGCGCGTCGCGCTCGTCGTGGTCACGCGTTCGGAGAATTCGAGCGCGTCCAAGGCGCAGATCGAAGCAGCTGCCGGCGTTCCCGTGATTGCGGAGCTTCCGTCTATCGCGGATCGCAACTTCCCGCGCGCGATTTCGGCACTCGGGCGCAACCTGCTCGCGGTCAAGCCCCAAGACTTGCTCGACAGCCTGCTCCCCAGCGATAGCGGCAAAGTACGCGACCGGCGCGCCTCCAAACGCGACGATTCCGCAGCTCCGCTCCGCAACGGCGCCGCCTCGGGCGTTTCGAAGGACGCGCCCGGCGCCACGCTCACCCCGCGCGAGCAGGTCAAAGCGCAGATTCACGAGGCGCTCGCCAAGCAAATCGATTTGGTCGACGCCGCGCGCGTGCAAGGCGACTCTGCCAAACTGAACGAGCTTCGCTCGAAAATCGGGCACATCGCAGAACAGTTTCTGCTCAACAGCGCGGTCGCGGACAGCGCAGAAGCCGTCGCGCAGATCAAGCAAGAGATTTTAAACGAAGCGCTCGGCTACGGTCCCATCGAAGACTTTCTGCACGATCCAGACGTCACCGAAGTCATGGTGAACGGTCCGAACGACATCTACATCGAGATCGGCGGCGTCATTCGCAAGACGGTCAAACGCTTCCCGAGCGAGCAGCAGCTGCGTCTGGTGATCGAACGAATCATCGCGCCGCTCGGACGCCGCGTCGACGAGTCGGCCCCGATGGTCGACGCGCGCCTGCCCGACGGCTCGCGCGTCAACGCCATCATCGAGCCGCTCTCGCTCATCGGTCCGATGCTCACCATTCGCCGCTTCGGCAACCGCCGCCTCACCGCGAACGACTTGCTCGAAAAAGGATCGGTGACACCGGAGATTCTGGACTTCCTGCGCGCGTGCGTCGAAGCCCGTCTCAACATGGTGATCAGCGGCGGCACCGGCTCGGGCAAGACGACGTTCCTCAACATTCTTTCGAGCTATCTTCCGCACACGGAACGCATTCTTACGATCGAGGACGCGGCGGAACTCTCGCTCAATCAGCCGCATGTCGGACGTCTGGAATCGCGGCCGGCGAACCTCGAGGGCTTGGGGCAGATTACGATCCGCGATCTGGTACGCAACGCACTGCGCATGCGCCCGGACCGCATCGTCGTCGGCGAATGCCGCGGCGCGGAAGCGCTCGACATGCTGCAGGCGATGAATACGGGCCACGACGGATCGCTCACGACGATCCACGCGAACAGCGCCCGCGACGCTCTCTCGCGCATCGAGACCATGGTCCTCATGGCCGGATTCGACCTGCCGGTGCGGGCGATTCGCGAACAAGTTTCGAGCGCGATCGACATCATCGTGCAGGTGGCGCGCATGCGCGACGGAGGGCGTAAAGTGACGGCGATCAGCGAAATCGTCGGCATGGAGGGCGAGGTCGTCACCATGCAAGACATCGTCCGCTACCAGCAGCACGGCATCGACGAAGAGCGGCGCGTCATCGGCGAGTACCAGTACACCGGCGTGCAGCCGATGGCGCTTCGCCGCTTCGACGAATACGGTATCACCTACGATCACCGCAAACTCTCATCGCTCGCAATGGCGGCACGGTCATGGTAACCATCGTTCCGATCGCGATCTTCGTAGGCGCGACCGCGACCGCCGCGCTGGCCTTCTTCGCGTTCTGGGAAACGGTGCAGCGCGGCGCGATGGACCGGATGGGCAAATTCACGAAGAATCTCGATACAACCGGAATGGGAGCCAAAACGGATGAGATGGTGATCACCTGGATCACGATCTCGGCCGGTTTGTGGATCTTGCTGCTGCTGCTTCTCAAACCCGGGCTGCTCGTCGGGCTCTTGCTTCTGCCGGTTACCGCAGCCGCCGGCGCCGGGGTCTTCTCGCTGATCCTGCAGATGCGGGTGCGCGGCCGCACGGAGGCATTTCTCAATCAGCTGGAAACCGTTCTTCGCCTGATGGCGAGCGGACTGCGCAGCGGTTTAGGGCTGCAGCAGACGCTGAATCTGGTCATCGACGAAGCGAAGGATCCCGCGCGCACCGAATTCGCGCGCGTTCTCGGACAAACGAACATCGGCGCGAGCGTGTACGACGCGCTCGACGATCTGGCATCTCGCATCAAGGCGAACGAGACGCTGATGATGGCACGCGTCATCCGTATCAACGGTCAAACCGGCGGCGATCTCGGCCGGGTGCTGGAACAACTCGCCAACACGATCAAAGAGCGCCGGCGGATGCGGCGTAAGGTCAAGTCACTCACCGCCGAAGGCCGAGCTGGAGCGGCGGTGCTCGGAGCCCTTCCAATATTTCTCGGCGGCTTCATCGTGATGACGCAGCCGGAAATGAACCACGGCCTGCTCTTCACCCCGACGGGGCACGTCGTGCTGCTCATCGTCCTTATTCTGGAAGCGCTCGGCATCTTCGCGCTGAACCGCATCCTGCAGGTGAACGTATGATTCCGGATTATGCGATCGTCATCGCGGTTCTCGGCGCTTTCTCGGCGTTCTTGTTTACCGTCTCGTTCGTCCCGGCAAAGAGCCCGCTCGCCAAGACGCTCGAAGATCTGGAAACGCGTTCGACGGTGCGCACGCCGGAGAAGACCGGTACGATCGAACGGTTCGTCGATCGCGTTCTGCCGCAAGAGAATCGCAGCAACCTTTCACAGCGTCTGCTCGAAGCCGGCTGGTATACCGTAACGCCCGTGCAAATGGCGCTGCGCACCGCAGCCTCGCTGCTGGTTGCGGTCATCGTCATGATACTCTACGCGCACGTCGTGAGTCTGCCGCCGCTCGTGTATTATCTGCTGGCCGCGTCTCTGTTTTTCGCCATCGTCTACGCGCCGACGTCGATGCTCAACCGCGCCGTCGAAAAGCGCAAGCAAGACGTACAGAAAACGCTGCCGGATTTTCTGGACATGGTTGCGTCGACCGTGCAGGCGGGCCTCTCGCTCAACGCCGCATTGGCCTATGCCGTCGACGCCGCCCCCGGCGCCGTCGGCGAAGAAATAAGAGAAGCGCTCACCGAAATCCGTCTGGGCCGCGGCCGCGCGGATGCGTTAAAGGCTGCAGCCGATCGACTGCGCCAAGACGAGTTTTCCACGATGGTCGCAGCCATAACGCAAGCGGAAAAGTTGGGAGCAAACGTCGGCAAGATTCTCAACGAACTCGCCGACGATACGCGAACGCACCGGGTGTTGATCGTCGAAGAGCATGCCGCAAAGCTTCCCGTGAAGATGGTCTTTCCGATGGCCTTCTTCTTGCTGCCGGCGCTCTTCGTGATCATTTTTGGAAGTCTGGTAGTCAACTACTTTTCTCATCAAGGATAGCACGTTGATAGAAGCGTTCCTCGGCGCGATGTTCTTCGGCCTCGCGTCGTACATCGGTATCCTGCTTGCAGGCACAATCTCCACCGAGCCGTTTGACGACGGCCCGGCACCCGCGGAGCCGCCGGTGCGGTGGATTCTCGTGGGTGCGGCACTCGTCGGCGCCCTCGCCGCGGGCCGCAGCGACAGCGCGCAGCATATCGTCATGCAGGCCGTGATCATCTGCTCGCTCAGCGCAATTTGGTGCACGGACATGCGGTACGGTATCGTCCCGGACGCGTTCACGCTTATTCCGCTTGCAATTATCGCCGGTCTGGCTCTGGCGCAGCACGATATCTGGCCGATGGTCTCGGCGGTCGTCGCGTTCGTGCCGTTTGCGGCCATGGCGATCGCTTCCAAGGGTCACGGCATGGGGTGGGGAGACGTGAAACTTGCGGCACTCGGGGGCGCCGTGCTCGGTTTCGAAACTGCGCTTCTCGCCTTTGCCGTCGGAGCGATCGTGGCGGTGCTCTACGCCTTCGCGCGCAGGCGCCAACGAGAGGTCATCGCATTTGCACCCTACCTGGCCGGCGCGATTGCCGTCGCGCTGCCGCTCTCCTCATTGTGAGCCGCTGATGATGCGCATACGCAACGCCACGACCGGCGAGCTCGTCGCCACCAACGTGAAAAAGGCGACGGGCTGGCTGGACCGCATGATGGGACTGATTCCGCGCAAACACGTCGACGCGAGCGAAGGCGTGTGGTTCGAAGATTGCTCGCTGATCCACACGGTGGGCATGCAAACCCGCATCGACGTCGTGTTCCTGGATAGAGAGCAACGCGTAATTCGCACCGTTTGCGCGGTCGCCCAGAACCGCTTCGCGATCGGCTGCGTCGGTGCGAAGGCGGTCGTCGAACTGGGCAGTGGAACGCTCGACTCTTGCGACGTGCTGGTGGGAGACCGGCTCGAACTGGAGCAGTAATGCGTCTCGCGCTCGCCATCGCGATGATCTTCGTTTCCCGGTTCGCCGTTTCGGCGTGGTTCGATCCCGGGCGCGACGGCGACATCGCGTGGCAGCAATGGCTCGGACTGCAGATCCTGCACACGGGAAGTCTTCCGCTCTCACTAGGTCCGCAGGCGTTCACCGCCGCCGGAGCGCCGTGGATCCCGCAGGAATGGGCGCTGAGTCTCGCCGTCGCGCTGACGCTCGGCACACCGCTCTTCGCTGCGCTGGTCGCTGCAACGACGCTCGCGGCCGCAGCAGTGCTGCTCTTCACGGCATTGGCATCCCGGCGCCTGGGTGCGTCCACGGTCGCGATCGGCCTTGCCGTTTTCTGCGTCGGTTTTTCGATGCTCGAATCGTACGGGATTCGCGCGCAGGTCTTCGGCTGGGCACTGCTCGCGGCAGTCATGTACCTGCTGCGCTGCGTGCCGGGCCGCGCGAAATGGTGGATCGTTCCGCTCGTCGCGCTGTGGGCAAATCTGCACGCGAGCGCGATGCTCGCGCCCGCGCTGCTCGCGCTCTGGGCTGCCGGTACGGCGCTGCAGGAACGCGCGTGGAACGCCAAGGTGCGCGAATACGCGCTGCTTGCGATTGCCTCGGGCGGCGCCGTATTTCTCACGCCGCTCGGCTACCGTTTGCCGCTCTACGCGCTGGAACTGGTGCACAGCCCGATCCGCAGGGCGATCACCGAGTGGCAGCCCAGCAGTTTGAGCGCCGTGTCGTTTACCTTCGGCGCGCTCGTGCTGATCGCCGGCGTCTGCATCTTGCGCGTCGAGCGTTCGCGCCGCTGGCCGGAGCTGCTTGTGATAGCGGCGGTGACGTACATGGCAATCACCGCTGTCCGCAACGCTCCCGTCTGCGCGATCGTTCTCGCGCCGGTCGTCGCCGAACGGCTGACGTTCAAGTTTCTTCCGCAGCGCGTGCGCGCCAACGCGCTCTTTACCGAGCGGCCGGTGCTCGCACTGCTCTATTGCGGCGCGTTTACCGCGGCGCTGCTTTCGGCGCTGCTGCTCGCCGCTTCGCCGGAATTCAAGCGAGGCGACCTGCCGCAGGCGGCGATCGCACGGCTCGCATCGCTTCCGGGCACGCACCGCCTCTACTGCGAAGACTTCGCATGGTGTTCGCTCGCGCTCTCGCACGAGAACCTGCAAGACTTCATCGACGGACGCGCCGACCCGTTCCCGCTGGCGGTGTGGCAAGACTACATTACCGTCTTTCACGTAAAAGGCGATTGGCGCGCGGTGCTGGACCGCCGCCGCGTCAACGCGGTTCTCGTCGACAAGAAACGCGAGCTGGCGCACGCGCTTCCGCTATGGCGAGGCTGGCGCCTCGTGTACGCGCAGGGCGATTACCGGCTCTTTATTCGAAGCGGCGCCGGCAGCCAAACCGGCAAGGACTAAGAGCGCGAGCCACGACGGCGCCTTTCCGAGCCAGTCCGCGAACGTCACTGAAGATTGCTCGCGCCAGATGTAGCGTCCCCACGATGCCGAAGCGAGCTCGCCCGGGCTCGCGGCGACGGGAAACGTGCGGGGTTCGCGTCCGAGCGGCGCGGCGCTGCGGTGCGCCATGACGAGCACTGCCGCAAGCACCGCGCTTGCGGTCAGCACGCGCAAAGCGGGCGCCGCGTTCTTTGCAAGCAAAAATACCACCGCGGCACACACGCCTATCCCGGCCAAAACGATCGTTTGCTGCGGATCGCCTTGAAGCCACGGCACGGCAAGTACGCCGCACGCGGCGGCCGCGAGCGCGGCGGTGCGTCCGCCTTCCCGCGTTGCGAGCGCGGCGGCGAACGGCAGCGCGAGCGCGATCTGCGAAGCGTGCACGAACGTGCCGCCGATCACGGCTGCCGCCAACGGCGTGAAAACCAGCGCGCAGCGGTCGTTCCAGCGGCGCTGCAGGCGTACCGCGACGATGACCGATGCGATCAGCGACGCGGCGTATGTCGCCGCACCGGCCTGCAATGCGGACCCCGGCGAGACGCCGAGCGCGTCGAGCAGCCAGGTCGCGCTGTACTGCGCCGGTCGCGGAACCTCCGCAAGCGCGTGCAGCGGCAGAACGGCGCGCAGATATTCGATGAACAGACCAGGCCCTGCGGCGAGCGCGATACCGAGCAGCGCGGCGCCGGCAATCGCGAGCGGCGCGCGGGCCCGCGCTGCGAAGAGCGCGACGCACGCCCACGCGCCGAGCGCCAAATGCGGCTCGACGGCGAGCAGCGCCAAACCCAGCGCACAGAGGCTCCATCGCTCGCGCTGCGCCGCGTATGCCGCAAGCAGCGCGCCGAGCAGCGCAAACGGCGTCGCTTCGCCGAACGGCAGCCACAGCACCGTCGCGGGCAGCAGCAGCATCCAGGCAGCGGGAAGCGCACCGATGCGCAGCACGCGGGCGAGCAGCACGACGCACGCGCAAAGCGCGCCCGCGATCGCTGCGAACCAGAGACATGCGGCGAGCGAATACGGCAGATACGCGAGCGGCGCGAACGCTGCGAGCGCGTACGGCGGAAGCGGCGCGGGGACGACGACGCCCGTCGGCGCGGAATATAAACCCCACGGCGCGGGCGCGCGCTCGCACGCCGAGAGCGCGGCGGCGCGATAGGGATCGGCGCCGTGCGCTAGGGCCGAACCCGCACACCAAAACGCGTGAAAATCGGCCAGCAGACTATGCACGGCGGCAAATCCGAGGATTTCGTAGGCGAGCAGAACGATCGCCAACCCGGCTACGGCCGGCGCAGCACCGTTACGAAACGATGGCAAGCGCGGGGCGCGCGGACTTCTTCGGATCACGGATGCGATCCAGACGGGCTGCAAGCCGCGCGACCACCGGATGCTCCGAAGAAATAGCCTGCGCGCGGTGCAGATAGTGTGCCGCGGTCGTGACTTCTTCACGTTCGACGGCGAGCGTTCCCAGACGTTCGAGAACTTGCATGAAGCGATCGCTGAGCGCTGCGCCCTGAGCGACGATCCAGGGTTCGGCCGCATCGAACTCGAGCAGGTTGCCGGCGTAGAGCTTCTCGCACGCACGGTAGTGCATCGCCGCGTCTTCGATGTCGCCCCGTTCGAAATCGGCATCGCCGTCGTTGACGTGCGCGATGAAGCGGCGGACGTCGCACACGACGTTCTTGAGATCGATTTGCAGTTCGGGAGTCGTACGGAAGTAGAGATCGACGTTGGCTGGGCCGACGATGCTGGCAAAGGCCTTGCGAATCGTGCTGCAGGCGGTGCGAACGCTCTGCGTTGCCAAATGGCGGTCCGTGTCGCTCCAGAAGACCGAAGCGAGTTCTTGACGGCTCGCCGTGCCGTTGGGTTTGAGCAAAAGATATTTGACGATTTGCTGATCGCGGCGGCGCACCCACGGAATCTCGCGCCCTTCGATGCGCGCTTCGAACGAACGGAACATGCGCACCATGAGCGGCGCCGTCGTTGCCGACGGGCCGGCGTTCACGGCGGGACGCACGCCGAACGACGCGAGCGGACGCAGCAAACGCAGCGAATCCCGTCCGTCGCCGATGACGAACATGCCGTGCACCTCGAGTTCGCGCAATTGCGCGACGTCGACGCGGCCGGTACCCTCGTACACCGCCCAAAACGTGCGCTGCAAGTCTTCGGGCGCACGCTGCACTTCCGCGGCCACGAACTCGCGCAGCACCGTCTGCGAGTGCGAACGCCACAGTTGATAGCCGCGGTCGATGGTGAGACGCTCGGCCGAGGCCGTGCGGATCGCGCTGGAGACGGCCAGTGCCCAGCCGTCGCTGTCCTCGAGCAGACGGCGCACGTCAAGGTCCGTCGCGCTCACGCCGCAGGCCTCGGCCAGGCGCGCCGTTTCTTCCACGTCGAAGGCCAAGCGATGCGCGTCGCAGAGCGCGGCAACGCCGCGCGCGACCAAGCGCTGCACGTCCATGCACTCGCGCGAACGGGCGATATACACGAGCGAAACGTTCTCGGGCGCGCCCTCGACGAGCTGCGCCAATTCTTCGAGCCCTTCCGGGCAGGCGTTGTCGATCTCGTCGACGATGATCTCGCAGCACTGCGCCGGCGATGCGGTCAGCAGCTTGCCGAAGGTGCGGCGCACGTACTGCGCGTCGGCGTTGCGGGGCATCGAGTGGTACACCATATTGCGGCCGCTCTCGGCGCAATATTTCAAGACGACGCTGGTTTTACCGGATCCGGGCGGCGCCACGAGCAGGCGCACCGGGTACTGCGAATAGGCTTCGAGCCAACGCTCGAGGCGGGGACGGCGAATAGTCAGCGGTGTCAAACGTGGTACGCCGGTGGCTCGAATCATATGCGACCATTTTAGCCGCTTGGGTGGGAAGCAGTAACGAAAGGTTGCGCTTCAAAATTGCGAGCGCAATAGTCCGTGCGGTTCATCCGGAAGTACCAAATCCTGAGAAGGCTTAGGGCCATTGCCTTAGGGCTGCCCGCTTTTCGTTCTCAGGTCGTTCTCAACGTGGGCAAATTATGAACCGAGCGAGAACTTTCTAAGAGGTGCCGTATTCTCCGGCATCCCTCGCGCAGACGTTCGGGCGAAGAAACCCACGTCAGCCGCAGCCAATCCGCGAACGCGCCGCCGAACGCCACCCCAGGGACCGCGATCACGTCATACGTGTCGGCGAGTTCGTGCGCGGCTTGCAGCGAATCGACTCCCGGGATCTGCACGCAGGCGTAAAACGCGCCCTCCGGCGGAATGAAATGCAGTCCGCTCTCTTCGAGAATACGCACGACCTCGCGCCGCCTGTCCGCGTACCATTGCGCGTGCTCGCCGAGCGCGCGGTGCGTAAAGATGTGCAGCGCGACCTGCTGCGCGAACGCATCCGCGCACGACGTCACCCAGGCGTGCACCTTCACGAGTTCCCTCGCCACATGCGAGGGCGCCATCGCCCAGCCCAGGCGCAATCCGGTCAGGGCGTTGCTCTTGCTCACGCTGTTCGTGACGATCGTATGCGGATAGTGCTTCGCAAACCAGCCCGCGTTTTCCACGAAGGTCTGCTCGCGGTAGATCTCATCGTGCAGAACCCATACGGGATCGCCGCCGCGGCGCAGCAGTCCGTCGCTGACGGCGCGTACCGCTTCTTCCGTGATGACGCGGGCGGTCGGGTTGCACGGCGAACAGATGACGATCATGCGCGTGCGATCCGAAACGGCGGAGAGGATGCGCTGCGGATCGAAGGCAAAGCCGTCCGCCGCGCTCATCGAAACCGCGCGTACGGCAACCCCTTCCAGCGTCGCCATCTTCGCGTATGACGGAAAGGCCGGTTCGACGACCAGCAATTCGTCTTTCGCCGGATCCAGCATCGTTTTAATGACGACGTAGGTCGCTTCTTGCGAACCGGTTGTGATGCACACGTTTTCGGCACTCGTCATGTGTGCGTAGCCGTAATGTCCGGCAATTGCATCGCGCAGAGCCGGATCGCCGGCATTGACCGTGTAGCGCAAGCCGTGCTTCATCGCGAATGCCGTCCCGGCTTGCAGGTGCTCGGGACTTGGCGGCAGCGAGGGTTCGCCCAGGCCAAGGTCGATCGAGGTCGCTTTACGCTTCGCTGCGATTTCCCGGATCAGCGATGCGGATATATGGGCCAGCCGTGGATTCATGCACGCCTTTCACAAGCCAAACGAGGGCGAGACCGTCGCATACGACGGCGAGGACGTCGAAACGAATGATGCCGCTGAGCAGCCAGAGCGGCGCTACCAAATATATCGCACATACGGCGCGCGTGCGAAGGGGCTCGGGCGCGTGCGTCATGAGATAGTAGAGGGCAGGCAGCATCAGCGCAAGGTCGTACGGGAGCGTGTGCGGGCCGAACGCCAGTCCGAGCAGCGGCACGAAGCTCGCCGCCTCCAGCTTCGAGCGCCGCATGAGGGCCGGCAGTGATGCAAGAAAGAGCGCGGCGCCGCACAATATCGACGCACCTTGCGGCACACCCGCGCGCGTCAGCAATTCCGGAATACCGATCGCTTTCATCGCGTTGAAGCGCGCGTCGGCTCCGGCGTAGCCGCGCAATGCGTCCGCGTAGTGCAGCGGCCAGTGCCAATCGCCCGCCGTTGCCGCCGCGCTCGCCGCATACCAGACCGCGCCGCACAATGCGACGATCGAGAGCGCGCGCCAGTTTCGCCGCAGCAGCAGCAGCGCGACCATCGGCAGCGCGTACGGCAATTTGTAGAGCAGCACGCCCACGGCCACACCCGCGACGCCCCACGAGTCGGCGGCGATGCCGGCAATGGCAATCATCACGAGCAGGAAACCGAGCGGCGAATTCTGCCCCGTCGCGAGCGCTGCGATGGCGGGCGCCCACGCGAAGGCGAAGAGCACGCACAGACCGCGCGCGATCCGGTACACCTTCGACGCGAGGAGCGCCCCGGCGATCGTCAGCGCCGCCATCACCGCAAAGTTCACTGCATATCCCAGCGCGAGCGGCGCGGACTTTATCGGGAGCAGCAGCCACGCCGCGCCGGGCAGATACGGAAAGATCGTCGAGAGCAGGTGATGGTGAAGCATCCACGCATTGTGGCGCTGCGGGTCGAGGAGATCGCGGGTGCCGGCCGTCGCGCCCGCCGCCCAAAACGCGCTCCAGTCGCCGAACCCTTGCGCGACGACCAGTTTCACCTGCAGCAGGCAGATCGCCGCGAGCAAGCCGCCGTAGATGAACGTGCGTTCGCGTGAGAGGAGCAGCGGGTGCGCGTTCATCTCACACGGCGACCTCGTAATCGCGCAGCGCCGCATTGAGCGAGGTCTTGCGATCCGTCGACTCGCTGCGCGTGCCGATGATGAGCGCGCACGGAACGCCGAACGTTCCGGCCGGAAACGCTTTTGGAATCGTTCCGGGAATCACGATCGATCGCGGCGGTATGCGGCCTTTCCCGGCTAACGGTTCGCCCTGCCGCACGTCGACGATCGGCGTGCTCGCCGTGAGCACGACGCCTGCACCGAGCACCGCTTCGCGTTCGACGCGCACGCCTTCAACGACGATGCACCGCGAACCGATAAAGGCGCCGTCTTCGACGATCACCGGCTGCGCTTGCGGCGGCTCGAGCACGCCGCCGATTCCCACGCCGCCGGAGAGGTGCACGTTCTTGCCGATCTGCGCGCAGGATCCGACCGTCGCCCACGTGTCGACCATCGTTCCTTCGTCGACGTACGCGCCGATGTTCACGTAACCCGGCATCAGAATCGCGCCGCGTCCCAGAAAACTTCCGTACCGCGCGACGCCCGGAGGAACGCAGCGCGCGCCCAGCCGATCGTAGTTCGTTTTCGTCGGAATCTTATCGAAATAGACCAGGCTCTCGGGGTCGCCGATGACGCGCGAGTCGTGCGCCGCAAAATAAGCGAGAATCGCGCGCTTGATCCACGCGTGCGTGATCCAATCGCCGCCCACGGGTTCGCACACCCGCAAACGCCCGTCATCGAGCGCCGCGATGACTTCCTCGACCGCATCCGTATCGCCGCCCTCGACCCGCTTCTGCAACTCTCGCACATCCATTGCCTGCGGCGTACGGCGCATGCCGCGGCGGTTCCCGCTCGCGGGTGCCGGACTCCCCAGACCAGAGGCGGCGAGATTAGTTTGCGATCACCATTTTTGAGGTGCTGGAAAGTGTTAAGGCGCTGGTTGAAACGAATGGGATTGCGAAGTTGAACGGGTACGTTACCGTCACGCATACGAGGTGACCGGCGGTGTTGTTGCCGCCGGGGCTCGATGCCGAACAATCGACGCTCGGATCGTTCGAGGTGCTCCAGGATGCGGTCACGCACAGACCGGTTTGCGAGCAGCCCGCGGCCGTCGAGGTCGAACTGTCGATCATCGGAACGACCGAAGACACGTAATTCTGAATGTCGGCTTGCGTCGCGCCGCAATGATCGAGTACCGAACAGCCGGAGCCGCGGACCATTGCCCAGCGCGAAGCGAGCCGCGCGGCATTGGAGACGGTGTGGTACGTATACATGACGCGCCCGAACTCCAAGATGCCGAACATGATGAGCAGCAGCGCCGATGCGGCGATCGAGAACTCGACCATACTGGCGCCGCGTTGAGCGTGTTTCATTGTCCCATTATCCGGATCGTTGCCGTGCGCGCGACCGTCCAAGACTTCGGCAAACCGAGCATGGTGTAATTAAAAAGCGGCGATATGGTGCCGGTTACGGTGACCTGGGCGTAGGTCACTTGCCGTCCGGTGGTGCAGGTGTCGCACTGCGATGCGGTCGGCGCGGCGGCTCCAAGGGTGCCGGTCCAGCACGCGCACGCGTTTCCGGCCGTCACGGATGACGCGGTCAGCGGGAAGATGGCGTTCTGTCCGTCCGCAATCGCGGCATTTTTCATGCCGGTGGCATCCGCGCCGGTCGTGGCAGTGCGCGAGCCGTACGCCGCGCCCGCGTGCGCGGCGTTTCCGATCTCGATAGCGAAATACGTGTAGCGTCCGTACTCGATGATGCCGATGAGCACCATGATGAGAATCGGTATGGCGATCGCGAACTCGATGAGCGCGACGCCGGCTTGAGCTGTTGGAAATGCGCTTTTCGTGTGTTTCATGTCACTCGCCCAAATACGGCACCTGGACCGTATACGTGCCTTGCGGTCCGGGAGCGTTGAAGATGCTGTTTATGCCGCCGTTCGCGTTGAGAACGCCGACGACGATCAGCACGTTGCCCGAGGTCGTCGTCGTGTACTGGTTGTAATTCAGCGTTGCGGACGGGGCGTAGATCATACCCTGGAAGAATGACTGGCAGCCCGCGCACGTCGCGGAAGCCATGTTCACCGTGTTCGTGTCTCCCGGCGCCTGATAGATCAGCACGTTCTGCTCGCCCGCAGAGTACTGTGAATAGTCTCCCGTAGTCGGAGCGGTCAGATTGATATTGTCGTTGCCGAGGTCGAGGCTGGCGTTGCCGCTGAGGTAAAACGTCACCCCGTTCGGTCCGCCGGTGCCGCAATCTTGCGTGAGACTGACCGGCGTCGCGTTGGAACCGCCGTTCGGCCGGCCGTTCAGCGTTCCCGTGATGACGTACAATCCGCAGCCGAACTGTGCGCTTCGCGCTTTGGTCAGGTTCAAATTGGAGTAGCAGCCCGGTGGAATATTCGCAGACGTAACGATTTGATTGCTGCTTGCGGAAAAACTCAGCGGGCTCGAGCACGAAGGCGTCGGATTCGACATGTGCGCGCAGAACGATATCGCTCCGCACGGATCGCTGGCGGGCGCGGACGGCTGGGGTGTCGCGCTGAGAAACGTGCCTTGCGCGCAGGTCGCCGCGCACTCGATCGACGCTGCCGTCACGGTCGCGTTGTGAAAACTCGTCGTTCCGTTGAACACCAGGCCGCAGTTCGGCGCGTTCACCGTGCCGCCGCCGGTTTGACCGTTGAAGTTCGCCGCGCCGTTGAGCACGAACAGACAGTTGTTCCCGGTCACGTCTTTGAGCGTCGCTACCGATTTCGTCGTCACCGCTGCGCTGTTGATGCCGAAGACGCGCTCGAACCACGTCGGGTGGATGACGGTGATCTGCACTTCCACCGCCCGCGAATCGCTCGAAAACGCATCCGGCGCCACCGGCGGGTTGTTCACGACCACGCAGACGCGTCCGATGGGCGCGCTCGAATCGCACGTCAGACCGCCGGAATTGTCGGTGTAACCGTTATTCCCCGCGTCCTGCTGCGCCGCCGCCTTATAATCGCCGAGCGGTTCTTCCTTGGCGCCGGCAATTGCCGCACTGTCCGTTGCCGTCTGCTGCATGCGCTGCTGATACTGATGATAGCCGACGTCGACCGAAAAGCCGGCGACGCCGAGCAACACGGCGAGTGCAACCGCAACCAGCGGTAAGGTTTGTCCTCGCTGCGCGCTCATCCGGTCGTATTGGAAACGCGTATCGTGGCCGTTCGTGTAATTGTCCATGGATTCGGTAACCCCAGTGGTCGGTAGTTGAAGAGTGTGTTGATCCTGCCGGAAACGGTGACCTGGACGTACATGATACGGTGCGTGCCGGAGGAACAGGTAGAGCCGTTTAGACTGCATGAAAGCGAGCTGGCGCTCCCTGTCGAGGAGTTGTAGCATTCGCAAAACGACGTGGGTGCCGAGACGCTGATCTGTGGGACGTTTTGCCCATCCTTGATTGCGGCCGCCGTCATCCCGGAGGTGTCGGCGGCGGTGCGTAAATTCGAGCTGCCGTAAAAGGCGCCGGCGTACGCGGCGTTCCCGACGAGAATGTTGTAGTATGCGAGCCGTCCCATTTCGACGATCCCCATCATCACGATCAGCAGAAACGGAAGCGCGATCGCGAACTCGACGAGCGCGACGCCGGCTTGCGAACTGGAAAGCCGTCTCATTCGACGAGCCTCGGATGGGTAATCTGCACGTTCGCCGGCTGCAAGAACGTCGTGTCCGACGCGTTGAGCGAGAATTGACTCGAGATAACGATGACCTGCGTGGTCGCTCCGGCGTTCAGCGTCAAATTCGATTTCGGAAAATACACAACGCCTTGCATATCGCCGTCGCCGCTGTTTATCGTCGTGGGCTGCGTGACGTTGGGTGCGTAGAAGAGCATGCCGTTGTAATCGCCGCTCGTCGGCGCGGTGAGGTCGAATGCAGCGTTGTTGATGTTCGGCGCGTTGGTTGACGTGAGAATAAAGGTCACCCCGTTCCCGCTGAGCGTGCCGTGGTTGGCTTTGAGATCGCCGGTCACGCCGTACCAGCCGGGCGGGAAGGTGACGCTTTTGTTGGAGACGTCGATGCTGCAGTACACCGTGCCGGGCTGAATCGAGGCGGGATCGAACGTCTGGCAGCGCTGCGTGTCGGGCGGATCTTTCTCGAGGCGGCGGCACGAGGCGATCTGCGGGCACGGATCGCTTGCGGGAAGCGCCGAAACCGGCGGCCCGGGATTGAACGTCGAGGTTCCTGCGCCGGTCAGCAAGCCCGAATATTCGATCGGTGCGTCCGTCGTAATCGTGGATTGACCGCCGATGCTCAAATGCGAGTTGTTCACCGCGATGTCGCAGTTCGGAGCGTTGATGGTCGCGTGCGCGTTGATGCTGCTCGTGCCCCTCGTATCGAGCGCGAGCAGACACCAATTGCTCGGCGCGTCTGCAATGGCGACCGCCTTCGTGCTGACCTTGACCGAATCGATTCCGAAGATTCTCTCGAAAAACGTCGGATACGACGCCACGATGTCCGCTTCAACGGCTTCCGGATTTCCGTTGTACGGATCCGCCGGCGGCGGAGCTGCGATGTTCACGCTCGTAACGCCGTTCGCGCCGGCGGCAAAGCCGTTCGTCTTTGCGTCGACCTGCCCGGCCGTGACGAAATTTCCCGCGTCGAGTTCCGCTGCCGCCGCAAGCGCGGCGCTGTCGGTGGCGGTCTGCTGCACGCGCTGCTGGTACTGGTGATAGCCGACGTCAGCCGCCAAACCGCTGAGCGCGACGATCAGTATCAGCGCTACAGCGACCATTGGCAGCGTCTGGCCCCGTTCCAACGCGTGCTTGTTCATAGTTTGAGCCTAAACGCGCCGTGCGAACAGCTCAATACGGCGAGCGCCTGTTCACGCCAATCTTGACTGAACGTCAATTGGCGTTAGCGGATTAACGCGCCGGGGTAGGCCTTGGGTCATTCTTCTCGGAAGGAACCCAAGCGAGCGGTCGGCCCGGTCCGGAAGCGATGTGGGTAAAACCGTTCTGAGTTTCACGCCGTCTCATGGGGTGAAGGGTCTTCATTTAAAGGAGAGGCTGTGCCGAACACACGCGATGACGAGCAGCGCATCAACGCGATCCGCTTTCTTTCCGTTGACGCCGTCCAAAAGGCCAATTCGGGGCATCCCGGCATGCCGCTGGGAGCCGCGGCGACCGCCTATACCATCTGGACCAGGCACCTGCGCTTCAACCCGAAGGACCCCGCTTGGCCGAACCGCGACCGCTTCATCTTGAGCGCCGGCCACGCGTCGATGCTGCTCTACTCGCTGCTGTATCTGACCGGGTACGGCGTCTCGATGGACGATCTGAAAGCGTTCCGCCAGCTCGGCAGCAAGACGCCGGGCCATCCGGAGGCGCACCACACGCCCGGCATCGAGGTCACGACGGGTCCGCTCGGCCAGGGATTTGGAAACGGCGTGGGCTTGGCCATCGCGGAAGCGCATCTGGCTGCGATGTACAACCGCGATCAAACGATCGTCGATCATTATACCTACGTCATGTGCAGCGACGGCGACATGATGGAGGGCGTCAGTGCCGAGGCCGCGTCGATGGCCGGCCATCTGCAACTGGGTAAACTCATCGTTCTCTACGACGACAACAATGTTTCGCTTGCGGCCAAAACGGATGTGACGTTCACCGAGGACACGGCTAAGCGTTTCGAAGCCTGCAACTGGCACGTGCAGTACGTCGACATCGATCACGGCAACGACGTCGAAACGCTCGATCGCGCGATCAGCCAGGCCAAGAGCATCAGGGAGCGTCCCTCGTTCATTCTCGTGCGCACGCATATCGGCTACGGATCGCCCAAGCAAGACTCGTTCAAATCGCACGGCGAGCCGCTCGGCCCGGACGACGTGAAAGCAACGAAGGAGAATCTGGGCTGGCCCATCGAGCCGGACTTCTACGTCCCGGACGACGTGCTGCAGTTCTTCCGCGGCGTCGGCGAGCGCGGCGCGCATATGCAAACGCAGTGGCAGCGCGCCTACGACGAATGGAAAGGCGAAAATGCGCAGCTCGCCGCGCAATTCCGCCGCGCGCTCGACAAAGGCGTGCCGGCGAACATCCCGTGGCCCGCGATCACCAAGCAGAACGGCGACAATCTGGCGACGCGCGAAGCGGGCGGCATGGTGATGAACGCAATCGCCGCGGCAGTTCCCGAACTGGTCGGCGGCTCGGCCGATCTCGATCCGTCGACGAAGACGTACTTGAAAGATCAAGGCGATTTCCAGCCGGACAATTACGGCGGACGCAACATCCACTACGGCGTTCGCGAGCACGCGATGGGCGCGATCAACAACGGCCTCGCGCTTCACGGCGGGCTGCTGCCGTTCGGAGCGACGTTCCTGAACTTCTTGGATTACATGAAAGCGTCGGTGCGTCTGGCGTGCATCAACAAGGTCCGCGAGTATTACGTATTCACCCACGACTCGGTGTTCTTGGGTGAGGACGGCCCCACACACCAGCCCGTCGAGCATTTCGCGCACATGCGCGCGACGCCCAATCTCATGGTCGTTCGTCCCGCAGACTCGCTCGAAACGCTCGAGGCCTGGAAGGTGATGATCGATGCCAAGGAAGGGCCCTGGGCGCTGGTTCTCTCGCGTCAGAAATTGCCGTATTTGGGCGATCGGCAAGCCGAGGTCTCGCGCGGCGCGTACATCCTCTCGGATACCGAAGGCACGCCCGACCTGATTCTGATCGCAACGGGCTCCGAGGTGACGCTCGCCGTGCAAGCCGCGTCGCTGCTCAAGGAAAAGGGCATGGAAACGCGCGTGGTTTCGATGCCGTGCTGGGAGCTCTTCGAAGCGCAGCCGCAGGACTACCGCGATCGCATCCTGCCGCCCGACGTCACCGCGCGCATGTCGATCGAAGCCGGCGCAACCTTGGGCTGGGAACGCTGGATTGGAACGCGTGGATACGCCTATGGCATCGATCACTTCGGAACGTCCGCGCCCGCAAGCGCAATCGCCAAAGAGTACGGATTTACGCCCGAACACATCGCGCAGGTCGCGCAAGAACGCTTTTCAACGGTTCGTCGATAGGGGGAAATAGATGGCAAATCAACTCGGTCAATTACTCGCAGCGGGTCAGAGCGTTTGGCTCGATAACCTGCGGCGCGGCATGTTCGCTTCGGGCGAACTGCAGGCGCTCATCGATAAGGGCCTGCGCGGCATGACCTCCAATCCGACGATCTTCGAGAAAGCGATCGGTGCGGGCAGCGATTACGACGATCAGCTGCGCTCGCTCATCGGCAAGCAGCACGACGCGAGCGCGCTCTTCTGGGACCTGGCCATCCAAGACATCCAAAGCGCCTGCGATCTGTTCCGCAACGTGTACGACGAATCGGGCGGCAACGACGGCTTCGTGAGCCTGGAGGTTTCGCCGCTGCTCGCGCGAGACACGCAAGGCACCATCGACATGGCCAAGGAGCTGTGGAAGCGCGTGAACCGCCCGAATCTCATGGTCAAGATTCCGGGCACGAACGAAGGCGTCCCGGCCATCGAAGAGTGCATCGCCGAAGGCGTCAACATCAACGTGACGCTGGTTTTCGCGATCGAATTCTACGAGAAAACGACGCGTGCGTTCATCCGCGGTTTGCAGCGGCGCATTGAAAAAGGACTGCCCATCGACAAAATCCGCTCGGTCAACAGCGTCTTCGTGAGCCGTATCGACACCGCGCTCGACAAACTGCTGCAGGCGCGCATCGACAAGGGCGAGAGAGAACTGGAGCAACTGCTCGGCAAAGCCGGCGTTGCGAATCTGAAACTTACCTACCAGAAGTATCTGGAGATCTTCGGTTCCGAAGAATGGAAGGCCATTGCCGCCAAGGGCGGATGCGTTCAGCGCCCGCTGTGGGCGTCGACCTCGACCAAGAATCCGAAGTACTACGATTTGATGTACATCGAGCCGGTCGTCGGGCGCGACACGGTCAACACGATGCCGCCGCAGACGCTCGATGCGCTGCTCGAGCACGGCAAGATTCTGCCCGACACCGTGCTCAAGGGCGTGGATGAAGCGCGTGCGACGCTCAAGCAGCTCGCGGACGCGAAGATCTCGCTCTACGACGTGACCTATCAACTGCAGGTGGACGGCGTGCGCCTCTTCAGCGACTCGTTCGCCGCACTGCTCGGCGCGATCGTCTACAAGCAAAAGCAACTCAGTTCGGGCGCCGAACGTGTGTCGTTGGCCCTGGGCACGTATAAAGACACGTACGCGGCGGCACTCGACGATTTAGCGAAACGCGACTTTCTCAAAAAACTCTGGGCCAAGGACGCCTCGCTCTGGTCGAGCGACCCGCAGCACGTCGAGATCATCAAGAAGTCGCTGGGATGGCTCGACGTTCCGCAGCAACTGCTCGAGGAGGTCGCGAACCTGCAGCGGTTCGCCAAAGAGATCGCCGCGGAGTTCTCGCACGTCGTCGTGCTCGGCATGGGCGGCAGTTCGCTCGCACCCGACATCATGCGGGAAACCTTCGGGAAGGTCGACGGCTATCCGCAGCTGCACGTGCTCGACTCCACCGACCCGCAGCAGATCCGCGCGCTCGAAGCGCAGATCCAACTCGATCGCACGCTCTTCATCGTTGCCAGCAAGAGCGGCACGACGACCGAACCGGACGCCTTTTACCGCTACTTCTGCGAGCGCGTGAGCAAGGTCGTCGGCGCGAGCAACTGCGCGCGCCAGTTCATCGCCATCACCGATCCCGGAACGCAGCTCGAAAAAGAGGCGAAGTCGCAGTGTTTCCGCGCGTGCTTCCTCAACGACCCGAACATCGGCGGCCGTTACTCGGCGCTCTCCTTCTTCGGCATGGTGCCGGCCGCACTCGCGGGCTACAACATCAACCTGCTGCTCGATCGGGGCCTCGGCGCGATGCACGCCGACGATAAAACCGTCGCCGTGCAAAACGCACCCGGGACAAAATTCGGTGCCGCCCTCGGCGCCCTGGCGCGCGAAGGCCGCAACAAACTCACAATCGTCACGCATCCCTCGATTCGCGCGTTCGGCGCGTGGGCGGAGCAGCTCATTGCCGAATCGACGGGCAAGATGGGCCGCGGCATTTTGCCGGTCGAGGGCGAAGAGCTCGGCGAACCCGCAGATTACGCAGACGATCGCGTCTTCGTGTACGTCGGCGCGAATCTGCCGAACCCCGACGGCGCCACGGACGGAAAGCTGCGCGCCCTCGAAGCCGCCGGCCACCCCGTCATTCGCCTGGCGATGAACGACGCATACGACGTCGGCGAGCAATTCTATCTCTGGGAGATCGCCACCGCCGCAGCCGGATCGCTCATCGAAATCGACGCATTCGATCAACCCAACGTTCAAGAATCCAAAGACAACACCAAAGCCCTGCTCAAGGAATACGCAACCAAGGGCAGCTTCGAAGAACCCGCCCCGAACGTCACCTCCGACGCTTTCGACGTCATCTTCCTCTCCGGTTCGAAGTCGATTCGCGCAACCGACGCCACGACCGCACTCGCCCAACTCTTCGGCGAAGTCAACGCGAGCGACTACGTCGCTTTCCTCGCCTACATCGAACGCAACGCAAAACACGAACGAACCCTGAACGACATGCGCCTCACCGTGCGCGACGCGCGCAAATGCGCGACCACCGTCGGCTTCGGCCCCCGCTTCCTGCACTCGACCGGCCAAGAACATAAAGGCGGCCCCGACACCGGCGTCTTCGTCCAAATCACCGCCGACTCGACCTTCGATCTCCCGATCCCCGGCATGAACGTCGGCTTCAAAACCCTCATCGCCGCCCAAGCCCTCGGCGATCTCCAATCCCTAGACAAACGCAACCGAAGAGGTGTAAGAATCCACCTCAAAGGCGATCTCGAACAATCCCTAACCGCCCTAAACACCGCCATCGACGAAGCCCTAACCGCAAAAGCCTAAAGCGATGCAAAAACCGATGAACAGCTTGGAGTGCCGGCGGGCGGTGCGGACACATCGGTTCAGGCGCGTGTGAATTTGCGCTTTCGCCAGGATGGCGAAGAAAGCGCAAAGAGGTCGAGGCCGCCTTTTCACACGACGTGAAAAGGCGGCCGGCGCCGGAACCGACGTGTCCGCACCGTCCGCCGGCACGTACTACACCATCAGAAGAAACTTAGGGAGAGAACAGTGCAAATCGGAATGGTCGGCCTAGGCCGCATGGGCGCCAACATGACGGAGCGTCTGCTCAAAGGCGGCCACCACGTCGTCGCCTTCGACCGCAGCGCAGACGCCGTCGCGCGCAGCGCATCGATCGGCGCAACCGCCGCGTCCAGCCTCTCCGACCTGATCTCAAAACTCGAAGACAAACCGAAAATCGTATGGATCATGGTGCCGCCCGGCAAACCCACCGACGATACGATCGACGAACTGACCGGCCTGCTCGGCGCGGGCGACGCGATCGTCGACGGCGGAAACACGAATTGGAAGGAAGGCCTCGCCGCGTACGAACGCTGCAAAGCCAAGGGCGTGGAGCTGGTCGACGCGGGAACGAGCGGCGGCGTGTGGGGACTCAAGGAAGGCTACTGCCTGATGGTCGGCGGCAATGACGCGGCCGTGAAGGCGTGCGAGCCGATATTTACCACGCTCGCGCCGCAAGGCGGATACGCGCACGTCGGGCCGCCGGGCGCCGGGCATTTCTCGAAGATGGTGCACAACGGCATCGAATACGGCATGCTGCAGGCCTACGGCGAAGGCTTCGAGATTCTGCGCACCTCGCAGTTCGCGTACGATCTGCATCAACTCGCGTCGATTTGGCGATACGGAAGCGTGATTCGATCGTGGCTGCTGGATCTTGCGGTGCTGGCGTTCGAAGAGGATCCGGACCTCAAGAAAGTCCGCGGCTGGGTCGACGACACGGGTGAAGGGCGCTGGACGGTGCAGGCGGCAATCGATCAAAACGTGCCGGCGCCCGTCATCACGCTCTCGCTGCTCTCGCGCTTCGTATCGCGGCAGGATGAATCGTACAGCGCGAAGGTAATTGCGGCGCTGCGCAATCAGTTTGGCGGACACGCCGTAAAGGCAGAATAGGAAGGCATGGCAGCAACCACTCCGGGTCAAACTGGGAACGGGCTCGCGCAAGTATCGGTGAATCCGCTGCGCGCGGGCATCGAGAGCACCCGCATCAGCGAGCCGTGCACGATCGTCTTTTTCGGCGCGAGCGGCGACTTGTTCAAGCGCATGCTCATGCCCGCCGTCTATAATCTGCGTCTGAACGACATTCTTCCGGCAAATTTTGGACTGATCGGTTTTGCGCGCAGCAAGTACACCGACGAAGAGTTCCGCGAGTACTGCAAGCAGTGCGTGAACGAATTCTCGCGTTCCGGACCGGTGAAGGAATCGCTCTGGAACGATCTCGCGCAGCGCATCAGTTACATCACGGCGAACTTCGACGACACGTCGCATTTCGAAGCGCTCGCCAAGCGACTCGGCGAATACGACCGGCAATTCGGCGCGGGGCACAACCGGCTTTATTATTTGGCGACGCCGCCGTCGGTCTTCCCGAAGATCATCGCGCAGCTCAAACGGGCGAAACTCGACCCGGAACACAATTCGAAGGGCTGGAGCCGGATCATCGTCGAGAAGCCGTTCGGCACGGACCTTGCGTCGGCGCAAGCACTGCAGGTCGAAGTCGAAAAAGTCTTCAACGAAAATCAGGTCTACCGTATCGATCACTACCTGGGCAAAGAGATCGTTCAGGATCTGATGGCGCTGCGCTTCGCGAATACGATCTTCGAGCCGATTTGGACGCGCAACTACGTGCAGTCCGTCCAAATCACCGCTGCCGAAACGCTGGGAGTCGAAGGCCGCGGCGGCTATTACGACAACGCGGGCGCGCTGCGCGACATGATTCAGAACCACGTTTTGAATCTGCTCGCCCTGGTGGCGATGGAGCCGCCGGCAAGTTCAGACGCGGATGCGATCCGCAACGAGAAGTACAAAGTCTTCTCGGCAATCGAGCCGCCGACGCCCGAGCAGGTCTTTCAAATGAGCGTGCGCGGGCAGTACGACGCGGGCACGGTCGGCGGCGAGGCCGTTCCGGCATACCGCAACGAACCGGACGTGCGTCCCGACTCCAACACGGAGACGTATGCGGCGCTCAAACTCTACATCAACAACTGGCGCTGGGCCGGCGTGCCGTTCTATCTGCGCAGCGGAAAGCGTCTGGCGCGCAAGGTTTCCGAGATCGCCATTACGTTCAGTCAAATTCCGCATCGCCTTTTCGGTGAGAAAAGCGATACCATCGAACAGAACGTCCTCGTCATCAAGATTCAGCCCGAGGAAGGCATCTCGATGCGCTTCAGCGCGAAGGTGCCGGGACAGAAAAATCACATCCGCAGTGTGACGATGGACTTCAACTACGGCACCGGCTTCGGCGTGCAGTCGGCGCCTGCGTACGAGCGGCTCATCGCGGATGCCATGCGCGGCGATGCGACGCTCTTCACGCGATGGGATGCGGTGCAGCGCGCGTGGGAGATCGTCATGCCGGTTTTGGAAGTCTGGCAGTCAATCAAAGATCGCGCGTTCCCGAACTATCCGGCGGGAAGCCAGGGGCCGCAGGCAGCAAACGCATTGAACGCCGGGTGGCGGCCGCTGTGAGCGGCGTGGACGTCGAGCAACTCCTGGGAGCCCTGGAGCGCGACCGCCGCGACCGCGGCGGAATCTCCACGACCTCGCTCAACGTCATCGCCTTCGTAGAGAACGACGAACCTCTCCTGCACTGGATCGCGGAGAGCAGCGACGCATTCGCCGAGGCCCACGGTTTCCGTATCGTGCTGCTCGACGCGTCGAGCGCGCCGGACACGCATTCCGTGCGCACGCATTGTAAGGAATGCGACGACACGCTCCTGCGGAGTTTGGAGCAGATTCAACTCGGCGTGCAAAGCCTGGATGCCGCGCACTTGCGCTCGGTCGTTCACGACTTGCTGCATCCGAACGTGCACAACGTGCTGCTTTGGGGCGGCCAGCAACTGGACGACGAACGATTCACCGAGCTCTCGCAGCTTGCGGAGCGGATCGTGCTGTTCACCTCGCGCCGCGATCCGGCGCTCGAGTCGCTGCGCGAGCTTGCGCGCCTGCACGAGAGCGATATTGCCGTACGCCTGCGCGATCTCGCCTACATGCGGCTTCTCTCGTGGCAAGACATGACGGCGCAATTCTTCGACGAACCGGACCTCGCCGCGGAACTTCCGAAACTCACGCGCATCGAAGTCACGAGCGGATCGGAGCCCGAAGCGTATTATCTGGCAGCGTGGCTTGCGAGCCGACTGGGCTGGGAGCCCTGCGGCGAACTCGAGTTTTGCACCGCGGCCGGCGATCCCATTCGCGTCGAGTTTCATAAAGAGGGCGCGCCGCGGCGCATACGCGGCATCAAACTACACTCGCCCGCATGCACGTTCGGTATCTGCGTCTCACCCGACGCGGAGGACCTGCTGTGCCTGACGGTCGAGGGCAAGAAGTCGCGCCCGCTGCGCTGCGTGCCGCTGCACGACGTCGACATCGTCTCGCTCGTGGAGCGCGCGATCTTCTCTGAGGACGACGAAGGCGTCTACCTGCAAACGTTGGGACTGCTGCAGCGCTTACTCGATTGGGAACCGCAAGGGTGATCGAACGAAACCTGGGCGAGCTGCAGATCTTCCAGACGCCGGATCTGCTGGCCGCCGCGCTCGCCGACGCGTTCGTAGCGGATGCGCGCCGTGCCGTCGCCGATCGCGGAGCGTTTTTTGTCTCGCTCGCCGGCGGTACGACGCCGAAGAACGCCTATCGGCTGCTCGGAGCGGAGCCGCGGTGCAGCCAGGTGGACTGGAATCACGTGTTCGTGTACTTCGGCGACGAGCGCTGCGTGCCGCCGCAGAGCGACGAATCGAACTACAACATGGCGATGGAGGCGTTCTTGCGCAGCGCCGGCGTTGCTCCCGATCACGTGCACCGCATGCGGGGCGAGAACGATCCGCAGCAGGCCGCGCGCGACTACGCAGAGCTGCTCATCCAAACGATGGGCGACCGGCCCCGCTTCGATTTGATGATGCTGGGGATGGGTGCGGACGGACACACCGCCTCGCTCTTTCCCGGAAGCGATCCGCTCGCGGAGAACGATCGCCTCGTGCGCGCTCCGTACGTCGAAAAACTCTCGACGTATCGCATCACCCTCACGCCGCTGGTGATCAACGACGCCGCACACGTCATTATCGCGACCGAGGGTTTGCCGAAAGCGCCGGCGCTCTACGCGGTGCGCGAAGGACCCTACGAACCGCAGACGCACCCCATTCAAATCGTCGAGCCCGTGAACGGCAAACTGAGCTGGTACGTCGATCGCGCTGCGGCGGCGGAGCTTCCGCAACGCTGAGCGGCGTGCGGCGCGCATCCTTCGCGCAGGCGGCCGCGGGCGAAGGCGCATCGGCTCTTAATCGCGTGTTCGAGCGGTATCTGGTTCCGATCAGCTTCAGTTCTGAGCAGCTTCACCTGCATATGACCTACAACGACGTCGATGCCGGCGCATCGCCGATTTGGTACGATGAAGACGGCAGCGTGCTGGCCGCCGCGCTGCTGGCGATTCGCGGCAGGCGCGGATGGATCGGGGGATTCGGCGTCGCGCCCGAGCATCGCGGCCGCGGATACGCGACGCAGCTGCTGCACACGATCGAAGAAACCGCGCGCGAACGCGGTCTGCGGAGCATCCAATTGGAAGTGCTCGCCGACAACTTGCCGGCGATCCAAGCCTACCGCGGCGCCGGTTTCGAGATCGTGCGCACGCTCCGCTCGTTCGAACGGCTGGTCGAGAACGCGGTGAAACCCGCGGGCTTCGTCTTCGCAGCGCCGGAGGAATTCATCGACGTGCCCGAACCGGCCGCGCCGTGCTGGCAGCGCGAACGCGCGACGCTGCACAACGGCGCGGTTTCAACCGCCATAAGCGACGCGCGCAATACCTACGCGCTCTACCGTTTCAACGCGCACGCCGCTCACGTACTCAAGATCGACGTAACAGGCGCTAAGCAACTCGACTCGCTTGCGCGCGCGATCGCCGCCGGTCGCGAATTTCAAAGCGTGCTGATCCTCAACGAGCCCGACGGCTCGCCCATCTCCGACTATGCAAAAACAGCCCATTGGAATGAGCCGTTCTTGCAGTACGAGATGAAATTGACGTTAGACTCTTAGTCCGGACGCAGCGGGCGCTTGTTCCAGCGCTCGAGTTCGCGGGTGTAGAGGACCGCGCTGCGCTCCTGCAGTTTTTGCTCGGACGCTTTGGAGAGGCGCACGCGCGCGGGTGGGTTCGGCTTTATCTCTTTCATGGTTGCAATGCTCCTTCTCCCACGGTTGTTACGTTAACGTTGTTCGCGCTCAGAATAGTTCCGGTCGCTCGCTGCAGATCCACGATCGATTTGTTGAGATCGGTCTGAGCCTGCAGTTCGCGGCCGCGATTGTCGGCGAGTTCGATTTCGCGCTGCAGCACCAGGAACGTCGTCGACTCACCCGCGTGAAAACGGCGCTCCTCGCTCGAGAGCACTTGCTCCGACGCCTCCCGGGCTGTGCGAGCGGCCACCAGGCGCGCCTGTGCGCTTTGGTAGGCTTGCAGTGCGTTGCGCACGTCCATCGTGATGCGCTGGATCGTTGCCGCCTCTTGCACTGCGGCACTTCGCTCTTGCTCTTGCGCCGCAGCGAGATCCGCCTTCGCCGTGCGATTGCCGATGGGGAACGTCACCTGCACGCCTGCAGCGTACACCGGGAATTTGTTCGAGAGCAGATTCTTGATCGATCGATCCAGACCGCCCTGCAGATAGGACGGCACCGGGGCGTTCGTGTTCGGCAGCGCCGGAATCTGCTGCGCCGACGGCAGCGTTGCATTCACCGCCGCGATCAATTGATTGATCGCGATGAACTGCTGCGCGCTGCTCTCGAGGAACGGGCTTTGGCTGACCGGCACGACGCTGCCGGCGAATCCGTTGCTCGTATAGCCCAGATTCAGATTCACTTCCGGTTTGGTTTGATTGCGCGCGTAAGCGAGATTGACGTCGGCGCTCGCGCGCAGGGTGCGGATTTGCGCGATCTCCGGCCGGTTGCGAAGCGCCTGCGTCACGAGATCGGCGAGCGCGGCTTCGTGCGGCAGTTGCAGAACGGGCGTGGTCGGAACCAAATTCGCATTCCAGAGCGGATCGTTCGGATTGGTCACCAGTTCGGATTTGAGTTCGTTCTGCAGGACCGCCACGCTCTGCAGCGCCGAGAACACGTTCTCTTGGAAGACCGCAATCTGCGTGTTCGCCTGCACGACGTCGATCGGCGCGCTGGCGCCGCGCCGCGCGAGACGCACGTTGCTGTGCTGCTGCGCGATCGTGTCCTTGAGCGCCTGTTCCTGAATCGCGACGTTGCGCCAGGCCGCGACGAGATCCCAGTACGTCTTTTGCACCTGCGCGATCGTGCTCGACACCGTGGTCAGCGTTTGTGCCTGCGTGCCTTCCGCGTTGATCTCGGCCAGCTGCAGCGACCGGGAGGTCGCGTTGATGCCGCGATTCCGCCCGAGCGGCTGCGAGAAGTTCACGGAGAAGATGGTCGGGTAGGTCGGATTGAACGTGTTGATCTGGGTGTTGTCGTACGTCTGCCGCCCGGACGCGGTGACGCTGTAGGTCTGACCGCCCGGCAACAGTCCTTGCACACCCGCGTCAACGCTGGTGGTCTTCTGCACGATCGGCGCGAAGTTCGGCCCCGCGAAGAACGCGTTCTGCGGCGGCTGCGTCACGTACTGATACTGCGGCTCGACCGAAAAGCGTACGTCGTACGCGCCTTTTGCCGCGTCGATTTGATAGTTCGCGATGCGGCGGTTCGCTTGCGCCACCGCGAGATCGGGATTGCGCGAGAGCGCCATGCCGATCGCGTTTTCCAGCGTTATGCCCACGAACGGCTCCTGCGTGACGCCGACGACGTTCGGCGGCGGCGGCGAGACGTTCGGCGCGGCATACCCGGGCGCGACTGCCGGAACGGCGGCCAGCTGCGGCGACGGAGCCGGCGAAGGTACCGCCGCGGCGGCGGCAAGCAGAACGGTAGCGAGTAGATGCACTTTCTTCCTAAACTCCTATTCGATTGCGGCCGGGGCGCCGGCGCGCGGACGGCGCAGCAGAACGACCAGCGGTGCGAGCACGAGCGTGATGACCGCGGTGAGCCGCGACGTGTCTGCGTACGACAAGACGTACGCCTGTTGCGTAACGATAGATGCGAGATTGCGCAGCGCGCTGCCGGAGTGCTCTCCGCCGTGCGCCGCGAGATACTGCTGCACGGCTTGTGCGTGCAGCACGACGTCGGAGCCGAGCGCGGCTTGATGCTGCGTCACGCCGCGCACGAGCACCGTGACGAGCACCGCGGTCGCGATGCTTCCGCCGACCTGCCGCGCGAGATTGAAGAACGCGGACGCCGCGGCGACGTCTTTCGGCGGGACCGATCCCAGCACCGAAATCGAGAGCGGGACGAAGATCTGCGAGAGCCCCAGGCCGCTGACGACGAGCGCCGCACCGAACGTCCAGAACGAGGAGTCCGACGTGGTAACCTGCGCGAGCATCCAGTTCGAGATGCCGAGCAGCGCAAAGCCGATGAAGATCTGCCAGCGCGAGTCGACGCGTCCGCGCATCGCGAGTATGGCAGCCGCGGGCGTGAGCAGACCGATTGCGAGCGCTCGCACCAAGATCGTCTCACCCGAGAGCGTGGCGGTGAAACCGAGCGAGTTCTGCACGTACTGCGGCAGAATCAACACCGAGCCGTAGAGACTCACGCCGAGCGCTGCGCCGAGCAGACTTCCGGCGGCAACTTCACGATAGCGCAGCACGTGCAGATCGACGACCGGAATCTTCGAGCGCAGCGTCCACACGATGAAGCCGGCGACACCCGCCGCAGCCAGCACCGCGAACAGACGGATATTCGGATCGGAAAACCAGTCGTATTGCTGCCCTTGGTCGAGCACGTACTGCAGCGAACCAAGTCCGAGTGCGAGCAGCGATAAACCGATCCAGTCCAGGCGCTTGTCCTTCTGCGGCGCGATCGGATTGCGCAGTACCATGTACACCGCAATCGCCGCGAGGATGCCGACCGGAATGTTGATGAAGAACGCCCAGCGCCACGTGAGATTGTCGGTGATGATGCCGCCCAGGAGCGGGCCGAGCGCGGGCCCGACGATGACGCCGAGCGAGAAAATTCCCTGCGCTTTGCCTTGTTCGCCCAGCGGATACGTGTCGCGCAGAATCGCCTGCGAGGTGGAGATGAGTCCGCCGCCGCCGACGCCTTGAATGAGTCGCCAGAAGACCAGGTCGCCGAAACTGCCCGACAGGCCGCACATGATCGATGCGAACGTGAAGAGCAGGATCGAAGCCATGTAGTACGCGCGCCGTCCGAAGCGCTCCGAGAGCCACGGCGTAATCGGAATAACGACGACGTTGGCGACGATGTAGCCGGTGACGACCCACGCGCCTTGGTCGACGGAGACGCCGAAGTTGCCTTGAACGTTGGGCAGAGCGACGTTGACGATGGTGGTGTCGATGATCTCGAGCATCGTGGCGGTGATCACGGCGAGCGTCACCACCGCCCTGCGCCAACCGTATTCGATGACGGACGTATAACCGATGGAACCGTTCACGGCCGGTCCTCTACTGCACGAGGACCGACGCTTCGACCGACATGCCGGGGCGCATCGGATATTTCGTGAAGTCGGTGTCCGCATCGAACGCGATCTTCACCGGAATGCGCTGCGTCACTTTGACGAAGTTGCCGGTCGAGTTTTGCGCCGGAACGAGGGCGTAGGTGTTCTGCGAGGCGGGATTGATCGAGTCGACGGTTCCGTGGAACGTCACGCCTTTGTACGCGTCGACTTTAATGTCGACCGGCTGCCCGGGCCGCATCTTGCCGACCTGCGTCTCCTTGAAATTGGCGGTGATGAAAACCCGGTCGGGGATCAGCGTGAGCATCGTCGTACCGGAGCTCATCGTCTGACCGATCTCCACGCTCTTCTCGCCCACGTAGCCGTCGATGGGCGAGTACACTTTGGTGTTCTTCAGATTCTGCTCGGCGATTTGCACGGCAGCGCGCTGCGCGGCGATCTGCGCGGGCGCCTGCGCTTGGCTGAGTTTACCTTGCGCCGCCTGCACGCCGCCTTGTGCGGCCGCGACGCCGGCTTGAGCGGCGCCGATCTTCTGCTGAGCCGCGCCCAAATTCGCCTGCGCCACGTTCACGGCGTCTTGCGCGGCGCTATACTGCGACTCGGCTTGCGCGTACTGCGCCTGCGCCGCGTCGAGTTCGGATTTCGCGACGTCGCCGGTTTTCACCAGCGCCTGCGTGCGCTGCAGGTTCGCCTGCGCGTTCGCGAGCGCTTGACGCGCGCCCGGAAGCGCCGCCTGCGCTTGCTGCACCTGCGCCTGTGCGGCCGAAGCGCCCGCCTGCGCGACCGGTACCTGCGCCTGCGCGTTTGCGACGTTCGCCTGCGCCTGCGAGACGCCGCCGGCGCCTTGCGTCACGCCGCTCTGTTGATTCTCGAGTGCGAGCTGCAGATTGGCCTGCGCCTGTGCGAGCGCGGCGGTTTCCGTCGCGTCGTCGAGCGTAGCGAGCAGCTGACCCTTCTTCACCGGCTGATTCGTATCGACGAGAATCCGGTCGACTCGCTCGGAGATCTTGCTCGTCACCGCAACGGTGTTCGCGTCTACGCGAGCGTCGTCGGTCGATTGATGAACGCGCGCGTACGAGAACCAGCGCACGCCCCAGATAATGACGAGTATCGCCACGATGACGCCTGCGATCGCCAGTACCGGACGCATGTTCCGGCCGCTGCCGTTTTCGTTGCCGCCGTCGTCTTGCTGCACGCTGTTGCTCTTTCCATTCTCGGCGGCATGCACCGCCTGCTCGTCGCGTTCCCGCGTCTGCATGTCTACTTCGTCTTCTTTCTTACGCCGTTTAAAAATACGTTGATGTTGAACTCGATGATTTGGTCGAGAGAGTACTCGGGGTAGTGCATCCGCTTTCTTCCGATTACGTATGCGAAAATTGTCCCCATGAATAGGCGCGCCATCAGGAACGGGTCGCCTTCCAGGTCGCCGCTCGCCACGCGCGAGGCCATGTAGTCGGTAACGACTTGCTTGATCATCGCAGGCGCGCGCCAGGCCGCATCGCCGGCTGCGCTCCATTGATCTTCCTCCACGAACGTCGTGAGAATGAGATCGCGCAGCGATTCCATACGCTCGGTCATGAAGTGCGCGATCGCGCGCAGATCCTTTTCGATATCGCCGCTCAGATTCGGAAGAAACTCTTTCAAGTCTCCCGCCGGACAATAGTGCAGGATGCACGCCTGAATGAGTGCGTCCTTGCTGCCGAAGTGGCGAAACAGGGTTGCTTCGTTGACGCCGGCGAGTTCCGCGATTTCACGCGTCGTCGTTCCACGGCGTCCCTTTTTAGCCAGCAGTTGCCGGGCCGCCGCAAAGATCCGGTTGCGGGTCTCTTCGGACGAGCGGGCCGGCGTCGTTTCTCGCTGTAACATTACTTGCTCGTGAACACCGCGTCGCTCACCGCGACGTTGGTTTGATACGCGCCGTACGTTGCGTCGGCAACGGCGCGCACGTGCGGAATATGAATCTCGGCGTGCTGCGTCGCGACGACGTTGTAGGGGCCTTGCTGACGGTAGGTTTGCGTCATGGTGATGGCGCCGCCGCTGCGATAGTGCCAGTCCATGCGCACGACTTGATACGTGGCCGGGTCGACGTATGCAACGGTATCCTTGATCTGATCGCTGTAGATCTTTTTGCTCATGCGAAGCGCGTAGAGCGACCGGCCGTCGACGGATCGCACGCCGTCATACGAGATGTCGAAATCCTTCTGCCATCCCGCGACGTCGTCGATGCTGCCGAAGAGTTTGTCGATGCCGTGCGCGTAGGACGGCACGCGATCGAAGACGACCTCATAACTGTCGGGCCGCTTGAAATACGAGGTCCCGTCGAGCTTCGGCGAGAGCCACGGGAAATTGCGCATGCGCACGTCGACGTGCACCCGCGCTTGATAGCTCGCGAGGGACGGGTTGCGGGCCGCGATCGCGGCCAAAATGGGCGCCGGCGAAGACTGGGCCGAGGCCGCAGGCGCGGGGCCGAGCGCGATGGCGGCCGCGCCGAAGAGGGATAGGAGTTGAAGGCGTTTCATAATGCTTCTCAGTTGTGCAAGTACGTACTTGCACGCACAATCCTAGCATACCGCGAGATTGAGTGCAAGTACTTACTTGCAATAAAGGCAAGAACAGATGCTTACCGATGCCCTGTTCCGTGAAGCAGCCGCCCAGGCGGGTCTCGAGCCGCTTGCCGTCATCATCCGGCGCCTCGACGCGCGGGCGGCGGGCGTCGAAATCGCCCCGGATGCCGCCTTCTATCCCGCCAGCATGATCAAGACGCCGCTCGCAGCAGCGGTCCTCGCCCTGGCCTGCGACGGCGAGCTTCGGCTGGACGGCCGGTGCGAAGTCACCCCGGCGAACATGACGGTGAACGACAAGCCCTCGCCGCTGCAGCCCGGGTACGAATCCTCGGTTGCCGAGCTGATCGATCTCATGCTCACCCGCTCGGACAACGTTGCAACCAATATGCTGATCGACCTCGCGGGGCGCGAGCGCGCGACGACGATCGTCCAAGAGCGGCTCGGACTTCGCGGCACGGCGTTCTATCGCAAGCTCTCGGGATCGCTGCCGCTCATTAGCGATCCGCAGTGGGACGGCACGCACCTCAATACGCATCCGCCGATCGACGCGGCGCGTCTCTTCGAACTCATCGCGCGATCTCAATTGCCGTTTGCCTGGATGCTGCGAAGCGTGCTCGCGCGTCAGGAGTGGAACAATAAATTGTCCGGTGGATTACACAGCGGCGATAATTTCGCGCACAAAACCGGCGACACCGACGAAGTCACGCACGACGGCGGCATTTTGGAGACGGCGCAAGGCAAATCGTACGTCGTCGTCGCGTACAGCGGCATGGAATCGACGGACGCGAACAACGCGCGCTTCGGGCCGTTCATGCGGGCACTTCGCAACGTGCTCTAGCAAATTATGCAAGCCGGCGTCTAGCGCGTTTGGAGCGAACGTCAACGGGTAAAGACCGCCCGTGGGCAGAGAAACGTAGGCCGTGCACCTGCACGGTCTGCGTTATTTTTGTCCGCCGTTCACCGGCGTCTTGCTGATCCGGTAACCCGCGCGCACGGCGTCCCGCTCGCAAACGTAGCCGCCATATCTCGTATGGCCGTAATACGGATCGCCTTGCACGTGATACACCATCGAGTGCGAGTTCGCCCAGACCGGCGGTTTCGAACCGCAGTGCAAGCCGGAGGGCGAACTTGCAAGCATCACGTTTTGTCCCGGATGCAGAGGCCCGGAAACAACCGGCGCAGGCGTGACGGCGGTCGTTCGCGTCGAGGCCTTCTGTCCGCATGCGCTGAGCAGCGATACGGCGAGTGCGAGCATCACGAGCAAGCAGCGGTTCATCGAGTCTCCCCTTTCTTCTTAGAGCGCAAGGCGCGGGAGCAGGTGCGCCAGCGCGTCCATCGCTTGCGGCGGCGGCGATTGCTCGCGTTCCCGAACGCGTTTGCCGCCGACGTACACGTCCCGAACATCCGCGCTTTCGGCACGATACACGAGGTGATTGCACAACGGCGCCCAGGGGTCCGTCCGCGCCAGGTCCACCGTCACGTAATCCGCGTACGCGCCCGGGCGAAACTCACCCGCAGGCACGTTCAGCGCGCGCGCGCCCTGTGCGGTTCCCAGCGAAAGCGCGATACGAGCGCCGAGCGCGGAACCATCCAGACGCCCGACCTTCTGCAGCAGCGACGCGGCGCGCATCTCGTCCAAAATCGAGGGTTTGACGTCGGCATCGGTTCCCAGGCCGACGGTCACGCCGTTTTGCAGCAGCCCGGTGAGGTCGCAGATGCCGTCACCCAAGTACTGGTTGGTCATGGGATTGTGCACGACGCGCGCGTGCGCATCGGCGAGCATGCGCTTCTCTTCATCCGTGATATAGATCGCGTGTATCGCGACCGTGCGTTCGTCCAGTGCGCCGAGCCGCTGCAGTAAGGAGATCGGCGTGGCACCGAAGCGTTCGAGCGTCTGCGCGCCCTCGTACTGCGCCTCCGCAACGTGAACGTGCAGCATGCAATCGCGCTCGCGCGAAAACTCGGCGGCCGCGCGTATCATGTCGCGCGATGCCGCGTGCAGCGAATGCGGCGCGACGCAGACGTGCACGTCGGGAAACTCCGTCATCAGCGCGCGCGTGCGCTCCTGCGCCCCTTCGATCGATTCGCGAAACGCATCGGGAGCATAGTCCGCGTCCATCCACGTGCGCGCGAACACCAGGCGAATGCCGGCGTCGGCCGCGGCCTGTATCGCCCGCTGCGCGTGCGCGTTGCCCGCGCCGTTCAGATAAAAGAACTCCGCGACCGTCGTGATGCCGGCCGCGAGCATCTCGTCGAACGCCAGGCGAAACGTCCAGTAGACGTCGTCGGGCGAGAGTTGCGGAACGATGCGGTAGAGCGCGTCGCTGCGCCAGCGCGCGAACGGCAAATCGTCGGCCCAGCCGCGCATGAGGATTTGATACGCGTGGCTGTGTCCGTTGATGAAACCCGGAACGACGGCGACCTCGCTGCCGTGCGAACGAACCGGTGCGTCCGGAAACTGCTTTGCCACCTCGCCGTAATCCGCGCACGCGGTAATGCGGTCTGCCTCGAGCGCGAACGCGAAGTCCGTGCGTTCTTCGCCGCCGACGAGCGCGCGGGCGCAGCGAACGATCGTCGTCATGATGACAGCCTCATCCCCTCGCGGTATACGGCCCTGGCCAGATTGCCGCCGAACTGCCAGCCAAACTCTTCCGGCGATTCCAGCTGCATCGCGACGAGGTCCGCGGCCGCGCCTTCGCGCAGCGTTCCCGCTTGCACGCGAAGCGAATGCGCCGCCGCAACCGTTACGCCGAACAGCGCCTGCGCGGCGGAGAGTCCGAAGAGTTTGCGCCCGAAATACGCGACCGTTTGCAGATTGAAGCACGGCGACGTGCCCGGATTATAATCGCTTGCAAGCGCGACCATGCCGCCGCGGGCGAGCAGATCGCGCACCGGCGCGCGCTGCGGCAAATCGAGATACGCGATCGTCGCCGGACAGGCGACGGTCACGATGCTCTCGCGCACGATCGCCTCGACGTCCTCCTCGCGGATGCAGTTGCAATGATCCACCGCGTCGACGCCGAGTCCGGCCGCCATCTGCGCGGCCGCACCGTACTGCATTTCATCGCAATGCACCCGCAGCCGCAGGCCGTTCGCGCGCGCCGACTCCAAATACCGGCGTGTCTGCGCGGGGGAGAAGAATCCCGGCTCGCAAAACGCGTCGGCGTACACGGCGCCGTGCGCTTTCGCAAACGGCATGCATTGATCGATCAAATAATCGACGTAGTCGGTTTCGTTCGAGAATTCCGGCGGCAGCGCATGGGCGCCCAGAAACGTTGCAACCAGACGCGGCATTCCGGGAGCCGCGCGGTGCGCGGAGATCATCGAAAGCAGTTCCATCTCGCCGGGTTTGTGCAGCGCGTATCCGGTTTTGGTCTCCAGCGTGGTCGTTCCGTGCGCGGCGATGGTTTGTAGTCGCGCTTCGATCTGCGGCCAGAACGCGTGCGGCTGCTCGAGCGCCTTGCGCGTCTGCGTCACGGTGTACAGCATGCCGAGCGGTGCCCGTTCGCCCCGCTGGCGCGCGGCAAAATCGGGCTCCCGATCGCCCGCGAACAGCGGGTGCGCGTGCGCGTCGACGAATCCCGGAAAGACGATGCAGTCGGGATACTCGTGCATTTCGGCGCTGCGGTAGAGCGAGGGCAGTGCGTCGACGGGGCCGCTCCAGACAACGCGTCCCTCTTCTATCGCCAGCGCGCCGTCCGCGATGCGCCCTAACGCATCAAACGTCACCGCATGTTGGGTGACGCTCGACGCGCTCGTGACAATCGATTTCGCGCGAACTACAAGCGCCAATCGATACCTTTCTCGTCGGCCGTTTCGATCGCGATCTCGTAGCCCGCGTCGGCGTGCCGTACCACGCCCATGCCGCAGTCCGTCGCGAGCACGCATTCCAAACGCTCGCGCGCATCGTCGCTGCCGTCGGCGACGACGACCATGCCCGCGTGCAGGCTGTACCCGATGCCGACCCCGCCCCCGTGATGCACGGAGACCCAGTGCGCTCCCGCCGTCGTGTTGAGCAGCGCGTTGAGAATCGGCCAGTCCGCGATCGCGTCGCTGCCGTCGCGCATCGCTTCGGTCTCGCGGTAGGGCGACGCAACGCTTCCGGTGTCGAGATGATCGCGCCCGATGACGATCGGCGCTTTGAGCTCGCCGCTGCGCACCAGTTCGTTGAAACGCAGTCCCGCCTTGGCGCGATCGCCGTAGCCCAGCCAGCAAATGCGCGCCGGCAATCCTTGGAACGCGACGCGTTCGGCGGCCAGCGCGATCCAGCGGCGCAGATGTTCGTCCTGCGGAAAGAGCGCGAGCAGTTCCTCATCGCAGCGCGCGATGTCGGCCGGATCGCCCGAGAGCGCCGCGAACCGGAACGGACCGCTGCCTTTGCAGAACAGCGGGCGGATGAACGCCGGAACGAATCCGGGAAAATCGAACGCGCGCGCCACGCCGGCGCGCTGCGCCTGCGCGCGAATGTTGTTGCCGTAGTCGAACACGATCGCACCCGCATCGAGAAAATCGACCATCGCCTGCACGTGCTTGGCGACGGTCTCGAGGCCGCGCCGCTCGTAATCGTCCGGATGACTCTTGCGAAGATGCTCCGCCTGCGCGAGCGAGAGCCCCATCGGGACGTAGCCGTTGATCATGTCGTGCGCGGAGGTTTGATCGGTCACGGTATCCGGACGGAATCCGGCGGCGTGCAGCGCCGGAAATTCGTGTCCCGCATTGCCTTCATAGCCGACGGAGAGCGCTTTGCCGCTGCGGCGCGCTTCTTCCACGAGCTGCAGCGCTTCGTCGCGCGAGTTCGCAACCGCGTCGAGATAGCGCAGATCGCGGCGGCGTTCCAAACGGGAACGATCGACGTCGACGACGAGCGCGATGCCTTCGTTCATCGTAATGGCCAGCGGCTGCGCGCCGCCCATGCCGCCGATGCCCGCCGTCAGACAGACGCGCCCCTTGAGCGTTCCGCCGAAATGCTGACGCGCGAGCTCGGCAAACGTCTCGTACGTGCCCTGCACGATGCCTTGCGTACCGATGTAGATCCACGATCCGGCCGTCATCTGACCGTACATCGTGAGACCCTGCGCTTCAAGTTCGCGAAAGACTTTCCAATCGGCCCACTTGGGCACCAGATTCGAATTGGCGATTAACACGCGCGGCGCGCGCGCGTGCGTCTTCCACACCGCGACCGGCTTGCCGCTCTGCACGATCAGCGTCTGGTCGTTCTTCAGCCGTTTGAGCGTGCGTACGATGGCGTCGAACGCTTCCCACGAGCGCGCGGCGCGGCCGTTGCCGCCGTACACCACGAGATCTTGCGGGCGTTCGGCAACGTCGGGATCGAGATTGTTCATCAGCATGCGCAGCGCCGCTTCTTGCGGCCAGCCCTGGCATGAGAGCTCGGTTCCGCGCGCCGCCCGAACCGTGCGGCTCTTCGACGGGCTCACTGTGACATCCGTAGTCGCCATGATCGTGAATCCCCTTACAGTAGTTGCGTGCCGATGGCGCGCTGCGCGGCATCGACGAGTGCGCCGCTGCGGATGAGTTCGCGCGCTGCGGCAATGTCCGGCGCCGGAATGCGATCGTCGGTCCACGGGTCGATACGCTCGCGCGCCGCATCGTAGGCTGCCTGCGTGCCGGCACCGGATTTGAGCGGCCGCCGGAAATCGGTTGCGACGAGCGCCCCGAGCAGTTCGCACGCGAGCGACCCTTCGACGTTCTGCAGCACGCGATCCAAGTGCACGGCAGCCGTCATGCCCATGCTGACGTGATCTTCCTGTCCGGCGGAGGTCGGAATGGAATCCACGCTGTTCGGCCACGCGAGGCCTTTATTTTCGGAGACCATCGCGGCCGACGTATACTGCACGATCATGAGGCCGGATTGCAAGCCGGAGCGTCCGGTCAGAAACAGCGGCAAGCCGCGCTCTTCCGCGTTGAGCAGCAAATACAAGCGGCGCTCGCTGATCCCGGCGAGCTCCGCCAGCGACATTTTGAGCAAGTCGCTCGCGAGCGCGACCGGCTGGCCGTGAAAATTGCCGCCGGTGAGAAACTCTCCGTCCTCCGGAAAGACGAGCGGATTGTCCGTTACAGAAATGGCTTCCGTTTCGATCACGCCGCGCGCGTGCCGCGCGGCGTCGCGCACGGCGCCGTGCACCACCGGAATGCAGCGGTACGAATAGGGATCTTGCACGCGGCCGCAATCGCGATGCGATTCCATGATCTGCGAGCCGTGCAGCAGCGCGCGCAGGTTCTCGGCAACGCGGCCTTGCCCGGGGTGCGGACGCAGCGCGTTGATGCGCCGGTCGAAGACGCGATCGGTTCCGAGAAACGCTTCCAGCGACATCGCGCCGATGACGTCGGCAGCAGCAAGCAAACGCTCTGCACGTAACTGACAGAGCGCCGCGATGCCGGTCATGACTTCGGTGCCGTTTACGAGCGCGAGGCCTTCTTTTGCGCCGAGTACTATCGGCTCGAGGCCGGCGAGCTGCAGCGCGCGGGCGCTCGGCATGCGCTCGCCGCGATAAAACGCTTCGCCTTCACCGATGAGCGTGAGCGTCATGTGCGCGAGCGGCGCGAGGTCGCCGCTTGCGCCGACCGAACCTTGCCGCGGCACGACCGGCGTCACGCCGCGATTGAGCAGCGCAACGAGCAGATCGAGCGTGGCTTCGCGGATGCCCGAGTGTCCCGCCGAGAGCGAACTCACTCGCAGCACGCCCGCAGCGCGGACGAAATCGATCGCCAGCGGCTCGCCCGTCCCGGCGGCGTGGCTGCGCACCAGATTGAGCTGCAGCTGCGCCGCGTCTTTCGGTTCGACCGGAATGTTTGCCAGCCGCCCGAAGCCGGTCGTCACACCGTAGATCGCATCGCCGAGGCCGAATTTCTCGTCGACGAGCCGCCGTGCGGCCGCAACGCGAGCGCGCGCGTCTTCGGTGACGCGCACGGGCGCGGCCTCTTGAGCAACCGCGCGAATCGATTCGAGGGAAAGGTGCTTACCGTCCAGGTCTACGGTGGGGATGGCCGTGGTCGTCATACGAGCCACTACTTCCGGCCACGGGCGTTGCCGCCTTTTTACATTTTGCTCCAGTCGGCGCCGTGCGGCGTACCGTACGGCGGACCGTTCTGAATGACGATCTCTTCCCGGTCGCGCAGCGGAATCGAGCGCGGGTCCTTCGTCCACAAGCGGCCGTTCACGGTGAAGCGCAGACTGCGGCCGCGCGGCGCGCGCACCGCTCCGGCCGCCGCAGGGCTCAGGTCCTCGCCCCAGATGTCGAAGAACTCACCCAGCGTGAAGGTTCGCGCCGTCGGTGCTTCGATGTGCACGATGCCGTCGGTCGAATGCGTGTGCACCCAATACAGACAGCCCGCGACTTGCATGATGCCGATATCCGCCGGCACCTGCACGCTGCGTCCGCGATTGAAGATCTGCACGTGCGCGTGAACGTGCTCGACGGCGCCTTCCATCGTGTCGCAGCGAATGCCGTCGATCGGCAGTCCCGACATGAGGCTTTGCGCGCGCGCCGGCGCGTGCAGCAGCGGGCCGAGCATGAGCGCGAAAACGGAGGCGGCAACGGTGATTCGAAGCTTCACAACGACCCTTTCCGGTGGAAAGCGAGGATAACGGCGGGACGCACTGTGCATAAACGCAGTTTCTTGTGGAAACGTTGTGGATTCGGCGTCCGTCCTCTTGCTACGACTTTTGCCAAGTGATACCATGCAAACACTTCGATAAAACGAAGTGCGATGAACGTACATCGCGACCGGCCATGTTGACGATGCAGTCGCAACGTCGGCGATCCGAGTGGAAGGTCGAAGTTTCGACGGATGCGTCAGTAGGGCTCCTTCACCGGAACCAGACAGGCGAAAACGAAACGGAACGATACGTTCGAACGGCCCCGGAGCAATCCGGGGCCTTCGTCGTTTGTTTCTCAGAGCGGCCGTGCAGAAAAAGTGCACAAGTTAAGAATCTTGTGGAAACGCTGTGAGTTGAGTCTTTCGACTATTGCTCTGCATTTTGACGCGTGCTACCATGCATGTACTTCGAATAATAAACGAAGTGCGGCTTACGTAGGGTCGCGACTGAAGAATGTCGACGACGCGCGCGATGAGCGCACGCTCCGAGTGAACCAGTCGTATCGGACGCCGCGTCAGTAGGGTTTCTTTCACGGGAGCCAAACAGGCGCAGCAAGCAGATGAACTACGCCGAAGCCCCCGAGACTCATACTCCCGGGGGTTTTCGTTTTTGACACGCGTACCGGCCCCTTCGCAGAAAGCAAAAAAGCCGCACGGGCATGCGGCTTTTTTGTTTCGAAAAGATCTCGCTACTTGCTGACGGGCAGTTCGTATTTCGCGGCGATCTGCGCGATGAGCATGCGCACCCGATCGCGCACGGGCGCCGGCGCGACGATCTCGGCTTGCGCGCCCCATCCAAGCACCCAGCGCGCGAGTTCGTCGACGTCCGCGACCTGATACGTGATCTCTACGGCGCCGTCGGCGCGCCGGTCGATCGCGCGCTCTGCAACGATGCGCGCGGCGACGGCGGCTTTCGCAACGCGCGCCGCGAAGCGCACGCGAACCTCGGTCGTCTGCTCGTTGTGCAGCACGCCGCTGATCGAGCTCGACGCAAAGTCGTCGACGCTGAAGTTTTGCGGCTTGGTGAACGTCTGCGCCAGCACGTCGAGTTCGGCGATGCTGTCGACGGCAAAGACGCGCTTGTCGCGGCGATCGTGATCGTAGGCGACGCAGTACACGCGCCCGCTGCTCACGACGAAGCCGTACGGGTCCGCGACGCGTTTGGAACGCTGGCCTTCTTTATCCGTGTAGGTAAAGCTCACGCAGCGCGAACTGCGCTCGGCCGAGGAGAGCAGGCCGAAGATCCGCTCGCCTTCCTGATCGAGATGCGTTTCGCTCAAGCGGAACGTTACGGGCGAGTTGCCTTCCACGCGCTCTTTCACGCCGCGGCCGGCCGCGCCGGTGATCTTCTCCGTCACTTCGTCGACGTACGTGCCGATGGCGCCGCCGAGGCTCGCGCTGATGGCGCGCAGGGCGACGAGTCCGAAAAGTTCGCTGTTGCTCAGTTCCAGCCGTTTGAGGCTGTAGCCGTCGCTGAAGCGATACGTGTTCGTGGCACGGTCGAAATACCACGGGAAGCCGGCATCCGCCAGCACGGCCAGGTAGCGGCGCAAGCTGCGCGTGCTCGGGCGGTGCTCGCCTTCGGAGATGCGGTCCTTGAGTTGCTCGAAGGAGAAGCGGCCCTCGTCGATGGCGTTCAGCAGCCGGACGAGAAGGACGATTTTCGGCTCGTTGGTGCGTTCCATTGGCATATTGTGTCAGTATAATGGCGACCCGGCCATCAAAATGACCTCAAAAAGGGCCTTTTGGCGCTCAAATTGCCATCAGCGTGGCGTTTCGGACCTTCAGCCGGTGGGCTCGGGTGCGGGAGTCACGGCGCCGGCCGGTTTCGGGAAGCAGCCGTCGGGGGCGGTGATCGGCGGTACGCCGGGTGCCGGCGGTGTCGCGGTGATGCCGACCTCGAGGGGGTAACTCGAGCCGCCGTCGGTCATCGTCTGAACGGGCAGCGAGAGCTTTTGATGCGCGTCCATGGTAATCGGCGGACCGATTTGATACCGATCGGCAACGCGCGCACAGCCGACTTGAGCGAGCTGGCCGTTGACCAGGAAGCTGCTTCGCACGGCTCCGCCGAGCGGCCGTTCGTACAGATAGAGCGTCTGGGGCCGATCGAGCGGATTGTCGATAGCGAAGTTCAGCGTTCGGAGCACGCCGTAATCGCCGTAGTCGTGGCCGCTCGGGACGGGATCGCCCGCCACGTCTGCGGGCGGCGGCGTCCGCGCGCCGTACTGCGTGCTCGCGTCGGGGCCCGGCGCGGTGAACGCAATGGTCTCGTTCGCGTAACCGGCGAGCGAGAACGCTCCGGTGCGGTGATGTCCGTCGCCGGGAAGCTGCGGCTGCGAGAGATCGGACGCAATTTGCGCATCGCCGATTGGCCCCGGCGGCAGCGCGAGTACCGTCACCGTAACCGGTCCGCCGGCGAGCACGCGAATGCCCACGCTGCCGGCCGCGCCGTCCAGCCGATTCATCGCAAATTGATCGGCGACGTACGCGGCTTGCGAGGCAACGTCCACGACGATGCCTTGGTTGAGCGGCTTGCGCGCGAGGAAATCGCGCGAGACGGCGTGTCCGACGCTCATCACGTCCATGTTGGGGCCCGCCGACGCATCGATGAGCTGCACCGTCGACGGCTGCGTCGAATCGCTGCTCAGCACGACCGCAAGCTGGTGCGGATCGGCGGCGTTTTCGTGATAGTAATAGAGACGCGCCGGAACGTTCGGATTCACGCGCGCGCGAAAGAGCACGCCCGCCGCGGTGAGTTTTTCGGGATCGTCGTCGTAGAGCAGCAGCGGCGGAGTGAACGGATCCGCGGCAACGTTTTGCACCGTCACCGTCGCTTGCGCGTCCACGTCGAAGTATCGATCGCCGCCCGCGATATGCGCGGGAACGGGAATTGCGGCGCTCGCACCGGGGCCGAGCGCGGGCGGCAGCGTGAATGCGTTCACTTGCGCCGTCGCTCCGGGCTGCAGCTGCGCGGAGCGCAGCACCGCTTTTTGAATCTGCAGCGTGAGCCATGGCGCATCGAGCTGCGTTCCGGTTACGCGCACGGCGATCGTTTGCGGCAGGCTCCCGGCGTCGAGCGCCACGCGCACCGGGACTTGCACCGCCGCGCCCGTGGAGTCGCTCACCGTGATCGTCGCACGTCCGGTTTGCTGCGAAGCCAATACGAGTATCGTTCGCGCGTTCTGATCGATCGTCACCGTAACGAGCGGCGTATCGAGACTCGCGGTGAACGGTCCGGTTCCGTTTTGAATCGTCAGCGTTTGCGAGGCGCCGGGATGCAGATTCACCGGTC
>DATEHZ010000079.1:0-16988 GCA_035279385.1 Vulcanimicrobiaceae bacterium | reverse complement strand
ATTGGGTGCGAGCGCACCGGCGCTCGCACTTCCGCCGGCCAGGGAGACCGCGGTCGACGGTTCGTCCAAAAGCGGCCCGGGAACGCCGAACGTCACCGCGCCGACGTACGTGCCGTTGCGCGCGTTGCCCGAGCTGTCGCTGAACGTCGTGCCGCCGGATTCGTTGAATTTGTAATACTCACGCGGCGCGTCGGCGAGAACCGCGGACGCGTACGCCGACGAGGGTGACGGTGCCGGCGTCGCTGTCGGTGTCGGCGACGGTGACGGTGACGGTGGTGGTGAGGGCGTCGGCGTGACGGGCGGACTCAGCGCGCAGTTCGTGCCGAAGCAGATGCTGAGAATGGGATGCAACTCGATGCCGTTGCTCGCTTCGCCCGTCGCGAAGTTTGGAACGTAGTCGAAAAACGCGATACCCTCGAGCGACACCGGCTGATTCAGCGGCATCGGCGTCGACGAAATGTTCGGATACTGCGCGTGGATTTGGTTGTGTACGGCGGTCATTTCCGAGTACAGCACGCTTTGCGGCGCGCACGAGGGGTCCGGACTTTCGGCGATCATGGCGGTGCCCAGCGCATCTTTGAGCGCGAGATGATAATCGCGATCGCCGGCAGTGTACGCTTGCGTGAGCGTCGCGTTGACGATCTCGTACGTCGAAATCTCGGCCGGACGCATACGAGCCAAGGCGTTGTTGGTGTTGGGCTGCGGAATACCGGTGAGCCACTCCATCGTTTGCGCGATGGGCGAGAGCGATATGGACGATGCGGCGGCGTCGGTCGCGACCTTGACGGTCCACCGGTAGCCGGCACATGGCGCATCGGGCGGCGGTGTCCCGGCCGGCGTCGGCGCCGGCGTGGGCGAAGCGGGCGGATACCCGGCGGCGTTGTAGTGCGCTTGCACCTGCGATGCCGTAAGCGCATACGCGTAGACTGCATGCAGCGCGAGACCCCCGTGCCATTTATAGTTTCCGCTGGTGTCGTATTGCCCCAGGTAATAGGGTGCGGTAAACGTTGCGGCGCTTGCCGCGAGCGGCGCCGAGCTGTCCAGCGAGCCGTCGATGTACAGCAGCTGGGTCGCCGTGGAAGCATCGTAGACGAAGACGACGTGATGCCAGCCGTCGTTTGTGAGCGCACCTTTCGAATAGACGTTCGTGCCGAACTGCGAGAGCAAGTACCCGCCCGAATTCACCAGCAGCCGATGAGACGGCGACGTTCCCCAAATCGTCAGGTACGTTCGGTTGAGTCGCGGACGCACCCACGTTTCGATCGAAAAAGAGCCCGCCGCCGTAAGCGCCGCCGGAATCTTCACACCCACGTCGTACGCACCCGCGTCAAGCGCGATACCGCTCGAGGTCTCGTCCAACAGCGGGCCGGGCGCCGCGAAGAACACCGGACCGTCGTACGTTCCGTACGATCCCGTACCAACGCTCTCGAATGCATTCGGGCCGTTCGCGTCATTCAGTTTGTAGTAGCGAACGGGCCGATCGTTCAAAACCGCGTTATCGTACGCGGACGTCTGCGCCGGCAGCGAAAGCGCGCGTCGACTTACGGCCGGCAGCCCTCCGTTCGCGTGGCCCCCACACGCATACAGGATGCCGCAGATGAGGACGACAGCCGCGTACCCGGCCGGCAGTCGCCAGTGGTGAGGCATGGTACCCCACGATTATCCCCGCATCGAGAACAATCTACGCGTAAAGAGCGCGCGGTACGGTTCGAGGTCGCTGCGGGAGAGCGCGAAGATCCGGCGCGGTCCGATACGCGTGCGGTGCACGAAATACGTGACCGCGGCGGCGAACGCGATGCAGTACGAGACCGACGTCGCGAGCGCACCGCCGACGATACCCAGGTGCGGTATCAGGACGATCGTCAATCCCGCGCACAGAACCGTCGAGACCGAACTGAAGAGCAGCGGAAGCCGCGGCTGCCCCAGCTGCTGCGAGAAGAACGTCGCGAGCGTCGGCATCATGCTGTAGGCGATGATGCCGGGAAGCAGTACGCGCGCCACCATTCCGGCCTGCGCGAACTGCTTGCCGTACACGAGCGGCACGAGCGGCGGGGCGGCAAAGAAGACGACGACCGATGCGATAAGCACGAGCGCGAACGAATGCCGCATACAGGTGGCGGTCGCATACGCGGCCTGGGATTCGGTTCCGCGGGCGATCGATCCGAACGAGGCCGTCACCATCGGACGGCTGAGCTGCCAGAGCATCTCACCGATGCCGATGCCGATGGAATACACGCCCAGCGCCGTCTGCCCCAGCATGAACATGATGATGAAGACGTCGATGCGGAAATTCAGATACTGCATGGCGCTGTTCAGGCTCACCTGCGCGCCGTACGCGAGTTGCTCTTTGACCAGGCCTACGCCGGTTGACCCCGCATCGCGCGCGGCATACCGCCGCAGGCGAAGGAAACTGTAGATCGCGCCCGCTGCGAAGCCGCAGCCCCAGATCGCAAGCAGCACGGTCAACCCGGCATGCGCGAAGATCAGCAGCGGAACGTAGAGCACGACCGACGCGGCGCTGATCAGTATTTGCTGCACGTTGATCATCCGCACGTCGCCGTCGGCGAGAAAGAAGCCCGTCGAGGACTGCGCGAAGAGCGCGAACGGCAGAATGGCCGCCACGGCGAAGAGCGCGCGCTGATCCGGGAGGAACGCGGCGACGAGCGCTAAGACGATGGCCGCGGGTACGACGAGAAGTGCCAAGATCGTCGTCATCGCGCGCAGCAGTTCCGCCGGCGAGCGCCCTTTTTTTGCGTACTGCCACGAGATTGCGGCGGCCTGCCCGGCGTTCGCCATCTGCAGCATCGCGAGAACCGTCCCGGCGTAGCTGAACAGACCTTTACCCGAGGGTCCGAGCGTGCGCGCCACGACGATGGCGCCGGCAATGGAAAGGCTTTGCGAGGCGACTCGCGCGGCGAAGTTCTCGACGCTCTTGCGTGCGATGCTGCTCATGTGTGAAGCGGTACGAACCGGGCGATTAGTTGGCGCAGCGCCAGGCGTTTGGCAAGGCGCACCGCGGTGTTCCAGCGATATTTGGAAACGGCGTCGCGATATTGCGAGAGCACGAAGACGCGATCGCGCGCCATGGCCGCATCGTGGCGAGCGGAGGTGGCTCCGGGGCGCCGAAGGCGGTAGACCGCGCACGGTTCGGTAATCAGGCGCGCCGCGTAGCCGGCTTGCAGCAGGCGAAGCCACAAATCCCAATCCTCGCCGTAGTGCAGCTGCGGATTGAATCCGCCTGCGGCTCGAAGCGCGTGCGCGGGTGCCACAACCATGCTGCTGATGAAATTTTCCTCCAAAGCGAACGTCAACTGTGCCGCCGCGCTCAGCTCGAACAAGCAGCGAAGCGCGCGTGACCGGTAGTAGGAGTCCGGTGCGCGCTCGCCGTCCGTCTCCACGAAAAATTCGGTGTTGACGAAGATCCGCTCTTCGGCCTCCAGCCGCGGCATCGCCCGTTCCAGACGCTGCGGCAGCCAGTAGTCGTCGGCGTCCAAAAACGCAACCACGGACGCGCGCGCCAGCTCGATGCCCGCGTTTCGGGCTTTCGAGACGCCGCCGTGCTCGAGTTGCACGAACCGCACCGCGGAGCCGAAGGCGCGCACGCGCTGCGCGGTTGCATCCGTCGAGCCGTCGTCGAGCACGATAATTTCGATAGACTGGCGGCCGATCGTTTGATTCAGAACGCTATCGATAGCTTGTGCGACGTACGCCGCGCAGTTAAAGGCGGGGATCACGACGGAGCACTGCGGCGTTTCAAGCACCGGGCGCGTACTCCGTGAGACGTCTGCGAACGCGATACACGTTGCGCAGCAGCGTATCGAGAACGGTTTGGCGCACGCGGCGCACTGCCCGGGGATGTGCCGCCACGAAGAACAGATGGCCGAACGGAAAGCCGAGCGAGGCCAACTCCTGATGATAGCCGTCGATGTCCTGGGCGCGCCGGAATGCGTAGTTTCGATCGAAGTCGTCGCACTGCTGCTCGCCGAGCAGGCGCGCGCGTGCGATCGAAACGGCTTCATCGGTGCTCGCGGCACCAACGTGCGCTTGCAGCGCCGCATCGAAACGATCGAAAGCGCCGGAGAAAATCTTCCACGCGGTACGCACGCGCTCAACGCGATCCTCGCCGCCCTCGAAGAACGTGCGGCGAACGTCCTCGATCCGGTTCACGTACGAATCGTCCGCAGCGTGGGGCAACAGCAGCTGCGCATCGCCCAAGAGAAAGCGAAACGCGCTTGCGACGGCCATCGTCAGGCGCCCTTTGAGCATTTGCGCGGTTCGCGTTTTGGCGGCAAAGGCCGCGTAGGAGCAATACGACTCGAGCATGCGGCACCAGCGTTCGGCCGGTTCGTCGTTCGGAGCGTACGGCCGCAGAACGTCGCGTCCGGCAACGAGCTGCGGTGCCCGGTGCGTGGTGTAGCGCATCACGCGCAGCGACCACGCCGGCAGAATGAAGGGTTCGTGGAGAAACAGACGGTGGAAACGCTGCGGAAGTCGCTGCAGCGCTGAAAAAAAGTAGCGGTTGTCCACGCCTTCGTGCTCTGTGACCACCAGCAGGTCGATGTCGGAGAGTCCCGGATAGCGCACGTTGCCGACGCGATGCACGCCGACGGCGCGTCCCTTCACCATGGCGGCGTAGCGGGAGATCGCTTCATCGTAAAGCCCGCGTGTCGCGTGTTCGGGAAGATCGACGACGTTCATACCACCGCCTGCACGACGTCGAGAAAGCGGTGGGCACCGCTCACCAGACTGTCGATCATTGCGGACGAGAGGCGCAGCACGTTCAAACGCGGCCCCATTCGCTGGGCAATGACTTGGCGAAGATGCGGATGCGTCGCGCCGGGCACGAAGCGCTGCGGCAGCGGCGCCGCCGGACGTTTCCAGAGCGCGCGCAGCGCTTCGCAGCGCGTGATGAACTCCCACGGTGCGGCCTCGAACAGCGATCGCGCGAGATCGAACGACTCGCGCTTGTACACGCACGTCCCGTGGGCCGCGAGCACGCGTGCCGGCATCAGCAGCGCGCCCGAGAGAAAGCTCTTGAGGCGGTAATCGTCGTGCAGAAAACTGCGTGCAACGACCTGTTTGCGCAGCGAGACCGCGGCCGAACGCGCAGACTGCGCAAAGTCGTCCGCAGGCACCGGCACCGCGCGCAGTTGCAGCGTGCGCGGGCCGTGCAGAACGCGTGCCCGGGCAAGCGTGTCGACGGGCAGAAAACGCTGGTTGTAGCGCCGGAGCGAGGCAGCCGGCGCGAACATGAGTCCGTGATGCATGAGCGGGTCGAACGCGAGCGCGGCGTGCAGCAGACGCCGCAGCTCGCATACGGCCGCTTCGTGCTCCTCGCGCGTGTATGCGGCGAGATCGTCGACGAAGACGGCAATATCGACATCGCTGAACGGACACGCGTCTTGGGTTGCGACGCTTCCATGTACGAGCACGTGTTTGACCGGCGTAAGCGCGCGCGCATCGAGTGCCGGCAGCGCCGGTTCGCGATCTTCGTACGGCGGCAACTCCAGCGTGACATCCCTGGACTCACCGCAGGCGGCATCGCCCAAGCAGGCAGGTGGTATGCCGCTCGGCTTGCGGCCGGCCGCGAGGTCGAGCAGACGCAAGTCGTTGCCGTTGACCCAGCGGTCGTAATAGTGGACGGTCTCGCACACAGCTGAGCGTATCAAAACCGGCGGGCGAAAACGCGAGGCCTTAACCGCCCGTGCTCTGGGCCGTTCGTCCTTCGGGTCCTGCGGGTTGCGCAAAAACGCCTCGTGCAAAGTCACCAACGATAGCCGAAAACGCGCTGGGTTCTCGGAGCGGAGCAACGTGATCGGTACGCGGCATGACGATCAGGCGTGCGCCGGCCGCTTCTGCGAAGACGCGTTCGTCGCGGCGGAAGGCCACGTCCCATCTGCCGTTTACCAGCAAAACGGGCTTGCGGTATCTCGCAAGCAGGTCGCTGTAGCGTATCCCGCCGGCCAAGCGCAGGCTCTGCTCGAAGACCTCGTGATTGAACCGGAACGGGATAATCAGGTTTGCGACGCGCGGCGGAAGCGTCGCGCGAAAAAAGACGCGAAGCGCCGACTGGATCACTGCTGGAGGAATGCGCGCCGTAACCCGCACCGCCGATGCGTACAGGGCGCGCCGGTAACCGACGATGTTGGTGCTCGAGCCCGCGAGCACCAAACCGCTCGTGTGATCCGGGAGATCGCACGCGTACCGCATGCCGGCGTAGCCGCCCAGCGAGTACCCGACGATCAGCGGCGGGCGCGAAACGACGGTGTCCGCGACGTACGCGAGAAACGCGTCGAGCGTGGGTGCGTCGAACGGCAGATCGGCGAGTTCGCCGTGACCCGGCAGATCCGGTGTGACGACGAAGAATTCGTCGCTCAGTTCGCGCGCGTGCTGGTCCCAAATTCGCCCGCCCAAGCGGATGCCGTGAAGAAACACGATCGGCGGGTTTGCCGGATCGCCCGCCGTTCTGACTCCACGCGCAAAACCGGCTGCGTGCACGCGCTACAACACCGCGAGCAGCACCTTCACGGCACGCCGCTCGTCCATCGCCGCGTAGCCCTCGGCAACGCGCCCGAGCGGCAGTGCCAGGTCGAGCACGGGCGACGGATCGATGCGTCCCGCTTCCAAACTCGCGATGAGTTGCGGAAGATAGGCGCGCGCGGGAGCGAGCGCTCCGCGCAGCGAGAGGTTCTTCGAAAAGATCTCGCGCATCGGCGGCGCTTTGACGTTATGCGGAACGCCGACGAAGCTCACCGTCCCGCCCGGACGTGCGACGCCGATGGCGAGGTCCATGCTTTCCTGGTTGCCGACGGCCTCGACCACGTGCATCGCGCCGCCGCCGGTGAGCTCCGCGATCTCCTCGGGGACTCGGGCGTCGTGCGAATCGAACGTGTGCGTTGCACCGAAGCGCTCCGCGATCTCGAGCCGCTTGGCGTTATGACCGACGGCGATGATGCGTTCTGCGCCAACTTCTTTCGCTGCCGAGAGCACGCCGCACAACCCCACTGCTCCGTCACCGACAATCACGACCGTCGACCCGGGCGTCGTCTGCGCGCTCACAACCCCGTGGTGACCGGTCGCCATGACGTCGGAGAGCGTCACCGCGGCGTCATGCTTGCGCTCGTCGTGCGCGATCGCTTCCGGCATTTTTACCAGCGTTCCGTCCGCATACGGCACCAGCACGAACTCCGCCTGGCCGCCGTTCTCGTTGTCGCCGAAATTGGTCATGTGGACGCACGACGTCTGCAGTCCGGTGCGGCAATACTCGCACGTGCCGTCGCTGGAAACGAACGGTGCGATCACCGCGTCTCCCTTGCGAAGCGTGCGGACGTTGCTGCCCGTCTCTTCAACGATGCCCACGAACTCGTGGCCCGTGCGATCGCCCGGCGTCCATTGCGTTACGCCGCGATAGAACCAGAGATCGGAACCGCAGATTGCCGCGCGCGTTACGCGGACGATCGCGTCGTGCGGATCGCGAATGCGCGGATCCGGAACGCTCTCCAGACGGACGTCGTGCGCGCCGTGATAGACTGTTGCTTTCATAGGCGTTTCAACCATCTACCCCGAACGAGCGTTGCATGCTGACATTCGTGCTCGCGGCTTTGACCGTGCTCAATAACGGTGCATGCCTCGACTCCGCCAAGGCGGTGCCGCAAGGACTCTTCGGCGGTGAAGCGAGTTCCGCGATCGTGAAGATCGACAAGGTCGTGTCGACGGCCACGATGACCGACGGCGAAGTCATCGGCTTCGTGTACACGCGTCAAGACGGAACGACGTGGCTGGGCCAGCGCCGGCAGGACTACATGTCCGCCGCCGGCAGCATGCAGATCAACCAAGTGCTCGCGTCCACGCATACGCCGAAGTCGGAGGTCTACGCCTTTCCGCCGGTCCGGAAATATGGGGTAAAGACGAACTACACGGAGATCTTCCAGGTCCATATCCCGGCAACGGCCATGGATCCGTTGCATATACGCCTGGATTCTTGCGTGGCATGGCCCGAGGGCACGCCGCTCCCTAGCCCTATCAGCCAATAGGACCAGGCGGGTCTCCCCCGGGCAGGCAGGCGAATTAGCAGAGTTCGCATCCGATTGCTAACCGCGGGGGTTCAAGAGGTCGATGGATTTGGTGATACTGCGTTCGCGCGCAGTGTGGGAGCCTAACGCCGACGTCGTCATCGACGAGGAGGCCTGTGCGCTCGTGGTCCGAGTGGAACTCGCGGGCGCGGACAGCGAGAGCCTGCGCGTCTTCGTCGACGAGCGGCACCTCTTCATCTCCGGCCGGCGGGCCGATGCGTCGCGTCTGCGCAGCGGTTCGTTCCTTCAAAAAGAGATCGCCGACGGCGAGTTCGTCAAGAAGATCGCGCTGCCCGTCGGCGTGCAGTACGGCGACGTGACGGCGACGTATGCCGACGGGATGCTCGCGGTCGCGCTGCCCATCGCGGGAGCCGAGTTCATTCCGGCACCGCGCACTGAAATTCGAATGATTGTAAAAAGGATTCTCGTCTAGAATGACCGCGCAAGCGCAAAAATCTTCGCCTCTGGTCTCCGCGAATCTCATCGGCATTCTGCCGCTGCAGGACGCGGTGCTCTTTCCGAACACGGTCATCCCGCTCGCGGTGGTCAAGAAACCGGGCATTCAGCTCGTCGAAGAAGCGCTGCGTGAAGGCAAGCCGATCGGGCTGACCGTTCTGAAGAATCGCGAGATCGAAAATCCCGGCCCGAAGGACGTGCACCGCATCGGCACCATCGGCACCGTGCAGAAAATGCTCAAGGTGCCCGACGGCACGCTGCGCTGCATCGTTGCCGGACAGCAGGTGTTCAAGATCGAGGAGTTCACGCAGACCGATCCCTACCTGGTTGCCGCGTACACCGAACTGCCCGACCTCACGCAGCAGACGGAAGAACTGATCGCGATGCAGCGCAATCTCGCGGGGCTGTTCCAGAAGCTTCTCGGCTATCTGCCGCAAGCGCCGCGCGAGATGGAGATGGAAGTCCAAAACATCACGGACCCGAATCTGCTCACGTACTTCGTCGCCTCGACGATGCGCCTGGAAACGGCCGATCGCCAAGCGCTGCTCGAAGAGCGCAGCACGATGAAGCGGATGCGCAAGCTGACGATGCTGCTCACCAAGGAGCTGGAAGTCGTCGAACTCGGTCACAAGATCCAGTCGGACATCCAGCGCGAGATGGAAAAGAATCAGCGCGAGTTCTACTTGCGTCAGCAATTGCGCGCGATTCAGGAAGAGCTCGGCGAGGTCGATCCGCAGCAGGCCGAAACCAACGAACTGCGCACGAAAATCGAAGAAGCCAACATGCCCGAAGAGGTCCGCAAAACGGCGGATCGCGAGCTGGACCGGCTCTCGAAAGTGCCGCAGGCGAGCCCGGAGTACAGCGTCATTCGCACGTACCTGGACTGGCTCGTGCAGCTGCCGTGGGACAAAGAGACCTCGGACCATCTGGATATCGCGCAGGCACGCAAGATTCTCGACGAGGATCACTACGATCTCGAAAAGATCAAGGATCGCATCATCGAGTATCTCGCGGTCGGTAAACTGAAAAACCGGCTCACCGGCCCGATTCTCTGCTTCGTCGGTCCGCCGGGCGTCGGCAAGACCTCGCTCGGGCAATCCATCGCGCGCGCTATGGGACGCAAATTCGTACGCCTCTCCGTCGGCGGCGTGCGTGACGAGGCCGAGATTCGGGGCCATCGCCGCACGTACATCGGCTCGATGCCCGGCACGATCATCCGCGCTATCCGCGACGCCGGAACGCGCAACCCGGTGATGATGATCGACGAGATCGACAAGGTCGGAGCGGACTTCCGCGGCGATCCGCAGTCGGCGCTGCTCGAAGTGCTGGATCCGGAGCAGAACAACACGTTCCGCGATCACTATCTCGATCTGCCATTCGATCTCTCGCAAGTGCTGTTCGTCTGCACGGCCAACACGCTCGACACGATCAGCGGGCCGCTGCGCGACCGCATGGAGATTATCCAGCTCGCGGGATATACCGAACTCGAGAAGATGCAGATCGCCAAGCGTTATCTCATACAGAAGCAGCGCAAAGCGAACGGTCTGAAGGATACGCAGGCGCAAATCAACGATGCGGCGCTGCGCCTCATCATTTCCGATTACACGCGCGAAGCCGGCGTTCGAAACTTGGAGCGTGAAATCGGAACGGTATTCCGCAAGACGGCGCGCCAAATCGCCGAGAAGCCGCGCTATAAGGGTCGCGTCAAGCCGGAGAACCTCTCCGAGTTCTTGAGCAAACCGCGTTTCTATAGCGAGGTGAAGAAACGCGTGGCGTCCGTGGGCGTATCGACGGGCATGTTCTACACGCCGGTCGGCGGCGACATTCTCTTCATCGAGACGACGGTGATGCCGGGCACGGGCAAACTCGTGCTCACCGGGCAGCTCGGCGACGTGATGAAAGAGAGCGCGCAGGCCGCGGTATCGTTCTTGCGCTCGCGTTCGGGCGAACTTGGCCTAGCGGAAGACTACTTCGCCAAGCACGACCTGCACATTCACGTGCCGGCCGGTGCGACGCCGAAAGACGGTCCGTCCGCGGGCATCGCGCTTGCGACGGCGATTACCTCGCTGCTCACCGGACTCAAAGTCGATCCGGACGTCGCGATGACCGGCGAGATCACGCTCACCGGACAAGTGCTGCCCATCGGCGGTTTGAAAGAGAAGGTGCTCGGTGCGAAGCGCGCCGGCATCAAGAAGATCATTCTGCCGCAGCGCAACGAGATCGATCTCGACGACATTCCGAAGGAAGTGCGCGACACGATGACGTTCGTACCGGTGGAAGAGCTCTCCGAAGTGCTCTACCACGCGCTCGGCAAGCGCATCATCACGCCGGTCGAACTCGGCGAGGGAGCACGCCGCGCGAGCAACGTCGTTCCGATGCGCCGTCGTCCGACGGCAGCCAAACGTGTAAACGGCAGCGTCCGCCCACAAAAACGCCGACGCACCTCGCGGTAAACCGCGTCGCGATATCCGATACAAAGAGGCGGTAAGCAACATACCGCCTCTTGTTTTTGCGGCAAGAGGTACGTTCAGAGTTTCTTCATGCCTGCGCAATAGGATGCGCGATACTGCGAACGACGCTTCGCAGCGCACGCTCTGCACACAAACGATCTTCCGCGTCAGGAGAGAATTTGGGCTATGAGAACGACACTTGCATGGCTCGCCTGCATGGCGGGCCTGGCGATCGCGGCAGCTGCTTGTTCGGGATCCGCCGCGCCGACGGTTGCACCGATGAACATGCAGCACCCCATGAGCGGCGCCACTACACCTTCGCCGACTGCCTCAACCGGATTCACCCCCGGCTGGTTCAAAGGCAAGACCGTCACGTTCTTTTATCATACGAATAATTTCTTTTGCCACGTACCCGTAGCCGACGGCCAACCGGTCGGATCGACGAGCGGCTGCGAAACCGGGTCCGAGGGAATCGTGGATCCTCGTCCGGGCGGCAGTAAAATTCCGTTCCTTTACGTCATGACGCCTCTGGGTTTCCGTCCGGATACCTCGACGCTGCACTGTCCGACGGTCGGAATGTGCATCAATCATCCTTCGACCATCGATCTTTCGCGGATAGGCGGACCGAGCAACGCTCCGTTGCCCGCGCATAGCCACATCATCGATGCCGATACGGGAAATTGGTGGGAACTCATCGTCATCGGCGTCAAGGATCTCGGCACGTGGAACCAGATCGTCGCCGGCAAGAGCTTGGCCACGGTCCGCGCGCTCCAAGCCGCCGATCCCGCTCAGACGCACATCACGGACGATAAACGTACCAACACCTACCTCTTCTTTGAAGTGCAGCCGTGATTGTACGGGCAGGGCTCGTTGCGGGTGGTGTGCTCGTGATGATCGGTGCGGTGCTGCCGTGGCTCGTGCTGCTCGCCGGACTTCAGCAGTACAGCGGAATGATTGGGCTCTACGGGCGGATGGTGTTCGCGGTGGGTTTGCTCGCGTGCGCCGCCGGTGCGATCGCGCCGCGAAGCTGGCGATCCTTGCTGCTTCCCACAAGCGCCGCAACGGGCCTTGCGTTACTGGCATTCGGAGTCTGGCTTTACGAAGGCGTCCTCGATATCGTCCGGCGGCCCGATTCGGCAATGCTCGTCGCGCAATCGGGGCCTGGCCTATTCGTGGTTCTCGCCGGGGGTGTGCTGCTCGTGGGCGCACCCCTCGCCTCTCGACTGTTCGAGCAGGTCAGAACGACGCGATCGCGTCGTACGTTGACGTAATATCGAAGCAGCGGCGAGAAATTTCGTCGAAACCGTGGAAGCGTTCGATCGGGTGTGCGTACACGTGCAGCGACACTGTCTCACAATCGTCGGCGATGCAGCGATGTAAGTGTACGTCGTCCTGCCGGTGATCGATCGATCCGGGTCCGAGGTCTTCGCGGCCGTCGAACGCAATCGCGGCATAGCCGGGCTGCGTGCCGCTGTCCGTTCGCAGATAGTTCTCCACGTGCATCGCTCCGCGCGCGACCGCGAGCCAGCAGAGCGCACCACCGTGATCGTGGATCGCGCTCGTGCAGTTCGGCGTCCAGTGCAGTGCCAGCACCTCGAACGCCTCGTCCTTGAAAAGCAGCGTGCGCGTGTAGTTGCGATGCGCCGGCTTATGTTGCGGTTTCGGTATGTCTGCTGCCAGCGCGCCCGCCGCGCGCAGCCACTGAACGACTTCCGCAGCCGTCCCTTCGCCGCTTCGCACGCGCCGCAGCGTTTGCGCCAATTGTATAATTGGCTCTCGAGCAATCATGGCGTGCTTGCCTTCGGCGCGGGATAGCGATCTCCCATCGGGCGCGGGAGCGCGTCGAGTTCGGCGACGTCGGCTTGCGTAAGGCGCACGTTCGCCGCACCCACGTTCTCTTGCAAATGCTCGACGTGGGTCGTTCCCGGAATCGGCACGATGTTCGGCGCCTTGGCCAAAAGCCACGCCAGCGCGATTTGGCCCGCGTTCGCACCGGTACGGGCCGCGACGTCTTCGATGCGCGCGACGATGCGCCGGTTGTGATCGAAGGTTTCTTGCTGATAACGCGGCAGCGTCGCGCGGAAGTCGTCGCTCCCGATGTCGCTGCGCCGCAGCCGTCCGGTGAGCATGCCGCGTCCGAGCGGCGAGTATGCCAGAAGTGCGACGCCGTGCGCGAGGCACCACGGTAGAATCTGGGCTTCGATACCGCGCTCGAACAAGGAGTACTCCGACTGCAAGGTCGCGATCGGATGCACGCGCGCCGCGCGCTCGAGCGTCGCGACGTCCACTTCCGAGAGGCCGATCGCGCGGACTTTTCCGGCGCGCACCAGGTCCGCCATCGCGCCGACGCTCTCTTCCACCGGTACATCGGGATCGACGCGATGCAATTGGTATACGTCGATGACCTCGACGCGCAGGCGCCGCAGCGATGCGTCGCACGCCTCGCGAATATGCTGCGGCGTGCCGTTGCGGCCGAGATTGTACTGCGCGCGATCGCCCTCCACGACGATGCCGCATTTCGTGGCGATCCGCAAACCGCTGCGCCGGGCGGAGAGCGCCTTACCGACGAGTTCTTCGTTGGTGAACGGTCCGTACATGTCGGCCGTGTCGAACAACGTGATGCCTAGATCCGCGGCGGCGTGTAAAACGTCCGCGCCCGCGCGTTCGTCCGGCTGCGACATCGCCGAGCCGTACGCCCACGTCAGCCCCATGCAGCCGTAGCCGATCTCCGAAACCTCGATACCCGAACCGCCCAAAACGCGAACGTTCATTATGCCAATCCTCTGTAACGGCTTGCGAGCGCGTCGAACGATCGCACTTGTGCTCTTTCCCACATCGCATCGCGCGCCAAGCGCCGGGCGAGGACCGCTGCAACCGCCGGTGCCTGATCGCGCGCCGCTTTTGCGTCCAGAAAGAGCGCTCTCGTGCGCCGCGCCAGCACGTCTTCCACCGTGCGCGCCATCTCTTCGTCCGTCGCGAACTCGATGCGCGCGTCGAGCGACATGAGCATCGGCGCCTCGTAGCAGTGCAGGCGCAGATCCGCCGTCGGGCACGCTGCCGCGGGCAGGCCGGCTTGCGCAGCCGCAACGTCGACGGCGTCTTGCGCCATCTTGCGGTACGTCGTCCACTTTCCGCCGGTAATCGTCACCAACCCCGTTTTCGAGACCTCGATTGCGTGCTCGCGTGAAAGGCGCGCCGTATGCACCGCGCGGGTATTCAGAAGCGGACGCAGCCCCGCCCACGCCGAGAGCACGTCGCTCTCGGAGACGGGACGATCGAGATACCGATTGAGCGTGGAGATGATGTAGGCGATCTCGGCATCGCTTGCGCGCGGTTCGATCTCCGGTTCGTTTGCGGGAATATCGGTCGTGCCGACCAGCGTGTGGTCGTGCCATGGGATGGCAAATAGGACGCGTCCGTCGCTCGTGCGGGGAACGAGCAGCGCGCTCGACCCTTCACCTAATACGGCGGAGGGCAGAACGACGTGCGAACCGCGGCTGAAGGTGAGCAGCGGCGCGGCGTGCGGGACGTCGATGCGTCGAACCTCGTCCGCGAAAATTCCCGTCGCGTTGATGATGCCGCGCGCGCCGATCGTGAAGCGCTCTCCCGTTTCACCGTCGACGGCAACCGCACCGCACAGGCGCCCGTCCTGCGCCGCAAACGCATCCGCGCGCACGTAATTCGCCAGCGCCGCACCGCGATCGTACGCCGTGCGCGCGAGCGCCAGCGCCATGCGCGCGTCGTCGAATTGCGCGTCGGCGTACAGCATGGCGGCCCGCATGCCATTCGTGCGCAGGGAAGGAATGTGCGTCTTTGCGCCGCGCGGCGAGAGCATACGGCTGCGCGCGAACGTCGACTCGGCGGCCAGCGCGTCGTAGGCTTTGAGTCCCGCGGAATAATAAGCGAGATCGAAAAAGCCGTAGGCCGGAACGATGAACGGCAACTCGTGCACGAGTTCGGGCGCGTTGCGATACAGACGCGTTCGCTCGAGCAGCGCCTCGCGCACGAGCGCGATGTTGCCTTGCCGCAGATAGCGCACGCCGCCGTGAATCAGTTTCGTCGAGCGGCTCGACGTCGCTTTCGCAAAATCCGCAGCCTCGATCAGCGCGGTGCGGTAGCCGCGCGCCGCGGCATCGAGCGCGCATCCCAACCCCGTCGCGCCCGCGCCGATGACCAGGATGTCGAACGTCTCTGAGCGCATGCGCTCGATGGATCGTTCGCGATTCACGGACGCGCCCACCCGCGCGAACATTGCACCGCATGATGCCACTCGCGCAGCCGCCGATCGCGCTCCGGTGCGTCCATCTGCGGGGCGAATCGCGCGTCTTCGCACCAGTGCTGCGCGATCTCGCCGGTGCTGCTCCAGAATCCGGTTTCCAGACCGGCAAGGTATGCCGCGCCGAGCGCGGTTGTTTCGATGACGGCGGGCCGAACGACCGCAGTACCGAGGATGTCCGCTTGAAACTGCATCGCGAGCCCGTTGCGGGAAGCGCCGCCGTCGACGCGCAGTTCGCTCAGCGAAACGCCCGAATCTCGCTCCATCGCGGCAATGACGTCCGCGGACTGGAAGGCCATCGCCTCGAGCGCCGCGCGCGCGATGTGCGCGCGCGTCGTTCCGCGCGTCATGCCGACGATCGTGCCGCGCGCGTAGGGATCCCAATACGGCGCGCCCAGACCTGCGAACGCGGGCACGAAATAGACGCCGCCGCAGTCCGCAGCTTGCGCTGCAACCGCCTCGACCTCCGCGCTTTCGGACAAAATTTGCAGCCCGTCGCGCAGCCATTGCACGGCGGCGCCCGTCACGAACACGGAGCCTTCGAGCGCGTAGGCGACGCGGTCCCGTTCGAAACCGAAGGCGATGGTCGAAAGCAGACCTTCCTTGCTGCGCACCACGCGATCGCCGGTGTTGAGCATCAGAAACGATCCGGTGCCGTACGTGTTCTTCGCGATGCCGGGCTGCAGGCCGGCTTGGCCGAGCAGCGCCGCTTGCTGATCCCCCGCGACTCCCGCGATGCGGACCGGTGTGCCGAAAAGATCCGTCGTTCCGAAGTCCGCGGTGCAGGGCAGCACGTCCGGTAGAACGCTCGCGGGAACGTCGAACGCGCGCAGCAGTTCGTCGCTCCAGCGCAGCGTGTGAATGTCGAAGAGCATCGTTCGCGACGCGTTGGTAAGGTCGGTGACGTGGCGTTTGCCTTGCGTGAGCTTCCAGATCAGCCAACTGTCCACCGTGCCGAATGCCAGCTCGCCGCGGGCCGCGCGTTCGCGCGCGCCGGCAATGCGATCCAGCATCCAGGCAATCTTCGTCGCCGAAAAATACGGATCGAGCACCAAGCCCGTTCGCTGCGCGACGACTTCTCCCAGGCGCCGCTCGCGCAGCGCTTCGCACTGCGCCGCCGTGCGGCGATCTTGCCAGACGATGGCGTTGCAGAGCGGTGCGCCGCTCGCGCGATCCCAGAGCAGCGCCGTTTCGCGCTGATTCGTGATACCGATCGCCGCGACGTCGCCGGCGCCCACGCCCGCTTCACGCAGCGCCTGCCTCGCCGTTTCATACTGTGTGCGCCAGAGCTCCTCCGGATCGTGCTCCACCCATCCGGGCTGCGGAAAATACTGCGTGAACTCGCGCTGCGCGAATGCCAGCACGCGCGCTTGCGAATCAAAAACGAGCGCGCGCGAACTGGTCGTGCCTTGATCGAGCGCGAGAATGACGGCCAATTACACGCTCCCGGAATCGCGAGTGTACGATACGAGACTTACCGCTACCATGATTATCGCTACGGCGAAAAAGACCGCCTTGGCCGGCGCGTAGGAGTGCGCGAGCGAACCGAGCTGCGCCGAACGCAGGAAATACACCGCGCCCGCAACCGATACGCCGAGCAATTGTCCGGTGGTGCGGGCCGTCGCGAGAATGCCCGCCGCGATGCCCCGGCGGTTCGCCGGCGCGCTTCCCATGATGGTGCTGTTGTTGGGCTGGCTGAAGACCGCCGTGCCGGCGCCGGCGACGAAGAGTGAA